>NZ_JBIAHV010000003.1:0-244264 GCF_042870895.1 Streptomyces sp. NPDC006294
GTACTGCAGGGGGGACCCTGTGGGAGAGTAGGACGCCGCCGAACAATTATTGTGGGAAGGCCCCGCACCTCTGGTGCGGGGCTTTTCTGCGTTCCGGACCCATTCACGACCGGACCGATTCCGGGCCCGTTCACGACGGATTCACCAGCCTGGTGTCGTACGCGAGAATGACGGCCTGGACCCGGTCCCTCGCGCCCGTCTTCGCCAGGATGCGGCTCACATGCGTCTTCACCGTCGATTCGGCGAGATGCAGCCGCGCCGCGATCTCGGTGTTCGTCCAGCCCTGGCCGATGACCGTCAGGATCTCCCGCTCCCGCTCGGTCAGCCGCGCCAGACGCTCGTCCGGAGCCGTCGGGCCCACACCGTCCCCCGTCTCGGGCAGATGCTGCACATAGGTGTCGAGAAGTCTGCGTGTGAGGCTCGGTGCGACGACCGCGTCTCCGGCCGCCACCGCGCGGATGCCGTAGAGGAGCTCCTCCGGCATCGCGTCCTTGACGAGGAAGCCGCTCGCGCCGGCCCGCAGCCCGTTGTACGCGTACTCGTCGAGGTCGAACGTCGTCACGATCAGGACGCGGGTGCGGGCGCCGGAGGCGACGATGCGGCGAGTCGCCTCGATACCGTCGAGGCCGGGCATCCGGATGTCCATCAGGACGACGTCGGGGCGGTGTTCGCCCGCCGCGCGGACGGCCTCCGTTCCGTTCCCCGCCTCGCCGACCACCGTCATGTCGTCCTGGCTCTCCAGCAGCATGCGGAAGCCGAAACGCTGCATGGGCTGGTCGTCGGCGATGAGCACGGTCGTCACTGGTCGATGTCCTTCGGGAGAGTGAGACGGACGCGCCAGCCGCCACCGGGCCGGCGCAGCGGGCCGGCCTCAAGTGTGCCGCCGTACAGGGCGGTTCGTTCCCGCATTCCTGTCAGACCGCGGCCCGCGCCCGCGGAACTGGACGGGGCGTCGCCGGTGTCCGTGACCGTGACGGTGACTCCGTCGGCCGCGTGCCGCACGTCGACCGTGGCCGTGGCGTCCGGACCGCCGTGTTTCATGGTGTTGGTCAGGGCCTCCTGGACGACCCGGAACACCGTCAACTGCTGGCCCGCCGACAAGGTTTCGGGGGCCTTGCCGACGGTGAGGGCGACCGGCAGTCCTGCTCGCGAGACCCCCTCGACCAGCCGGTCCAGGTCGGTCAGGCCGGGCTGTGGCGCGAGCTTCGCGACGGGCCGGGACTCGGCCTCGTCACGAAGTACGTCGAGCAGTCGGCGCAGTTCCGTCAGCGCCTGGCGGCTGGTGGTGCCGATGGCGTCGAGCGCCTGGGCGGCGCGCTCCGGGGAGCCGGCGGCCGCGTAGGCGCCGCCGTCGGCGAGGCCGGTGATGACGGACAGGTTGTGGCCGATGATGTCGTGCATCTCCCGTGCGATACGGGCCCGTTCCGCGGCCGCCGCCAGCTGCGCCTGCTGGTCCCGTTCCACCTCGAGCTGCCGTGCCCGCTCCACCAGGGACGCCAGATACTCCTTGCGGGAGCGGACCACCAGTCCCGACAGCGCGACCAGGGCGAAGCTGTAGAGCATCGGCACGAACTGCTGGTCCCAGCTGCCCACCGGGTAGACCGTGGCCCCTACCGCCAGCGGCACGAGCACCGTGCCGAACGACCACACCAGGGTCCGCAGCGGCAGCCGCAGCGCGATGTTGTAGACGGCGATCATCTGCAGGAACGACGCCTGGAGATGTGCCCCGCTCGCGGCGTTTACCAGTGAGAACGGCAGCATCACCAGCAGCACGGCGAGCGGGTGACCGCGCCGCCACAGCAGCGGGACCGAGAAGCCCAGGCTCATCAGAACGACGAGCCAGAGCGGCACCTCGTCGTTGAAGGCGACGTTTCGCCAGCCGCCCGCCGCGTCCACCAGTGCGGCGAACGCGACCATGCCGGTGAGATGCAGGTCCCACAGCAGCGGGCGGCGGCGATCGAGGGAGCGTATCCGCTCGGTGAGGTGGTGCAGCCGGCCGGTGAGCGGCCGGGCCCCCGTCGACCAGCCCTGCTGCGCGGGGCGGGCCGACGACTGGTCGTTCTGCTGCTGGGCGATGCGCACCCCCACATCCTCGTACACGACGGTCTCAGACGTCCCGGCGCTTGAGCGTCGCACCCGCGAGGGCCAGCGTCGCAGCCGCCCACAGCGTCAGGGCCAGCAGCGCTCCGCCCGGCGATGCCGCCCCGGGGACGGGCTCCGCCGACATCAGGGACTCCAGGGCCTTCGCCGGGAAGTACTCCACGGCGTCCGCCGCGATGTCGTACGGAAGCATGCCCATCACCTCCGGCAGGATCATGACGCCGCCGATGAACACCCCGATCGCGCCCGGGACGGACCGCACGAGCGCGCCCAGCCCGAGGGCGATCAGCCCGAGCAGCGTGAGCCCGGCCGAGCTGCCCAACAGGGCCCTGACCACGCCAGGATCGCCGAGCGACGCCTCCTGGTCGGTGCCGGCGAAGAAGAGCTGCGCCGCCGGGAAGGTGACGAAGGCCGTGAGGAGCGTGATGGCGAGGGTGACCGCGCCGAAGACCGCCGCCTTGGACCACAGGACCGGCAGCCTGCGGGGCACCGTGGTCATCGAGGCGCGGATCATGCCCGTCGAGTACTCGCCGGCGGTGACGAGGATGCCGAGCACGGCGAAGGCGATCTGCGCGAACTGGACGCCGATGAGCGTCAGTACGACGACGTCCACGTCGCCGTCGCCGCCGCCCGTCTCGTACGTGGCGCCCATCAGCAGGCCGATGCCCAGGGTCAGGACGCCGGCCGTCAGAAGTGTGATCCACGTCGAGCGCAGCGTCCACAGCTTGTGCCACTCGGCACGCAGCACCCGCTTCGGGGTCAGGGCGTACGCGTTCATGCCGCAGCTCCTTCGAGGGGGGTGGTCTGGTACTCGACCGCGTCGTGCGTGAGGTCCATGAAAGCCTGCTCCAGCGAGGCGGTGACCGGGGTGAGTTCGTACAGCGGGATGCCGTGCGCGGCGGCGGTGCGGCCGACGGTCTCGCTGTCCGTGCCGCGTACCAGCAGTTCGCCGGGGGCGGTCCGTTCCAGGTCGATGCCCGGGCCGTCCAGCAGGGTGACCAGCGTGGCCGCTTCCGGCGAGACCACCTTCACGGCGCTCGCGCCGGAGTCCCGTACGAACGCCTCCACGGTCGTGTCGGCGAGCAGCCGGCCGCGGCCGATGATGACGAGGTGGTCGGCGGTGAGGGCCATCTCGCTCATGAGGTGGGACGAGACGAGCACGGTACGGCCCTCCGCGGCCAGGGACTTCAGGAGCGTCCTGATCCACAGGACGCCTTCCGGGTCGAGGCCGTTGACGGGTTCGTCGAGGATGAGGGTCGCCGGGTCGCCGAGCAGGGCGGCGGCGATGCCGAGACGCTGGCCCATGCCGAGGCTGAAGCCCTTGACCCGGCGTCCCGCCACATCGGTGAGGCCGGTCAGGGCGATGACCTCGTCGACGCGGGAGCGCGGGATGCCGTGGGTGTGGGCGAGGGCGAGCAGGTGGTTCCTTGCGGTGCGCCCGGGGTGGATCGAGCGGGCCTCCAGCAGGGCGCCGACCTCGGTGAGGGGCGCCGGGTGGGCCGCGTAGGGCCGGCCGCCGATCGTGGCGCGTCCGCGGGTGGGCGCGTCGAGGCCGAGGAGCATGCGCATGGTGGTGGACTTGCCGGCACCGTTCGGTCCCAGGAAGCCCGTCACGGAGCCGGGCCTGACGCTGAAGGTGAGGTCCTGTACGACGGTCTTGGCGCCGTAGCGTTTGGTGAGGTGGACGGCTTCGATGCCGTGTGGCCTGGTCATGACGTCGACGCTACGGAGGCGGCCGGGGCCGGGCGTCCGACCGTGGGCGGCAGTCGGGGAGCGGGCGTAGTACCGGGGTACGACGGGAAAATGGCGTTGCTCAGGAGTGCTGGCCGACGCCAGTATCGGGGGATGGAATACGTCATCCGGCGCGTGCGTGCCGAGGAGTGGGCCAAGGCCCGTGACCTGCGGCTCGACGCCCTTCAGGACCCGCTCGCCCCCATAGCCTTCTACGAGTCGTACGAGCAGGCGCTGGAGCGGCCCGACTCGTTCTGGCAGGAGCGCACGGCGAGTGCCGCCGCGGGGGTGGACGTCGTCCAGTTCGTGGCCGAGGCGCCGGACGGCCGGTGGGACGGTACGGCGAGTGTGCTGGTCGAGCACGAGGGCAGCGCGTTGATCGGCAGGCCGGCCCCGGTCGAGCAGACGCACGTGGTGGGCGTGTTCGTACGGCAGGAGGCGCGGGGCAGCGGGCTGGCGGAGGCGCTGTTCCGTGGGGCGCTGGAGTGGTCGTGGGCCCTGGACTCGCCGCCTGTGGAGCGGGTGCGGCTGCTGTTCCACTCGGACAACGCCAGGGCCGCCGCGCTCTACCGCAAGGTCGGCTTCGTACCGAGCGGCGTGAGTGCGCCGGTGCCGGACGACGAGAGGGCGTCGGAGTACGAGATCCGGCGTCCGTCCCAGGACTGACGGGCGCTCAACGCCTGAGACGCAGAGGTCAGGACTGGGGCAGGGGGGCGGTCCAGCGGGCGCGGGCCTGTTCGGGGGAGCGGAGCAGGGCGAGCGCCGGCATGCCCAGGACATCTCCGGTGGCCAGCAGTTCGGGGAGTCCGGGGAACGGGGCGACGGCCGCGACGTCGTCCAGCACGAGGGTCATTGGTGGGTCGAGCCGACCGTCGGATGACCGTGCGGCCATGCGGCGGCCGTGCTCGACCACGTCTGCGGCGAGTGCCGTGAGGAGCGGCATCGCGCCGGGGTGGGTGCGTGGATCTTCGATCGGTTCACCCACGACATAAAGCGTGCCCGCTTCGTTCACGAATGATTCCAGGGCGAGCAGATCCGTTCGATTCGCGGTGCACGCCTCGCGGATGTGGACGGAGGAGAGCGCCGACAGCGCGCGTGCGGTCAACTCCTGGGCGATCTCGCGCCGTTCCGGATGGGCGGTGAGCGCCGACTCGAGCAACCCCGCGAGCCCGCCGGCGGCCTTCGGGTGGGTGCGGAGGATGCGTACGGGCTCGTGGGCGCCGCTGCCCTGCGCCCAGCGGTGGACCTGGCGGAACGGGCGTCCGTCCACGGCCGCGGCGTGCAGCCAGCAGCGCATGAGTGTTTCCGCGGTGTCCGCCACGGCGGCGTCGATGAGCGCCCGGGGGCGTACGGGCGCGAGAAGCGCGCCGGCGCGGGCGGCGGCCGTACGGTCGTCCTCGCAGTGGGCCGTGGGGGACCAGTGCAGCCGGGCGGGGGTGTCGCACAGGTGCCCCGGGTCGTAGACCAGTACGGGCCCGAGCTTGGCCCGCGCGTCCTTGGTCTCGGCCCACACGGCGGGGTCGGAGGTCACGACGAGCGCCGGGCCCTCGGCGTCGAAGAGCGCCTGCACGGCGGTGGGCCGCCGGCCGGCGGGATCGGCGTACAGGACACGGGGGGTTCGGGCACGGGGCGCCGGGACGGCGGGCGGCGGGGCGAGGGGCGGCGTCTCAAGGGCCGCGTCCGCAACGGGGGCGGGCGCGGGCTGCGGTACCGGCTGTACGGGGGCCTCCGGTACGGCCACCTCCTGTACGGGCGGCTCCGGCGCGCGCTCCGGGCTCCGTACGCGCCGGGGCTCACGCGCCTCGGCGCGTCCCGGGCCACGCGCCTCGGCACGCGCCGCCGCCCGTACCGCGCGCCAGCGCGCCACCGTGCCCAGCGTGAACACCGTCAGCACGATCAGCACCATGAGCTGCCCGATGAGCAGCCCCCAGAACAGCCCGTACCCGGAGAGCTCGCCCGGCGGCGTGGCGGGCCAGGCGGCGGCCAGGTCCTGCGGGGCGCCGGCGAGTGAGCGTACGGCCGCCGGGGTGTTGGTGAAGGTGACCCCGGAGGGCCAGGAGCCGTGCGTGAACAGACCGGCGAGGCCCGTCGCCGACCAGACGAGCAGCGTCAGGCCGAGGAGGAAGGCCAGCAGCCCGACCAGCAGACCGTCGGGCACGCCTCCCGCACGCCGCGCCTGGCCCTCACGGCCGCCCTCGTACATCTCACGCCACCGTCGACTCTGACGACTCGCCGAGCTGCTGCTGCTCGATGAGCCGCGCGCGCTGTTCCGCCTCCCACTCCGCGGCCTGAACGTGCTCCGGTACCGCGGGGACCGAGGACTCCGTCATGGCGCGGTCGGTGAAGACCAGGGGCCGTTCCGCCTCGGTGATCAGGTGCTTGACCACCTGGACGTTTCCGTTGACGTCCCACACGGCGATACCGGGCGTCAGCGTCGGGATGATCTCCACGGCCCAGCGTGGCAGCCCCAGCACCTTTCCGGTGGCCCGTGCCTCGTCGGCCTTCTGGGCGTAGATCGTGCGCGTCGAGGCCATCTTGAGGATCGCCGCTGCTTCTTTCGCCGCCGCCCCGTCGACCACGTCGCTCAGGTGGTGGACCACCGCCACGAACGACAGGCCGAGCCGCCGCCCGAACTTGAGCAGCCGCTGGAAGAGCTGGGCGACGAACGGGCTGTTGATGATGTGCCACGCCTCCTCCACCAGGAAGATGCGCTTCTTGCGGTCGGGGCGGATCCAGGTGTGCTCCAGCCAGACGCCGACGATCGCCATCAGGATGGGCATCGCGATGGAGTTGCGGTCGATGTGCGACAGGTCGAAGACGATCAGCGGCGCGTCGAGGTCGATGCCGACGGTGGTCGGTCCGTCGAACATGCCGCGCAGGTCGCCGTCGACGAGCCGGTCCAGGACCAGCGCCACGTCGAGGCCCCAGGCGCGGACGTCGTCTATGTCGACGTTCATGGCCTCCGCGGACTCCGGCTTCGGGTGCCGGAGCTGCTCCACGATGTCGGTGAGGACCGGCTGCCGGTCGGTGATGCTCGTGTTGACGTACGCGTGCGCCACCTTGAGCGCGAAGCCGGCCCGCTCGTCGAGGCCGTGCCCCATGGCGACCTCGATGATCGTGCGGAGCAGCGCCAGTTGGCCGGTCGTGGTGATCGACGGGTCGAGCGGGTTGAGGCGGATGCCGCCGTCGAGGGCGGTCATCGGGTCGAGGCGGATGGGGGTGATCCCCAGCTCCTGCGCGATGAGGTTCCACTCGCCGGCGCCGTCCTCGCCCTGGGCGTCGAGCACCACGACCTGGCGGTCGCGGAAGCGCAACTGCCGGAGCACGTATGTCTTCTCGAGGGCGGACTTGCCGTTGCCGGACTCGCCGAGGACGAGCCAGTGGGGAGCGGGGAGCTGCTGACCGTACAGCTGGAAGGGGTCGTAGATGTAGCCCTTGCCGCTGTAGACCTCGCGGCCGATGATCACACCCGAGTCGCCGAGGCCGGGCGCGGCGGTCGGCAGGTAGACGGCCTGGGCCTGGCCCGTCGACGTACGGACGGGCTGACGGGTGGTCTCCACCTTCCCGAAGAGGAAGGAGGTGAAGGCATCCGTGAGGACGGACAGCGGATCTCGCATCACACGGGCCCCTATCGGCGGATGCCGGTCGCGAACGGCAGGGTGTTCACAAAGGCCCTGTGGTGCTCGCGGTCGCACCACTCCAGCTTCAGGTACGACTTGCCGGCGGAGGCCCTGATCGTGCGCTTGTCCCTGGCCAGGGCCTCGGGGGAGCGCGACGACACAGTGATGTACCCGACGAGGTTGACCCCCGCCGCACCGCTCGCGAGATCTTCACCCCGCTGGTCGAGCCGGCCGTGCGCGGCGATGTCGCGCGGGTCGATGGTCCGGTTCATCTTGGCGGCGCGGCTGGCGTCCGCCTCGTCGTTGGTCTTCTCGGTCAGCATCCGCTCGATGGCGACCTCGGTCGGCTCGAGGTCCATGGTGACCGCGACCGTGCGGATCACGTCCGGGGTGTGGACCAGCAGCGGGGCGAGGAAGTTGACGCCGACGGGCGTCATCGGCCACTCCTTGACCCACGCGGTCGAGTGGCACCAGGGAGCCCGGGTCGACGACTCGCGTGTCTTCGCCTGGAGATAGGTCGGCTCGACGGCGTCCAGCTCGGCCGGCCAGGCGTTCCGCTTCGTCATCGCCTGGATGTGGTCGATGGGGTGGTCCGGGTCGTACATGGAGTGCAGGAGCGACGCGAGGCGGGACTGGCCGAGCGGCTGCCGCACCCGGATGTCCGCCTCCGCCAGCCGGGCGCAGATGTCGGTGAGTTCACGGGCCATGACGACGGCGAGACCGGCGTCCTTGTCGAGCCGTCGCGCCCCGGACGCCGCCTTGGCGGCGCGGGCCATGGTGTGCGCCTCCGCGGCCAGTTCGCGCGAGTAGTGCATGCACGCCACCAGGTAGGCGCGGTGCTGCTCGCTGGAGGTCGACACCATGGACTGGAGCTGGTCGTACGACTCCTTGAGCCAGCCGGGGGCCGTCCGGTCGCCGCGCTGGGCGACGTCCTTGGCGTGGGCGTCCGGGTCGGCGGGCAGCGTACGGGCCAGCATCTGAATCCGCGTCACGAAGCCGTCGCCGTTGGCTACATGCTTCAGGAGCGTGCCGAAACGGTCGACCAGGGCCTCCTGGTCCTCGCTGTCCCGCAGGCCCACGCCGGGGCCCTCGATCTCGATCGCGGCGGTCACGGTCCGGCGGTCGGCGTGCAGCAGCACGGCGATCTCGTCGGGGCCGAACGGCGCGGCGAGCCAGTTGATGCGCCCGATCCCCGGCGGCGGCCCGACCTCGACCTCCCGGCCGTCGAGCCGGGTACCCGCCTCGACGGCGCCCGAACGGTAGAGGGTGCCGCCGTTGCGCAGGGACCGCTTGTAGCTGCGGTTGATTTCGAACCATTTGTAGAAGGTGCGCTGCTGGTACGGGACGTAGACGGCGGCGAGCGCCAGCATCGGGAAGCCCATCAGCAGCACGATGCGCAGTGACAGGACGGGGACCAGCAGCCCGCTCATCATGCCGAGGAACGCGCCGGCGATGATCAGCGCGATCTCGCCGGTCTCACGGTTCTTGCCGATGACCGCGTTCGGCCGGGCCCGGCCGATGAGGTACGTGCGGCGGGGCGTGATCGGATGGGACTGGGTCGTCAACGCCGGCCACCTCCTGTGCTGTTGCGATTGCCGTGCGGGGTCCCGCTGGTCGGACTGCTGTTACGGGGCGCGGGCGCCGCGCCCGCCGCCCCGTCCGACCCACGGCTGCCGTGGGCCGCCATGCCGCCGGAGGCGGGGTTGGCGGGGCGGGGGCTGCTGCCGCCGCCGTCGCCGGTGTTCTGGTTGCCGCGGGTGCTGTGGGTCTTGATGCCCTGGGACACGAGCGCCGCGGGGGAGCTGATGACGGCCGCCGCCTTGTTCTCGGCGCCGTTCTGGATGCGGTTGTTGCGGGAGGAGGCGATCTCGTCGCCGAAACCGGGGACGAAGCGGTAGATCATCGCGGACGCGAAGATGGCGAGCAGGATGATCGCCAGTCCCGACACGACGGCGGAGAAGGAGTCCGGCCCGTCGTCGGCGGACAGCGCGCCCGCGAGGCCCAGCACGATCACGATCACCGGCTTGACCAGGATGATCGCGATCATGATCCCGGCCCAGCGGCGGACGTGGCCCCACATGTTCTTGTCGACGAGGCCCGCGTACACGACGACGCCGAGCAGCGCGCCGACGTAGAGGAGCACCGCGCGGATGAACAGCTCGAGGTAGAGCACGCCGGCGGCGAGGATCGTGACCAGCGAGACGACGATCAGCATGATCGGCCCGCCGCCGATGTCGTCGCCCTTGGCGAGCGCCTTGGAGAAGTTCCCGAAGAACATGTCCGTCTGCTGCGCCGTACCGCCCGCGATGACCTCGGTGACGCTGTCGGTGACGGACACCAGCGTGAAGAGGATCAGGGGCGTGAAGGCGGACGCGAGCACGCTGAGCCAGAGGAACCCGACGGCCTCCGAGACCGCGGTCATGAGCGGCACGCCCCGGACGGCCCGCTTGGCGACGGCCAGCAGCCACAGGAGCAGCGTGAGGATGGAGGCGGCGGCGAAGACGATGGCGTAGTGCGCGAGGAACGTCAGGTTCGTGAAGTCGACGGTGGCCGTCGACTCGACGGCCTCGGACAACTTCCCGATCGTCCACGACGCGGCATCGGCGCAGCCGCGCGCGAGCGACGACAGCGGATCGAGCGCGGCCCCGGGGTCGGCGTCGAGGCCCGACCGGCCGGGGGTGGAGGCGCCTTCGCCGTCTTCGCAGTAGTCGCGGGCGGGGCCGACGATGAGGTCGCACTTGTCCTCGTCGGACGGAGTGGGCGTCGGTTCGGCAAAGGCTCTCGTCGCTCCCACGAACACCGCTGCCTGCACAGCGGCAAGCGCCGAGGCGACAGTGAATGCGCGGCGCGGGCTACCGGGCATAGGTGAACCCTCCGTACTGCTCGACTGCCTTGGCGATTTCGTCGGCGCTGGACGCTGTACGGTCAGCGTTCACCGGTGCGGGGCCGTCCTTCTGGGAGAAGCTTGCGACCTTCCAGTCCGTGTCGGCCCACCGCAGCTCCAGAGTCATGGTGAACCAATCGTTGGTCACCGGGTTCGTGGAGCTGACCCCCGCGGTACCGAACACGCCTGTGCACCACACTTCGACGGTTGCGCTGGTGCCGGCGTACTTGGTGACCTTGGTTCCGACGGGCGCGGTGCGCGACACATAGGTCATGCCGGGAGCGGCGTTGCCGTTCGCGTCGAGACCGAGCTTGTCCAGGAACGTCTTGTCGTAGGCTCGATCGAGCTTGCCTTCGAGTTCCTGGACCTTGTCCGCGACGAACAGTTGCCGCACGATGTCGCTTCGCCGGTCGGGCTTGAGGATTTCCGCCGAGACGAGCGCCACCGCGTAATTCGCGGCTGCGCTCTGCGCCCCCTGCTGGTCCTGCGCGTACCCCGTCGGGATGCCGCCGGTGTCGCCCTTGACCGGGCGGACGCCCGAAGGAGCCGTCGGCTGGGCCGCCGGCTCCTTCGCGCTGCCCGGCGCGTCGTCGTCGCCTCCGCCACCCCGGTTGGCGAAGGCGATCGCCGCGATCAGCAGCACCACCACGCCCACCACGGTGATGAGTGAGCGGGAGCCACTGCGCGCCGGGCGGCGCGCGCCTCCGTAGATGTCCGCGTCGCCGCTGCCCGGGAGACGGGTACGGGTCTGGCCCGAGCCGCCGAAGCCCTCGCTCGTACGGCCGCCCGGCTCGCCGCCGTAGCCGTGATCGTCGCCGAGGCTCATGTCGCCCAGGCCCCCTCAACCAGTGGTGGACGTACTGCTTGCCGCGCGGACATGCTGTGGTGACTCGACATCAGGGAGACGCAACCTCGAAGGGTGGGCCCGGGGCGAGCCCGGAGGACTGACGGACGCTTAGACAGCCATCCCGTAGACGATGGTGAACAAGGTCCCCAGCGACCCGATGATGAAGACGCCGGTCAGGCCGGCGACGATCAGGCCCTTGCCCTGTTCGGCACTGAACGTGTCGCGCAGCGCCGTCGCGCCGATGCGCTGCTTGGCCGCTCCCCAGATCGCGATGCCGAGGCAGAGGAGGATGGCAATGGCCATCACGACCTCGATCATCACCCGAGCCTCGTTGCCCAGGCTTCCGAACGGCCCCCAGTTCGGGGCGATTCCGCCGATGATGGTGGTGATGTCGCCCTTTTCCGCTGCCAGGATCATGTAACTCACCGCCCCTGTTGGGTTGTTAGCCGCCCGCGCCCCTCGGCACAGGCCCTTGGTTCTATCTTCGCTGATGAAACCGCCCGCGTATGCCGACTTGGAGGGTCTCTTTACCCGATCTCCGCACGTATGACCGAACCAGCCGCCCTGACCTGCGGCGGCGCGGTTCGGGTCGGTGCGACTGTCTGCATGGTCACTCTGTGTATCACGGAGGGTGACCTCGGGCAACGACTGTCGTTGTTCCACCTTTGGGGTGGTTCGTCCTGGGTGGGCGTGTGGGGGTACGACGAAGGCGGTGCGGGTCCGAGACCGGACCCGCACCGCCTTGGTTCTTCTGCCTGGCCCTGTCGGGTCAGCCGCTGACCACCATGTAGCCGAGGAGGCCCAGGGCGACGGCGAGCAGTACGACAAAGGTCAGCGTTGCGATCATGCCGCCGGAGTCACCCTTGCGGCGGCCCGGCTTCTCCCCGTTGCGTGCGTCCTTCGTGTCGGCTGTGTCCGTCACGCTCGCAGCGTTCTTCACGTGGTGCTCCTGTGGTGCTGTGTTGCCGGCCCCTGCCGTGGTCAACGGAAGGGGATGGGGCTGGGGGTCGACTTCAGCCTTCTGGGCTGTGTGACACAGAGTAGCGGACAGAGGTCCAGACCAGTTTCGGGGGTACGGCTCCGGGGCGCGGCCCGGTTGTCCGGTTGGTGCAGGGCCGCCCTCTTGGTCTTGATGGTGCGCGGGGCCGTGTCGGGCGTCCAGGGCGCTCGGTCGTTCCTCCCTCGCGTCGCCTGCGGCGATTGCGCTTCGCTCCACCCTGGACTCCCGCCCCGTCCCCGCTGGTGACGCTCTTGGGAGGGCGGCCGGGGGGAGGGGTCCCGAGGTGGGGTCGTGGCCGGGGCCGGTTCCCGGCCTGCGGGCCGGTGGGCCCTGCGGGGCGCGGTGGTGGTGCGGGGCGGCCGGGCGCCGGCTCGGCGGCGAGCGGTAACCGTTCGGCGCAGGCTCATGCCCCGCTGGTCCCTGTCCGTTGGAGTGGGGGCGTGGCCAGGGAGGTCGGGGGCGGCTTGCCGAAGTTGTGAGCGGTTACGGACACCCTTGCAGCGCGAATCGGGCGTCGAAGTGGCCCTAACCGCTGGCAACTTGAACATGGGGGCGATTCACCCCTTTTGTGACCGTGGCCCTGACGGTGACCAGCGAGGCATGAGCCCCGGCCAATCGGCCCCACGCCGCGCCTGCGGGCGTGGTCAGGCCGGGACGCGTGGCTGGCGGCCGAAGTGGTCGAACTCGCCGGCTCGTACGCCGAGCACGAACGCGTCCCACTTCTCGGGCGTCGTCGTGACGACCCCGCCGACGCGGACCCCGTCGGGGGTGCGGGTGACGGCTATGTCCGGGCTCGGGGTGCCGGTCTTGAGCGCGTGGGTCAGGGCCGCGAAGGCGGCGGGGGTGGTGCGGAGTATGAGCCCGTCCGGATCGCTGCTCTCGGTCACGCTGACCGAGCCGCTTTCGGCGGCGACGTGTACGCAGGACTCGCCTTCGCCGCAGTACGACGACTTCTGCCAGCTGTCTACAAGCACATCCGGTCCCTTCACAGGCTCTTGGCGATGGTGTGGATGAGGTTCGCGGAGGCGGCCGCGCCCAGTGCGAGGCTCTCCAGCCGTGCGAAGACCTGGCGGTACTTGTCGAGCTGCGCCTCTGCGTCCAGGAGGACGATCCCGTGCGCCTGGTCCAGTTGGACCGTGTCCAACTGCGGCACCGGGCCGTGTACGTAGTAGAGCGGCTGGCCGGAACCCGGGAACGCGCCTGCCTCGAAGGGGAGGACCAGGATCGTGATGTGGGCATGTTGCCCCATGTCCAAGAGGTGCTGGAGTTGACGACCGGCCACGGAAGGTCCGCCGAATCTCATCCGCAGGGCGGCCTCGTGGATGATCGCCTGGTATGGCGCGGCGTCCTCCCGGAAGAGCACCGTCTGACGCTTCATGCGGAACGACAGGCGGTGTTCCACGTCCGGCGGCGGCAGGGAAGGCACCACCTGGCGCATGACCTCAAGGGTGTGTTCCCGGGTCTGGAGGAGGCCGGGGATGCCGGAGGTGTGCGCGGTGCGCAACCGCTGTCCGTGGTGCTCAAGTTCGGCCAGGTCCAGTAGTCCGCTGGAGAGGATCTCGCGGTACTCCTCCCACCAGCCGCGTCTACGGTCCCCGGTCATGGCCGCGAGGGCCTCTGTCAGGTCGGCGTTCGAGCACTCGTAGAGGCAGGTCAAGGTACGTACCCGTGCAGCGCTGACGCCGTAACGGCCGGCTTCGATGTTGCTGATCCGCGCTTGGTTGCCGCCCAGCAGGGCGGCGGCCTGCGTCGCGGTGAGGCCCGCCCGCTCGCGCAGCTTGCGGAGCTCGGCACCGAGCCGCTGACGGCGGGCGGTTGGAGTGGAGCTCGGCGTCATCAACTCTCCCGGACAGTGTCACCCACACGAGGGCAACTGGAATTGATTCGGTGGATTTCATGGAATGCATTCCATGAAGCACCCTACGGTGTCTCTCAGGCCACCCGCCTGGAAGAACCCCGCTCGACGGAGCGACCTGGTCACCGGGCAACCACCACCGCAGCCTCAACGCGACCTCCGACGAGGGGACTTCCATGACCACCGTAGCCCCGCCCTGGACCTACGCCCTTCAACTGCCGCAGGATCCCCGGGCGCCCGGCATCGCCCGGCACATTCTGCGGGCGGTCCTCCACGCCCACCACCTCGCCGGTCTCGCGGAGACCGCGGAGTTGCTCGCCTCCGAGCTCGTGACCAACGCGCTCGTGCACACCGAAGGCCCGTACGGCCTCCGGCTGCGCGCGCCCGAACGGGGGCGGCTGCGGCTCGGGGTGTGGGACTCGAACCCCGATGTGCCGCCGCCCTTCGAGGGACTGCCGCGCCGACCCGGGCCGGAGGCGCCGGGCGGGCGCGGGCTCTGCCTCGTCGCCGTGTGCGCGGACGCGTGGGGCGCGACGCGGCTGCCGCAGGGCAAGCTGCTCTGGGTCGAGCTGGGCGGTGCCCGTTGACGCGGCGCGGCCTGCTCGGACGCGTCCTGCCGCGCAGCCCGCGCGACGTGGCGCGCCTGATCTCCCGGGCCACGGACTTACGCGTGGAGATCCTCGCCGGCAGCCTCGTGCTGTCGCGCACCGACTGCGCGACCCGTGCGGCCGTCGTACGGCACCTGGTCACCGGGATCGCCCCGTACGCCACCGTCGTCGAAGCCCCGTCCGTACGGATGCCGATGGACCTCGACGACTTCGCCGTGCCGGACGTCGTCGCCCTGGGCGACGGCGTGGACGCCGCCGACCGGACCGTACGCACGCGGGACGTCGCACTCGCCGTCGAGGTCGTGCCCCGGCAGGAGAAGGCACGGGCGCTCGGCAGTAAGCCCGACTGGTACGCGGTCGCCTACGTGCCCGCCCTCCTGGTCGTCGATCCCCGCCACGGCACCTGGGCTCTGCACACCGCACCCGACGGGGCCCGCTACCGGCACACGCTGCCCGGCACGTACGGCGAGGCCGTCCCGCTTCCCGAGCCGTCGGTGTTCGACCTCGCCACGGGGGCGCTTCCCGTGTACGGGGAGGCCGGACGGGCCGATTGAACAGGCTGGGCGGGACGCGGGGTGGCGCGTACGACCTGTGCCATCAGGGCCGCGACGAGGCGGAACGCGCCCACGGTCGTCCGGACCACCCCGTACGAGCCGAAGGCGGCAGGCTGAGCCGAGGGCTGAACCCTGTTGCTGGGCGGAGGAGTTGACTACGGTTCCGACCGTGACTGACCATGCGCAGATCCATGACCGGATCGACACCACCCGCCCGCACACCGCCCGGATCTGGAACTACTGGACCGGCGGCAAGGACAACTACCCGGTCGACCAGGAGGCCGGCGACCAGATCCGGGCGCTGCACCCCGGCATCGGCGACTACGCGCTCGCCGACCGGCGATTCCTCGGCCGGGCCGTGCGCCATATGGCTACCGAGGCGGGCATTCGGCAGTTCCTCGACATCGGTACCGGACTGCCGAGCGCGGACAACACTCACGAGGTGGCGCAGCGCATCCGGCCCGACGCCCGCATCGTGTACGTGGACAACGATCCGTTGGTCCTCGTCCACGCGCGGGCGCTGCTCACCGGCACGCTCGAGGGCCGGACGGACTATCTGGACGCGGACCTGCGAGACACCGACGCGATCCTGGAGCAGGCGGCGCAGACGCTCGACTTCTCCGAGCCGGTCGCGCTGATGCTGCTCGGCGTCGTCATCTTCGTCGAGGACGACGAGGAGTCGTACGCCGTGGTGCGACGGCTCATGGACGCGCTGCCGTCCGGGAGCCATCTCGCGCTGTCGCACACGATCACCAGCCCGACGATGCCGGACGTGGACGCGGCGGTCGCCTTCTGGAACGAGCACGGCACTCCCCGGCTCACCCAGCGGACGCCGGAGCAGGTGCGGCGCTACTTCGACGGGCTGGAGCTGCTGGAGCCGGGCGTCGTCTCGTGCAACCGCTGGCGGGCCGACGAGAAGAACCAGTCGGCCCCGGCGGAAGTGGCGATGTACGGCGGAGTGGCCCGCAAGGCCTGAGGCCGGGGGCGCGGGGGCGGCCCGGCGGCGCGCGGGTCCGCTCCCGGTGAGCGCCTCCACGGGAGGAGGGCCGCCGCCTACACTGACGTTCGGGTGGACTACCAGGCGTCGAGAGGCGGTTGACGGTGCGTAAGGCGTGGCTGGTCGCTGGGCTCTCGGTCGGGTTCTGTCTGTGCTTCGTCGCGCTGCTCGTCGTGGGGACGTACTCCGCCGCCGCCGGGCTTCTCGGCGGGAACGGGAAGAGCGGGGCCGTGGGGCTGGCGAAGGGGGCCGTGCCCGCGAAGTACCAGTCGCTGGTGCAGACATGGGGGAACCTCTGTCCGGCCATCAACCCCGCGCTGCTCGCCGCCCAGCTGTACCAGGAGAGCGGCTGGAACCCGAGGGCGCAGAGTCATGCCGCGGCGCAGGGCATCGCGCAGTTCATCCCGGGCACCTGGGCGACGCACGGCATCGACGGGGACAAGGACGGCGACCGGGACGTGTGGGACCCGGCCGACGCGATTCCGTCGGCGGCTTCGTACGACTGTGAACTGGCTGGATATGTTCGCAAGGCGCCGGGTGATCCGACCGACAACATGCTTGCCGCGTACAACGCGGGCGCGTATGCGGTCATCAAGTACGGCGGTGTTCCTCCGTACCGCGAGACGCAGAACTACGTGAAGGTCATCCGGACGCTCGCGAAGAGCTTCGCCAAGCCGGTGGGGCGGGTCGAGCCGTCGCGGCAGGCGGCCGGGGCCATCTACTTCGCGCAGCAGAAGCTGGGCACCAAGTATCTGTGGGGCGGGAACGGGACGCCCGAGCAGGACGGGCGGTTCGACTGCTCCGGACTGACGCAGGCGGCCTACCGCACGGTGGGGATCGAGCTGCCGCGGGTGGCGAACGATCAGTACAACGCGGGGCCGCACCCGTCCCGTGACGAGCTGCTGCCGGGCGATCTGGTCTTCTTCTCCGACGATCTGACCAACTCCCGCGCCATCCGGCACGTCGGGCTGTACGTCGGCGGCGGGTACATGATCAACGCCCCGTACACGGGCGCCGTGATCCGGTTCGACAAGATCGACACGCCCGACTACTTCGGCGCGACCCGGGTGACCGAGGACGGCGCGCGGGCACTGCCGACGGACCTGCCGAAGGCTCCGGAAGCGTGAGTTGCCGGAGGGAGAGTGGCCGGAAAGCGACTCTCGCCGCAGGGCTCTGAGCTGCGACGGGGTTACCTCCCATGCGAAGCTCTGGGGGAGTGTCACCCTTCGATAACGTGATCGTGTTCGTTCGGTGGAGAGGGGAACGTGGCCACCGATCACGTCGTTCCCTGTGCAGAACAGGCCGCACTGACCATGCAGCAGACACCGCACCACCACGGGGGTTGATGAGCGGCGCACAGGCAGGTGCGCCGGCAAGCACAAGGCAAGGGGCCGTGGCAGATGGCTGGACTCGCAGCAGACGGGCTGAACCCGGATGTAGGCCTGCTCTACGACATCAACGGCCTCGCCAAGGGCGCGCCCACCTGGTTCGACCGCATCATGGAGTTCGTCGGCGAGTACGGGACCATGTTCGCCATGGTGCTGGTGGTGCTCTGGTGCTGGTGGAGCGTGCGCCGGCGCGGCACCCCGGAGGAGTCGGTGTCCGCGGTCGCCGGACTGATCTGGGCCCCGCTCGCGGCCGGGATCGCGCTGTTGATCAACATTCCCATCCGGGGCTTCGTGGAGCGACCCCGTCCGTTCCTCGACCATGCGGGCCTCGAGGTCCTCGTCGAGGGAAAGACGGACTACTCGTTCGTGAGCGACCACTCGACGCTGGCCATGGCGATCGCCGCCGGGCTCTTCGTGGCGCACCGTAGATTCGGGCTCGCCGCTCTCGGCCTCGCGGTCGTCGCGGGCTTCTGTCGCGTCTACATGGGCGTGCACTACCCGACCGACGTCATCGGCGGGTTCGCGCTCGGCACGGCGGTGGCCCTGCTGCTCGCGCCGCTCGCCCTCGCGCTGCTCACCCCGCTGGTGTCGGCGATCGCGGCCTCGCGCCCCTTCGGGTGGGTCGTACGGTCGAAGCACGCCCCGGCCGGCGCCGCGCTGCGGGCGGAGAACCTGGGCGTTCCGGAGCCGAGGGCCGAGGGCCACGGCGAGAACGGCCTCGCCGCCTGACCTGCGGCGACGGACGCGTCCCACGTCCACGCGCCGGTCCCGCGTCCACGCGCCGGTCCCGCGACCACGGACCTGTTCCGCCTCCGCCCGGTCCCGCCTCGGTCCCGGTCCCCGTGTGTCCGCAGGCGTGGCGCGTCAGTCCTCGATGACCGGGCGGACCGGTGAGGGGAACGGGTCCGGGCGGCCGGGTCCAGTGGTTCCGGTTCCCCGAGGTGATGCACACGTTCTCCGTGCCCAGGGAATCGCCGCGCGGGGCTCGGCCGCCGTCCGCGGGGGCCGGCGTCACAGCGCCTGCGGGTGGTCGAAGAGGCGGTCGGGGTCGTAGCGGTGCTTCAGGCGGGTGAGGCGGTCGAGGGCCGGGCCGTAGTAGGCGCGGCGCCAGTCGGCCAGGTTCGGGTCGGCGTAGTTCTGGTACGCCGCGCCCGACGCGTACCGGCGCATCGACGCGTGGGTGTCCTTCAGCCACGCCTGCTGGGCGGCTCCCGCCGTGCCCGGACGCCAGGCGGCGATGTACTGGGCCAGCATCCGGGAACGCCGGTGCACGAACGACGTCGCCACCGGGTCGACCCGGTTGATCGCGCCGCCGAGGGCGGTGAGCGCGATCGAACCGCCGCCGCCGCTCGCGTCGGACGGGATGCGGGTGAACGCCTCCGCCGCCGCGATCAGGGCGCGGCGCCCGCCCTCCGGTATGTCGCGGTCGTAGAAGTCCGAGGCCGACGCGTACGTCTCCCGGGGCAGCGCGCCCTCGCGGCCGCGGCCGGGGGTGGTGCCCGGCAGGCGGCACTGCTCCTCGGTGAGGGAGAGGCAGTTCGCGTAGCCGAGCATGGCGTCGCGGTAGCTGCGCGGGCGCAGCGCGACGGAGGCCGCGGAGGAGCCGGCCGCGTCCGCGAGCCGGTCGAGCGCGTTGCGCAGGTCGCTCTCGGAGCCGAGGGTGAAGGCGGTGACGGACAGGGTGGGCCGGGAGCCGCCGGGGCCGGCGGCGAGGTGGAGCGACGACCAGATCTCGTCCGGCTGGTCGGGCGCCCAGCGCTGCCAGGCGGCGAGCACCGGCTCCGCCTTCCGCCACGGCCAGTTGAGGAACGCGGAGACGGTGTCGGGCGTGGGGTGCGTACGGAAGCGGAAGCCGGTCACGACGCCGAAGTTGCCGTTGCCCGCGCCGCGCAGGGCCCAGAAGAGGTCCTTGTTCTCGTCCGCGCTCGTGGTCAGCCGTTTGCCGTCGGCGGTGACGATGGTCGCCTCGGTCAGGCTGTCGCAGGTCAGCCCGTAGGCGCGGGAGGTGACGCCGTGACCGCCGCCGAGCGCGAGGCCGGAGACGCCCACGGTGGGGCAGGAGCCGGCGGGGACCGTACGGCCGTGCCGGGCAAGGGTGTTGTAGACGTCCACGAGCTTGGCGCCGGCCCCGATCGTGCCGTCGGCGGCGACCCGGTCCATCGAGGACACGTCGATGACCAGGCGTCCGTTCCCGGAGGACCAGCCGCCGTAGGAATGGCCGCCGTTGCGGATCGACACCGGCGTGCCGTGCGCCTTCGCGTAGGCGAGGCACTCGCGCACGTCGTCCTCGCCCGCCACGTAGGCGACGGCCGCCGGCTTCAGTGAGTCGAAGCGCGTGTTGTACAGCTGCCGGGCGCTCGCGTAGTCCGCGTCCCCGGGGCGGATCAGCCGGCCGTCGAGACTGCGGGCGAGAGCGGCCCAGTCGGCGGCGGCGGTCGTGCCGGCGGACGGTGCCGGCCGGGTGGGGGTGGGGGTACGCGGCGGGGCGCCGTCCTCCTGGCCCGTGCAGCTCGCGGTGGCGGCGCTCGCGGCGAGGGCGACGGCGGTGGTCAGCAGTGACCGCCGGTCCAGTTCCATGGAACCTCCTGTGGAACGAGACGGCCACGGTGGCCGGCGGGTTCCCGTCGCGGGCTGCTCGCCGGGGTGCGGCGGGTCATGGCGCCGAGGCGTGCGACCTGGCGTCCGTACGGGCCTTGTCGCGGGACCGCCTCGCCGGTCCCGACCAGCCACAACTGCAGCGGGCGATGGCGAAGGACCCGCGCTCGACGGTCGTGGTCACGTGCGTTTCCGGATCACCGGTCGAGAGGTCCTGCTGGGGCACAGGACAAAGGTACTGCGGTGGCAGTGGCAGTAAACCCCGGGTGGTCGGCGTGACGGCGTGCCCGGGCCGTCGTTATGCGAATGGGTGTCCCAGGCCCCCAGGGCCGAAGGGCGGTGAGTCCCGTATCAAGCAGCGGTCCGGCGTTGGGGGTTGGCAGGCGATGGTGGTGCAGCACAGGCGCAGGGGCGGGGCGGTCGCCGTCGTGACCGCCGTGGCGGTGGCCGCGGCCGCCGGATGCTCCGGCCCAGGCGCCGCGGCCGTGGACGGTGAGGGCGGCGGAGTCCGGCCCGGCGGCTCGGCCGACGAGGTGCGCAGGGCCGCGGACACGCTGGCGGGGGCCCGCAGCGCCAAGGCGCGTACGTCGATGGAGATGGCGTCCGGCGGCACGCGGATCACCATCCGCGGCGAGGGCGGGTACGACTTCGCACGGGGCATGGGCAGCCTGAAGGTCGTCCTGCCGCCGGACGCCGCCGGTGCGGAGGAGCACGAGCCGATCACCGAACTGCTGACGCCGGGCGCCCTCTATATGAAGAACCGGGGCGCGGGCGTGCCCGCCGACAAGTGGGTCCGCGTCGACACGACCACGCTGGACGACGGGAACCTGGTCACCGGCGGGGCGACCGATCCGCTGGCCGCCGCGGAACTGCTGCGCGGCGCGGACGGGGTGCGGTACGTCGGGGACGTGGAGCTGTCGGGGGTGACGGTGCGGCACTTCAGCGGCACGACCGACATCGGGCGGGCGGCGCTGGCCGCGGCTCCGCATACGAAGGCGTCACTGACCGCGGCGGCGAAAGGGTTCGCCCAGGACGTGGTTCCGTTCGACGCCTATCTGGACGAGGCGGGCAGGCTCCGCAAGGTGCGGCACCGCTTCACCTTCGCCAACGAGGGCCGGACGGTCGACGTCACATCGACCACGGTCCTCTTCGACTTCGGGACCAGGGTGGTCGTCCGGCTTCCGGACAAGCGGGACATCTACACCGGAAAGGTCGAGCTCTGAGCGGACGGTCCGGGATGCCCGGAGGGGGCCTGGGCCGGGAGAGTCAGAATCCAAATGGTCCGGACGTGCCATGCGCGGGGCGTGCGCCGCTCTTTACGCTAGGAGACCGACATCGGCCGGAAGAGGTGATTGCACGTGGCTCCGCCCAGTACGACCACCGTCCAGGAAGACCACGTGGCCCTCGCCGAGATCGAACTGTGCGGTGAGCTGATGATCGCCGCGTCGGCCGCGGTCGGGGAGCGGCTCAGTCCGGACCGTATCGACGAGGTCCTGATGGTGACGGCGGACCGCATCGACCGTGACCGTATCGACCGCGCGGACCGTGCCGACCGTACGGACCGCACCGTGCGCGCCGACCGCCCGGAGCTGCCGTCGCCCAGGCCGCCGTCGTCGAGAGTGACCGCCTCCCGGTCGCCGGGTCCCGGGATCAAGCAGCCGTCCGGCCGCCGAAGAGCCTGACCGGCCCCCGGGGCCCCGACCGGCGAGATCAAGCCACCGGCGCGCGACGGCCCGCAGGTCGTCCGGAGGCGACCCGTGCGGGCCGGCGCGATCAGGTGCGCAGCAGGCGGGCGATGGCCTTCGTGGCTTCCTCCACCTTCGCGTCGACCTCTTCGCCGCCCTTGACCGCCGCGGCCGCGACGCAGTGCCGCAGGTGCTCCTCCAGCAGCTGGAGCGCGAAGGACTGCAGGGCCTTGGTGGAAGCCGAGACCTGGGTGAGTATGTCGATGCAGTACACGTCCTCGTCGACCATCCGCTGCAGCCCGCGGATCTGGCCCTCGATCCGCCGCAGGCGCTTGAGGTGCTCGTCCTTCTGCTTGTGGTACCCGTGGATACCGCGGTCGTGGTCGGTCTCGTGCTCCGTGACCGGAAGGCCGGCCGCCTCGGTGGTCGTCATCGCGTCCTCCCGTTGTCCAGAAAGGGGTGTATACCCCTCGTGGGTATATGGTAACGAATCGTGCGGAAAGTGGTGGGGGTCCCGTGCTGATCTTCTTGCCGCATGGGCGACACTGGGATACTGCCTGCCGTTAGCCGTGGCCGGATGATGCGCCTAGCATCAGCCTGACCGAATCCCAGCACCCCGAGGACCCCACGTGCGATTTCGTCTGACCCCCAGGGAGACGAGCTTCTACGACATGTTCGCCGCCTCCGCGGACAACATCGTCACGGGCTCGAAGCTCCTGATGGAACTGCTCGGGGCGGAGTCCTCCGCCAGGGCCGAGATCGCGGAGCGGATGCGGGCGGCGGAGCATGCGGGTGACGACGCTACCCACGCGATCTTCCATCAGCTGAACTCCTCGTTCATCACGCCCTTCGACCGCGAGGACATCTACTCCCTCGCATCGTCCCTCGACGACATCATGGACTTCATGGAGGAGGCCGTCGACCTGGTCGTCCTCTACAACGTCGAAGAACTGCCCAAGGGCGTCGAGCAGCAGATCGAGGTCCTGGCGCGGGCCGCGGAGCTGACCGCCGAGGCCATGCCGCATCTGCGCACCATGGACAACCTCACCGAGTACTGGATCGAGGTCAACCGGCTGGAGAACCAGGCTGACCAGATCCACCGCAAGCTGCTCGCCCACCTCTTCAACGGCAAGTACGACGCCATCGAGGTCCTCAAGCTCAAGCAGATCGTCGATGTGCTCGAGGAGGCCGCGGACGCGTTCGAGCACGTCGCGAACACGGTGGAGACCATCGCGGTCAAGGAGTCCTGAACCACGTGGACACCTTTGCCCTGGTCGTGACCATCGGGGTCGCGCTCTTCTTCACGTACACCAACGGCTTCCACGACTCCGCCAACGCGATCGCGACGTCCGTCTCCACACGGGCCCTGACGCCGCGCGCGGCGCTGGCCATGGCCGCGGTGATGAACCTCGCCGGCGCGTTCCTCGGGCAGGGCGTCGCCAAGACGGTCAGCGAGGGGCTCATCGCGACGCCGGTCGGCGCGCGCGGCATGGGCATCCTGTTCGCCGCGCTGGTCGGTGCGATCGTCTGGAACCTGATCACCTGGTACTTCGGCCTGCCGTCGTCCTCGTCGCACGCGCTGTTCGGCGGCATGGTCGGTGCGGCGCTGGCCGGCGGGACGGACGTCATCTGGACCGGTGTGCTCGAGAAGGTCGTCATCCCGATGTTCATCTCGCCGGTGGTCGGCCTGCTCGTCGGCTATCTGGTGATGGTCGGCATCATGTGGATCTTCCGCAAGTCCAACCCGCACAAGGCGAAGCGCGGCTTCCGTATCGCGCAGACGGTCTCGGCGGCGGGCATGGCGCTCGGGCACGGTCTGCAGGACGCGCAGAAGACCATGGGCATCGTGGTGATGGCCCTCGTCATCGCGGACGTCGAGAACGCGGGCGACCCGATCCCGACCTGGGTCAAGATCGCGTGTGCGGTGATGCTGTCGCTGGGTACGTACGCGGGCGGCTGGCGCATCATGCGGACGCTGGGCCGCAAGATCATCGAGCTGGACCCGCCGCAGGGGTTCGCGGCGGAGACGACGGGTGCGTCGATCATGTTCGGCTCGGCGTTCCTGTTCCACGCGCCGATCTCGACGACGCATGTGATCACGTCGGCGATCATGGGCGTCGGCGCGACGAAGCGGGTGAACGCGGTGCGGTGGGGGGTCGCGAAGAACATCATCATGGGGTGGTTCATCACGATGCCGGCCGCGGCGTTTGTCGCTGCGCTCAGTTATGGCGTGGTGTACGTGATCTTCGGCTGACGCCGCGGGTTGGTGCACGGCCCCTGGTGCCCTGGTGGGCGGCGGGGGCCGTTGCGTTGGGGGCGTCCGCTGCGCGGGAGCGTGTTCCCCTACCCGCCCCTTCCCGGAACCGGGGCGAGCCCCGGACCCCGGACCGCCCTCCGGGCGATGGGGCCGGGCTTCGCCCCGGCCCGGTACCGCGCTTCGCGCGGTGGCCTCAAACGCCGGCCGGGCTGGAGTGGTACCGGCTGGGTGCCGACGCGGCCCGGGGCCGAGGGGGGACCGGGCCGGAAAAGGAGTGGGCCCGCCCCTTGGGAGAGGGGCGGGCCCGTCGTCTTGCGGGTGGCACCGCCATGCAGCACCCGCAGACGTGTTTATCCGAAGCGGCCCGAGATGTAGTCCTCGGTCGCCTGGACGGACGGGTTGGCGAAGATCCGCTCGGTGTCGTCGATCTCGATGAGCTTGCCGGGCTGGCCGACCGCCGAGAGGTTGAAGAAGGCCGTGCGGTCGGAGACGCGCGCCGCCTGCTGCATGTTGTGCGTCACGATGACGATCGTGAAGCGCTCCTTCAGCTCGCCGATCAGGTCCTCGATCGCGAGCGTCGAGATCGGGTCGAGCGCCGAGCAGGGCTCGTCCATCAGCAGCACGTCGGGCTCGACCGCGATCGCGCGGGCGATGCACAGGCGCTGCTGCTGGCCGCCGGAGAGGCCGGAGCCGGGCTTGTTGAGGCGGTCCTTGACCTCGTTCCAGAGGTTCGCGCCCTTGAGGGAGCGCTCGACGACGTCCGCGAGCTCGTTCTTCTTGTACGAGCCGTTCAGCCGCAGGCCCGCCGCGACGTTGTCGAAGATCGACATGGTCGGGAAGGGGTTCGGGCGCTGGAAGACCATGCCGACGGTGCGGCGCACGGCGACCGGGTCGACGTGGGAGCCGTACAGGTCCTCGTCGTCCAGCATGACTTTGCCCTCGACCCGGCCGCCGGGGGTGACCTCGTGCATGCGGTTGAGGGTGCGCAGGAAGGTGGACTTGCCGCAGCCGGACGGGCCGATGAAGGCCGTCACGGAGCGGGGCTCGACGGTCATGGAGATGTCGTCGATCGCCTTGTGGGAGCCGTAGTAGGCGGTCAGGCCCGATACATCGATTCGCTTGGCCATGGTGGATCTACTTTCCGGTCTTCGGGGCCTTCCAGCGGGCGATGCCGCGGGCCACCAGGTTGAGGAGCATGACGAAGACGATCAGAACCAGCGCGGCGCCCCAGGCGCGCGCGATCGAGGCGTCCGTGCCGACCGCGTACTGCTCGTACACGTAGAGCGGCAGGGAGGACTGGGCGCCTTCGAAGGGGTTCGGGTTGATCAGCCTCGTGCCGAAAACGAGGAGCAGTACCGGGGCGGTCTCACCGGTGACTCGCGCGACGGCGAGCATCACACCGGTGGTGATGCCACCGATCGCGGTGGGCAGGACCACCTTCAGGATGGTCCGCCACTTCGGTACGCCCAGGGCGAGGGAGGCCTCGCGCAGCTCGTTCGGGACCAGCTTCAGCATTTCCTCGGTGGAGCGGACGACCACCGGCATCATCAGGATGGCGAGGGCGAGTCCGCCGGCGAAGCCGGAGGGGCCGAAGCCCAGCATCAGGTTCCACGTGGCGAGGACGAACAGGCCCGCCACGATCGAGGGGATGCCGGTCATGACGTCGACGAAGAAGGTGACGGCCTTGGCGAGCTTGCCGCTTCCGTACTCGACCAGGTAGACCGCGGTGAGCAGGCCGATCGGGGCGGCGATCACCGCGGCGATGAGGACCTGCTCGACGGTGCCGAGCAGCGCGTGGTAGATGCCGCCGCCGGGCTGGGCGTCGAGGACGCCGTTCATGGAGTGGCCGAGGAAGTAGCCGTCGACGACTTCGAGGCCCTCGCCGACGGTGACCCACGCCAGCGAGAACAGCGGCACGATGGCCAGGACGAAGCTCACCCAGACGAGGCTGGTGGCGACCCGGTCCTTGGCCTGGCGCGAGTTCTCGACCTTGGTGGTGATCCCGTAGGTGGCGAGGACGAAGACCAGGGCGGCGATCATGCCCCACTGGACGCGGCTGTGCCAGCCGGCGGCCAGGCCGATGCCGCAGCCCGCGGCGATCGAGCCGGCGGCGATGGCGGCCGGGGCCCAGCGCGGGAGGCGCGCGTGGGACAGGGAGCCGGTGCGCACGGGGGTCACCGCGGGCGCGTCCTTGACGAGCTGGCTCATGCGTTGGCCCCCGAGTACTCCTTGCGGCGAGCGATGATCAGGCGGGCAGCGCCGTTGACCAGCAGGGTGATCACGAACAGCACGAGGCCGGAGGCGATCAGTGCGTCACGGCCGAACTTGTCCGCCTCGTTGAACTTGGCGGCGATGTTCTGCGCGAACGTGCCGCCGCCCGGGTCCAGCAGGTGCCCGGAGATGATGAAGCTGGGCGACAGGACGACGGCGACGGCCATCGTCTCGCCGAGGGCGCGGCCCAGGCCCAGCATGGAGGCGCTGATGATGCCGGAGCGGCCGAAGGGCAGCACCGACATGCGGATGACCTCCCAGCGGGTGGCGCCGAGCGCCAGGGCGGCCTCTTCGTGCATCTTCGGCACCTGGAGGAAGACCTCACGGGTGACGTTGGTGATGATCGGCAGGATCATGATCGCGAGCAGGATGCCCACGGTGAACAGATTGCGGGCGGCGCCCTCACCCGACTTCTCGAAGATGTACGTCCAGCCGAGGTACTCGTCGAGCCAGCGGTTCAGGCCGTCGAGGTAGGGCACCAGGAAGAGGGCGCCCCAGAGGCCGTAGATGATGCTGGGCACGGCGGCGAGCAGGTCGACGACGTAGGCGAGCGGGGAGGCGAGCTTCCGCGGCGCGTAGTGCGAGATGAACAGCGCGATGCCGATGGCGACCGGCACGGCGATGAGCATCGCGATGACGGAGCTGACGATCGTGCCGAAGGCGAGGACGGCGATGCCGAAGACCGGCGGGTCGCCGGCCGGGTTCCACTCCGAGGCGGTGAGGAAGTTGGCCTCGTCCTTCGAGATGGCTGTCCCGGCGCGGTACGCGAGGAATCCCGCGATCGAGGCCATGATCACCAGAAGGGTGATGCCGGCTCCCCGGGACATGCCCAGGAATATGCGGTCACCGGGGCGCGGCTTGCCGCGCATGGAGCGCTCTGCGGCCTGCGCACGCGGCGCTGGGGGCGGTGTGGCGGTTGCTGTATCCATCGGGGTCTCCGGTCTGCGGAGCCGTCAGGCTCCAGGCGGCGGTGCACCGGATGCCGGGGCCGGTCCGTGCGGACCGGCCCCGGCCGGACATCAGGACAGGGTGGGGACGATCTCGCGGACCTTGGCCGCGATCTCGGCGGGCAGCGGCGCGTAGCCGGCGTCCGTGAGGACCTTCTGGCCCTCGTCGCTCGCGGTGTAGTCGAGGAACGCCTTCAGGGTCGGCAGGGTCTCCGCCTTGTTGCCCTTGTCGCAGGCGATCTCGTACGTCACGAGGATGATCGGGTAGGCGCCCTCGGCCTTGGTCTTGTAGTCGAGGGACAGCGCCAGGTCCTTGCCGGTGCCCTTGATCTTGGCGGCGGCGATGGCCTTGGAGGCGTTCTCGCTGGTCGCCCCGACCGGAGCGGCGGCGCCGGTGTCGAGCTTGACGGTGGAGATCGACTGCGAGGTCGCGTACGACAGCTCGAAGTAGCCGATGGAGCCCTGGGTCTGCTTCACCTGGGCGGCGACACCGGAGGAGCCGTTGGCGGCCTGGCCACCGGGGGCCAGCCACGACTTCGACTTCGGGTCGTGCTTCCAGTCGGCCGGGGCGGCCTCACTGAGGTACTTGTGCAGGTTCTGCGTCGTACCCGACTCGTCCGAGCGGTGGAAGGCCTGGATGCCGGAGTCCGGCAGCTTCGCCTCGGGGTTGAGCTTGGCGATCGCCGGGTCGTTCCACTTCTTGATCTTCGAGTCGAAGATCTTCGCGATCGTGGTGGAGTCGAGGACGAGGTCGTCCACGCCCTCCAGGTTGTAGCCGATCGCGACGGGGCCGCCGACCATCGGCAGGTTGATGCCCTGGCCGCCCTTGCAGATCTTCTTGGACTCCTCGACCTCTTCCGGCTTCAGCGCGGAGTCGGAGCCGGCGAAGGTGACACGGCCCTGGGTGAACTGGGTGATGCCGCCGCCGGAGCCGATGGCCTGGTAGTTGACCTCGACGCCGGAGCACGCCGCCTGGAAGTTCTTGACCCAGAGGTCCATGGCGTTCTTCTGAGCGCTCGAGCCGGCCGCGAGGAGCTGGCCCTTCGCGTCGTCGCACTTGACGTTCGACGCGGCGTTGCTCTTCGCGCCCTCGGGGGTGGTCGTGTTGTCGTCCGAACCACACGCCGTGAGGACCAGGGCGCCGGAGATCGCGAGGGCGCCGAGCGCGGTGGCGCGAAGCCCGTTCTTGCGCTGAAGCTTCACTTTCTGGTGTTCCTTCCAGTTGCCGCCGTCGGTGGCGGCGTGCGTCGGGGTGGGGGACCGGCACCGTGCCGGTCACCGTCTAAGGCCGAAATTAGGCAGATGAGATGAAGCGGCCGACGGGGGAGGGTGAACAGAAGGTGAACCGTGACCGGCGACCCGGTGCTCCACGGGTCGTCGCCCGTTTGGAGCTATGGTCCTGGGATTCAGGGAGGTGTCAATCGGGCATGGAGGGACATTCGGCACACTCCGGAGAGTCATGAGGTGTGCAGTGCCTGCAACAGAGCGTCGACCAGCTCACGGTCACGGGGCTGGGTGAGCCGCTCGCGCGCCGCGGCCGGGGGGAGCCAGACGATGCGGTCGACCTCCTCGCCCGCGGCGAAGGAACCGGTGGTGGTCTCCGCGGCCCAGTAGGTGACGTGCTTGGGGCGGCCCTGGGCCCAGTACTCGGCGGTGGGCAGCCGGGCGCCGGGTACGCAGCGGTGGCCGGTTTCCTCCAGCACCTCGCGCAGCGCGGCGGCGAGCGTGTCCTCGCCGCGCTTCAGTTTGCCCTTGGGGTGGGACCAGTCGTCGTACTTCGGCCGGTGCACCAGGCAGATCTCGAGACCGCCGGGCCCTCGCGGGGAGCGGCGCCAGAGCACGCATCCCGCGGCGAACACGGTGTCGTCGCCGGTCATGGCGCGGTGACCGCCGCGGTGGCGTGCGCCGTGGCGTGGCGCCACTCCTGCTGGAAGGCGAACCGGGCCGCCTCGACCTCGTGCCGCTGGTCGGCGTGGAGGACGCCCAGCGCGTACGCCGTGGCCGGAGCGATACGGGGAGTACGGGCCGCCGCGGCCGCCGCGGCGGCCGCTTCCGCCGCGTCGCGGTGCCGGTCCAGCAGGAGGCCCGCGTGGCACAGGACCGGGTCCCCGCCCGGGCGCAGCACCTCCTGGGCGTAGCGGTGCAGCCGCAGCAGACTGCGGACCTCGTGCCAGGGCGCGTCCTGCGCCTCACCGGGGGAGGCGGTGGCGAGGCCGCTGGACAGCGCCTCGGCGTTGTACGGGTGGGCCGCCCTGCTCAGCGGCAGTTCGGCGACCGCCGCCAGCAGCCGCCGCTCGGCGTCCTGAGCGGGCAGCGCGAGCGTTTCCGCGGCGGGTCCGGCGGCCGCGGGGCCGAGCGGGAGCTCGGAGGCCAGTAAGGCGACGGCGTCCGCGACCGCGTGGAAGCGGGAGGAACCGAGCGCCTGGAGCGCGGCGGAGTGGGCGCGGGTCCGGGCCAGCGTGAGCCGGCGCTCCAGCAGCGCCCCGGCCCGCGCGGCGCCGACGGCCAGCGCGCCACCGGGTGTCTTCGCGCCGGCGCGCCCGGGGGCGGCGGCCGTGGCGGGCGGGCCCGCGTCGCCCGGCCGGGCGGCCGTGAGGCCCGCAGCAGGGCTCGCGCCGGCGCGAGAGGCGCCGGACGGCGCGCCCGCGTGGGCCCCGCCCGCACCCGCGGCGGATGCCGCGGCCGCCGCCGTGGAGCCCGTGCCGGCTGAAGAGCCGGCCTCGGCGGCCGAAGCGCCGACTGCCGTGGAGCCCGCACACGCCGTGGAGCCGGCGTCCGTACCCGCACCCGCCCGTTCCGGCAGCGGAAGCGTCTCGCCGCGGGCGTGGGGGAGCGGTGACGTGCCCGAGAGGCGGGACAGGGCGTCCAGCAGGCGGGACAGGCGGGACATGCAGGCGTGTTCCTGGGCCAGCGTCGTCGACAGCCACACCAGCTCGGTGCGCAGGCCGTCCGCCCACGCCGGGTTCAGCAGCGGGCGGAAGGTGTGCAGCGTCCCGCCGATGCGGCGGGACGCGATCCGCAGCGCGCGGGCCGACTCCGCGACCGCCGCCGTCTCCGCGCCGCTCTCGCCGTGCCGGCGCAGGCTGCGCAGGAAGTCGGCGGCCTGGGCGTGGAGGTAGTGGGCCACCGCCTCACCCGCCGTCCCGGCGAAGGCGCCGTCCGGGTCGATGTCCGGCCGGGGAAGTTCAGGGCTGTGCACGCCGGCGCCTCCGGGCGTCTATGAGCGTCTCCTGTACGTTCCGCAGCGGCTGGCCGTCGGAGTCCGCCGCGTGCCTGGTCCACGCGCCGTCCGGGCCGAGATGCCAGGATGAGGTGGTGTCGGACATGCCGGTCTCCAGCAGCCTGGTGAGAGCCGCGCGGTGGCCCGGGTCGGTGACCCGTACCAGTGCCTCGATCCGGCGATCGAGGTTCCTGTGCATCATGTCGGCGCTGCCGAACCACACCTCGGGTTCGCCGCCGTTGCCGAAGGCGAAGACCCGGGAGTGCTCCAGGAAGCGGCCGAGGACCGAGCGGACCCGGACGTTCTCCGAGAGTCCGGCCACGCCGGGACGTATCGCGCAGATGCCGCGGACCCAGATGTCGATCGGGACGCCCGCCATCGCCGCGCGGTAGCAGGCGTCGATGATCGCCTCGTCCACCATCGAGTTGACCTTGATGCGGACGTACGCGGGGCGGCCGGCCTTGTGGTGGACGATCTCCTTGTTTATCCGGGAGATCAGCCCGTCCCGCAGCGACTTGGGGGCGACCAGCAGCCGCCGGTACGTCTCGCGGCGCGAGTAGCCGGACAGCCGGTTGAACAGGTCCGAGAGGTCCGCGCCGACCTGCGGGTCCGCGGTGAGCAGCCCCAGGTCCTCGTAGAGCCGGGCGGTCTTCGGGTGGTAGTTGCCGGTGCCGACGTGCGAGTAGCGCCGCAGCGTCTCGCCCTCCTGGCGGACGACGAGCGACAGCTTGCAGTGGGTCTTCAGTCCGACGAGCCCGTAGACGACGTGGCAGCCGGACTCCTCCAGCTTGCGCGCCCACTTGATGTTGGCCTGCTCGTCGAAGCGGGCCTTGATCTCGACGAGGACGAGGACCTGCTTGCCCGACTCGGCCGCGTCGATCAGGGCGTCGACTATCGGGGAGTCGCCGGAGGTCCGGTACAGCGTCTGCTTGATCGCGAGGACGTCCGGGTCGGCCGCGGCCTGCTCCAGGAAGGCCTGGACGGACGTCGAGAAGGAGTCGTACGGGTGGTGCAGCAGCACGTCCCGTTCGCGCAGCGCCATGAAGATGTCGGGCGCGGACGCGGACTCGACCTCGGACAGGTCGCGGTGGGTGCCGGCGACGTACTTGGGGAACTTCAGCTCCGGCCGGTCCAGCGCCGAGATGCCGAACAGGCCGGTCAGGTCCAGCGGCCCGGGCAGCGGGTACACCTCGGCGTCGGACACCTTCAGCTCGCGCACCAGCAGGTCGAGCACGTACGGGTCGATCGACTCCTCGACCTCCAGGCGCACCGGCGGGCCGAACCGGCGCCGCATGAGCTCCTTCTCCAGCGCCTTGAGGAGGTTCTCCGCGTCGTCCTCCTCGACCTCCAGGTCCTCGTTCCGGGTCACCCGGAACATGTGGTGGGCGAGCACCTCCATGCCGGGGAACAGCTCTTCGAGGTGCGCCGCGATGACGTCCTCCAGCGGTACGTACCGCTGGGGCGACGCCTCCAGGAAGCGGGAGAGCAGCGGCGGGACCTTGACCCGGGCGAAGTGGCGGTGGCCGCTGACCGGGTTGCGCACGACGACCGCGAGGTTGAGCGAGAGCCCCGAGATGTACGGGAAGGGGTGCGCCGGGTCCACGGCCAGCGGGGTCAGGACCGGGAAGATCTGCTGGCGGAAGAGCGTGAAGAGGCGGGCCTGCTCCTTCTCGGTGAGGTCGGGCCAGCGGATGAGGTGGACGCCCTCGTCGGCCAGGGCCGGGGAGACGTCCTGCTGGAAGCAGGCGGCGTGCCGGGCCATGAGCTCACGGGAACGGGTCCAGATCAGGTCGAGCACCTCGCGCGGCTGCAGACCGGATGCCGAGCGGGTGGCGACGCCGGTCGCGATCCGGCGCTTCAGTCCGGCGACGCGGACCATGAAGAACTCGTCCAGGTTGGACGCGAAGATCGCGAGGAAATTGGCCCGCTCGAGCAGCGGCGTGGCCGGGTCCTCCGCGAGTTCGAGGACCCGCTCGTTGAACGCGAGCCAGCTGCGCTCACGGTCCAGGAACCGTCCCTGGGGCAGCTCGGAGCCGTACGCGGACCCGGGGTCCTCCTCGTAGGAGTCGAGATCCGAGTCGAGATCGGGTTCGAGATCGGAGACCGTGGCGGCGACGGCGTGCGGCCGGTGCGCGGCTATGGACGCGACGGACGGCTGGGGGTGTTGGACCGGGACCTCGGCGGGCTGCTGGCTCATGGCCCCATTGTTCCGCGCGTGCGGCGTCACCGGCGCGTCGGAAAGGGCCGGGGCGAGAGGTTTTCTGCCGTTCGGTGAGGCTGGCACAGCAGGCTGCATTGAGCGAGGGTCGCAAGGGTGTCTGAATACGCGGTAACAAGGACATGACGTGGGGGGAAGCGTGGAGAGGCCCCCGGAAGTCGTCCCGGGGGCCTGTTCCTGCCATTCCCGGCGGGTCGGACCCGGTCAGGCGTGGCGGCGGCGGAAGATCCGGAACGCCGCGCAGGCCACCGCGCCGGCGAGGGCGAGGACGACGCCGCTCTCGACGAGCTGGAGCGGCCAGAGGTGCGAGTCGGGATGGTAGTCCCAGTAGCGGCCGACCACGTCGTGCCGGGCGAGGCATGTCTCGTACTCGTACGCCGGACCGGAGCACGTGGTGGGGGGAAGACGCTCCCCGGCGGAGGTCAGCAGGCCCTCGTCGGTCACGTATCTGTCCCACCAGCCCTCGTGCCGCAGGCCCCGCTGCTCGACGGTGACGGGCGGCCACAGACTGCCCGACAACCAGGTCATGACGAGCATGACCGCCCCTGTCACCAGGCCCGCGGAGGACATCGCGGCCATGGTGCGGCGCACCAGCAGGCCGACGAGAGCGCCGACGGCGACCGCGAGCAGACAGTGGGCGACCAGTGTCGGCCCGAGGGCGAGGAACACCTGCCGCTCGTGCCAGCTCAGCCGGTAGTCGCTCGCCGTCGGGCCCCACAGGACCCGGAAGAGCACGACGACGCCTGCGCCGGCGAGGGCCACGGCCGCCGCGGGCACCGCGGTCTTCGCGGCGAACCACCGGGCGGGCGGCACCGACTGCGACCAGACCAGCTTGTACGTTCCGCTCTCCAGCTCCCGGGCGATCACCGGCCCCGCGACGACGGCCGCGACGAGCAGCGGCAGCAGCGGGGCGGCCCTGGCGAAGAAGTCGGCGACGGCGGAGAGCCCGCCGTGGAAGGCGAACCGTGTGAAGAGGCCGGTGTCCGCGCTGTACGCCGTCGCCTCGTACGCGACCCGCAGTCCGCCTGTCACGAGCGTCGCGACGGCCAGCAGCACGACCATGGTGGTCAGGATCCGGCGGTGCTGCCGGACGACGACCCAGGTGACGCCGCGCAGCCGCGGACGGGTGGTGGCCGGCGCGCTCATGCCGCCACCTCCGTCGCGGGGTCCGCGCTCGGTGTGAGCAGGGCCGGGGCGTCGGGGCTGCGCAGATGGGCCATGAGCAGTTCCTCCAGGGACGGCTGCGCGGCTCGCCAGTCGTCGCCGACCGCGCCGGACCCCCGTACCAGCGCGGTCAGCTGACGGCCCGTCGTGCGTGACTCGACGACCGTGCCGCCGGGCAGGTCGCCGGCCGGTCCGGTGAGCAGGGTGTGGGCCAGGAGCAGGTCCTCCGTCTCGCCGGCGAGGCGGACGCGGCCGCCGTCGAGGAGGAGCAGGTAGTCGCAGGTGGTCTCCAGCTCGGACAGGATGTGCGAGGAGATGACGATGGTCGTGCCGTGGTCGGCGGCCTGTGTCATCAGCGCGGCCATCAGCCGGTGCCGGGCCAGAGGGTCCAGGTCGGCCATCGGCTCGTCCAGCAGCATCAGTTCGGGGCGCTTGCCGAGCGCGAGGGCGAGGGCGACGCGGGTGCGCTGCCCGCCGGAGAGGCTTCGGACCCGCGCGTCGCCGTCGAGGCCGCCGCCCTCCGCGACGATGCTTTCGGCGAGGGCCGCGTCCCAGCGGCCGGGGTTGAGCTCCTGGCCGAGCCGCAGCGTCTCGGAGACCGTCAACTGCGGGTAGAGCGGCTTGTCCTGGGCGACGTACGCGATGCCTGCGCGTACGTCGGAGGGCGCGCCGCCGAGGACGCGCAGCGTGCCGTCGGTGGGCCGGAGCAGGCCCGCCGCGAGGGCGAGCAGCGTCGATTTGCCGGCGCCGTTGGGTCCGGCGAGGGCGCAGACGCGCCCGGCCGGGACCCGGAACGAGCAGTCGTGCAGGGCCCGGCGGCCCCGTCTCCCGTAGCTTCGGCCGAGGCCCCTGGCCTCGATCGCGGTCGCGGTCATGCGCCGTCCCCCTTGGTGTCGTCCTGTGGGCGCTCCTCCAGCACGGAGGTGAGGAGCGCGGTGATGTCGTCCCGCTCCAGGCCGGCTTCGCGCGCCCGGGCCACCCAGTCGGCGAGTTCGGCCCGCAGCGGGGTGTCGGCGGCCTGGCCGCCGAGGGTGCCGGTCACGAAGGTGCCGAGGCCGCGGCGGGCCTCGACGAGGCCCGCGCGTTCCAGCTCGCGGTACGCCTTGAGCACGGTGTTCGGGTTGATGGCGGTGGCCTCGACGACCTCGCGGGCCGTCGGCAGCCGGTCGCCGGGCTCCAGCAGACCGAGCCGCAGAGCCTGTTCGGTCTGCTGCACGATCTGGAGGTATGTGGCGACTCCGCTGCGCCGGTCGATCCGGAACTCGACCATGCCGCTGCACCACCCTTTCACTAGTTGAGTAGTGGAAGCATGTTCCAAGAGAGGGGCGGTGTCAACGGACACCGCCCCTCTCGGGTCTGTCGGGGACTCAGGACTCCGTGCGGTACATCAGGTCCACCTCGTGCGTCACGAACCCCATCTGCTCGTACACGCGCAGGGCCGCCAGGTTGTCGGCGTCCACGTAGAGCATGGCGGTGGGCAGCCCCTGTGCCGCGAGATGGCGCAGGCCGGTCGCCGTGAGGGCCTTGCCGAGGCCGCCGCCCTGGGCGTCGGGCCGGATGCCGACGACGTACACCTCGCCGAGCTGCTCCTCCGCGTGCACCTTCGTCCAGTGGAACCCGATGATCTCGCCGTCCCGCTCGGCCAGGAAGAAGCCCTTCGGGTCGAACCACGGCTCGGACTTGCGGTCGTCCAGGTCCCGCTGGGTGAGGGAGCCCTGCTCGGGGTGGTGGGCGAAGGCGGCGGCGTTCACCGCGAGCCAGGCGGCGTCGTCCCGGCCGGGGACGAAGGTGCGCACGGTGACGCCGGGCGGGTAGACCGGCTCGGCGACGCCCTGCGGGCTCAAGGGGCGGCGCAGCTGCCGCAGTTCGCGGAAGAGGGTCAGCCCGAGGACCTGGGCCATGTGCCGGGCGGCCGACTTGCCGCCGTGCGCCCACATCCGCAGCCGCTTGCCGGAGGCGTCCAGGACCGTCGTGCCCAGCGCCCGGCCGTGTCCGCGTCCGCGGTGGCCCGGGTGCACGACGAGTTCGGCGGCGGGGGCCTCGACGGGGTCGGTGTCCTCCAGCTGGGCGTAGCCGACGAGCTGGTCGCCGACGGTGAGGAGGAAGTGCCGTACGCCCTCGCGGCGCCCGCCGCGCAGCTGGAGCCGCCCCTGCTCGGAGACGGCCTGCATCCCGTCGGACCGCGCGGCCTCCGCGAGCACGTCCAGCACGGCGTCGGCCTGCCCGGTGGTGAGTTCGTCGAGGGGCTGGATCTGCCGGCCGGGCTCCGGAATCACTGCGTCGATCGTCATGCTTCGAGGGTACGGCGGAGCCGCCGCCGCTCACCGGTTTCTCCGGGTACGCGGTCACATCGTCGTCGGCAACGATGGGCGTTCATGTGACGGTATGACCGTCGTGTGGTGATCGGCGGCAAATCACCCGTTGGCGGAGGACGGCAACCAGGTCGTAACCCATATCCCCCTGTCGCGCTACGCGCGTTGACTCTAGGCTGCCGCTCGCGGGGGCTGCCCCGCCCTCACCGACGCCGGAACTGACAAGGGGACAGATGTCAGCGACACCTCCCAACCACCGCGCGCCCCGACGGGGCCGCCGGGTTCTCGCGGCCGCCGCCGGGCTCGCGACCCTCGGCGCGCTCGTCGCCGCCCTGCCGGCCGGTGCGGCCGCCGGCGACCGTACCGGCCCCGGGCACGGCCGTACCGTCGATGTGCAGCTGCTCTCGTTCAACGACCTGCACGGCAATCTGGAGCCGCCGGCCGGTTCCGCCGGCAACGTCTCCGAGATCCAGCCCGACGGCACGGTCCGGTCGATCCCGGCCGGCGGCGTCGAGTACCTGGCGACCTCGCTGCGCGAGGCGCGCAACGGCAGCCCGTACTCCGTCACCGCCGCGGCCGGCGACATGGTGGGCGCGAGCCCGCTGCTGTCCGGGCTCTTCCACGACGAGCCGACGATCGAGGCGCTGAACAAGCTCGACCTCGACGTGGCGGGCGTGGGCAACCACGAGTTCGACGAGGGCGCGGTCGAGCTGGCCCGTCTGCAGAACGGCGGCTGCCATCCGGAGGACGGCTGCTACGAGGAGGGCAAGGAGTTCGAGGGCGCGGACTTCCCCTACCTGGCGGCCAACGTCACCAAGGAGTCGACGGGCAGGCCGATCCTGAAGCCGTACACCGTCTGGAAGAAGAACGGCGTCAAGATCGGCTTCATCGGTGTGACCCTCGAGGGCACCGCCGACATCGTCAGCGCGGGCGGCATCAAGGGCCTCGCCTTCCACGACGAGGTCGAGACGATCAACAAGTACGCCCGTGAGCTCGACCGCCAGGGCGTGAAGTCGATCGTCGCGCTCATCCACGAGGGCGGTTCGCCGGCGTCGTCGGCGTACAACTACGACTGCGACTCGCCGGGTGCGGGCGACGGCATCTCCGGCCCGATCGCGGAGATCGCCAAGAACGTCACCCCCCGGGTCGACGCGCTGGTCACCGGCCACACCCACCAGGCGTACGTGTGCACCATCCCGGACCCGTCCGGCAAGCCGCGCATGGTCACCTCGGCGTCCTCGTACGGCAAGCTCTACACGGACACCACGCTCACCTACGACCGCCGCACCAAGGACATCGTCCGCACGTCGGTGCAGTCGGCCAACCACGTCGTCCGCCGGGACCAGCCCAAGGCGCAGGACATGACCGACCTGATCGCGCGCTGGAACGAGCTGGCCGAGCCGATCGCGAACCGTCCGCAGGGCTTCATCGCCGCGGACATCAACGGCCGCGGCGCCACCACCCCGGAGAAGCCGCTCGGCGACCTGATCGCGGACGCCCAGCTCGCGGGCCTCGCCCCGGCCGACAAGGGCGGTGCGCAGCTGGCGCTGATGAACCCGGGCGGCATCCGCTCGGACCTGGTCTACCGGGCGTCGGGCAGCGAGGGCGACGGTGTGGTGACCTACGGCGAGGCCTACACGGTCCAGCCGTTCACCAACATGATGAACGTCGTGGACCTGACCGGTGCTCAGCTGATCACCGCGCTCCAGCAGCAGGTCAGCGGCGCGAACGAGGCGTCGCCGAAGATCCTTCAGGTGTCCGAGGGCTTCACCTACACCCTGGACCTGACGAAGACCGGCGCCGACCGGATCGTCGTGGACTCGGTGAAGCTGAACGGCGAGGCGATCGACCCGTCGAAGAGCTACCGCGTCGCGATGAACGAGTTCCTCGCGGGCGGCGGTGACGGCTTCTCGGTCCTGAAGGAGCACACCAACAAGCTGGTGGGCGCTTCCGACCTGGACGTCTTCAACGCCTACCTGGCGGCCAACTCCTCGGCCCAGGCGCCGATCGCGCCGCCGAAGGCCGACCGGATCACGGTCGTGCAGTAGGCATCGTGCGGTAGGAATCGTGCGGTAGGACGTGCGGTTCGGGCGGGGCGGTGGGCCGGTGGCCCGCCGCCCCGTCGGCGTTCGCGTCCGTGTTCCCGTCGGCGTCCCCGGGGGTGGTTTTCGGCCGGTCCAGACCTTGGGGAGCGTTCGGCGTCCGGGCTCTGGCGCTCATTGTCGTGCTCGCGTCATACTCCGCGCCATGGACCGACGGAGATTCCTCGTGGGCGCTGCGGCCCTGTCCGCCACCGCCCTCATCGGCGCCCCCCACGCCGCCGCCGCACCGCGCCGGGTCCTGTCCGCACAGGACTGGATGGCCGGCGCGGCCGACTCGACCCCCCTGCAACGGCTGACGATCCCCGGCACCCACGACTCGGGCGCCCGCTTCGGTGGGCTGTGGAGCGAGTGCCAGAACACCACCATCGCGGAGCAGCTCGACAGCGGCATCCGCTTCCTCGACATCCGGTGCCGGGTCACCGGCGGCTCGTTCGCCATCCACCACGGCCCGTCGTACCAGAACATGATGTTCGGCGACGTCCTCGTCGCCTGTTGGAACTTCCTCGCCGCGCACCCGTCGGAGACGGTGCTGATGCGCGTCAAGCAGGAGTACTCGCAGGACGGCGACGCCACCTTCCGCGCGGTCTTCGACGACTACCTCGACGCCCGCGGCTGGCGTCCGCTCTTCCGGATCGGCCCCGGCATCCCGGCGCTGGGCGAGGCGCGCGGGCGAGTGGTGCTCCTCGGCGACAACGGCGGTCTGCCGGGCGTCCGTTACGGGGACGGCGCGCTGTTCGACATCCAGGACGACTGGAACGCGCCGCCCTGGGACAAGTACCCCAGGATCGAGGCGCATTTCCGCAGGGCGGTGCAGCAGCCGGGCAAGCTGTTCGTCAACTACGTGAGTACGTCCGCGTATCTGCCGCCGCGCTGGAACTCCGACGATCTCAACCCGCGCGTCCACGCGTTCCTCGACGGCCCGGAGGCGCGCGGCTGGCGCCGCCTCGGCATCGTCGCGACGGACTTCCCGAACACCCGGGCCGGGCTGGTCGATTCACTCGTCCGGCACAACGGCTGAGGGGAGGATCAGAGATCGGCGCAGAGGTCGCGGGCCTTGGTGAGGTCCTTCATCACCTCGGCGTTGAACTCGATGTCCCGCTGATGGCGGTCCGCAGCACGCCGGAGGGCGTCCGCGAGCGGCTTGTACGAGGAGTCGCCCGCGGCCGCCGCGGTGGACAGCGTCACGGCGCCGTGCCACCGGTTGAGCGCGACCAGCCCCTCGTTCCCCTCTGCCAGGTACTTCGACTCGTCGAAGCCGGCCAGCGCGTCGCACGCGCCCCGGGCGTCGGCGGCGGCGTCGCCCCCGCCCGACGTGCCGCCGGTCAGCGCCCAGGCCGCACCCACGCCCGCACCCCCGGCCAGCAGTCCGACGAGCAGAGCGGTCACCAGCGGGCCTCTGCCGCGGGCCGGCGCGGTGGGCGGCGCGGGCGGAGGCGGCGGGGCGGGGGGCTGGTACGGCTGCTGAGGCTGCATGTACACGACCGTAGCGGGCGGGCCGGGCGGTGCGCCTCAGGGGGCTCCGTCAAGGACGGGCCCATCAGGGAGGGACGGTGGCGGGCTCGACGCGCCCGGCAGCCGGATCGTAACCCGGGTGCCGCCGCCCTCCGCGGGCGTCAGCACGGCTTCGCCGCCGGCCTCCCGGACCGTACGGGCCACGATCGACAGCCCGAGTCCCGAACCGGGCAGCGACCGGGCGGACGGTGAGCGCCAGAACCGCTCGAAGACATGGGGCAGTTCCTCCGGCGGGATGCCGGGCCCGTGGTCCCGCACCCACAGCTCGCCCGCCCGCAGGCCCACCTCGACCCCGCCGCCGGGCGGCGAGAACTTCACCGCGTTGTCCAGGACGTTCACCAGCGCCCGCTCCAGCGCGGAGTGGTCGGCCCGGACGTACCACGGCTCCAGCGCGGCCGTGAACGTCAGTTCGGGTCCGCGCAGCCGCGCGCGGTCCAGAGCCGTCCGCGCGATCTCGTGCAGCGCCACGACCTGCACCCGGCCGCTCGCTCCGACGTCCGGCCGGGACAGCTCCTGCAGATCACCGATGAGCGCGGCCAGTTCGGTCATCTGCGCCGTGACCGAGTCCAGCAGGGCCCGCCGGTCGTCCGCCGGGATCGCCCGGCCGGTCTCCTCACTGCGGGCGAGCAGCTCGATGTTCGTGCGCAACGACGTCAGCGGGGTGCGCAGCTCGTGGCCCGCGTCCGCGATCAGCTGCTTCTGCAGGTCGCGCGACGAGGCGAGCGCGGCGGTCATCGCGTTGAACGACCGGGACAGCCGGGCGATCTCGTCCTCCCCGTCGACGGGGATGCGCACGCTCAGGTCCTCGGTGCGGGCGACGTGCTCGACGGCGCCGGTCAGCCGGTCGACGGGCCGCAGTCCGGTGCGTGCCACGGCCAGCCCGGCGATCCCCGCACCCACCACGCCGACGCCCGACACGGCGAGCAGCAGCAGGGCCAGGTCGTTCAGGGTGCGTTCGGTGTCGGCGAGCGGCACGCCGATCATCAGGGCGGTGTCCCGGACGACCGCGTTTCCCGTGTCCACGGACGCGGCGACGGTCAGCACGCGTACGGGCCGCCCCCCGGTGTCCGTGCCGTCGCGGTAGCTCAGGATCTCCGGATCCGCCTGCCGTGCGACCTGCTGGTCGCTCTCCTCGACCTCGACCGTGCCGACGGAGTCCACGGGGAAGACGCAGGGCCGGTCGTCGGCGGTCCGCACCAGCTGGAAGTAGTAGTCGCGCGGCGGGGCGAACTGGTCCTGCGGCGCGGCCGTCCGCGGGCAGCTGCGCAGCGTGGCCGCCACGGCCACGGCCCGCAGGTCCAGGGTCTCGCTCCGGGTGAGCAGCTTGTCGTCCACGGCGTCGTACAACTTGTCGTGCACCACGAACCAGCACACCGTCGAGACGGCCGCGACCGCGATCGTCACCGCCGTCGCCACCAGCAGCGCCAGCCGGGACCGCAGGGGCAGCGCGCGGAACCTGTTCGTCACGAGGTCACTCCGGGCCGGTCCGCAGGGCGTACCCCACGCCGCGCACCGTGTGGACCAGACGCGGCTCGCCGGCCGCCTCCGTCTTGCGCCGCAGGTACATGACGTACACGTCCAGGGAGTTGGAGCTCGGCTCGAAGTCGAAACCCCAGACGGACTTGAGGATCTGCTCGCGCGTGAGCACCTGGCGCGGATGAGCGAGGAAGAGCTCCAGCAGCGTGAACTCGGTACGGGTCAGCTCCACCCGGCGCGTACCGCGGGTGACCTCGCGGGTCGCGAGGTCCATCCGCAGGTCGGCGAAGGCCAGCACCTGGTCCTCCGCGGTCTCCGCGCCGGCCGCCGCGGCCGCGTAGGAGCTGCGGCGCAGCAGGGCGCGGATACGGGCGAACAGCTCGTCCAGCTCGAACGGCTTGACCAGGTAGTCGTCGGCGCCGGCGTCGAGACCGGTGACCCGGTCGCCGACGGTGTCGCGGGCCGTGAGCATCAGGATCGGCACGGTCGATCCCGCGGCCCGCATCCGGCGGGCCGCGGTCAGTCCGTCCATGCGGGGCATCTGGATGTCGAGGACGATCAGGTCGGGCGCGTACGCCTCCGCCCGGGCGAGCGCGTCGACGCCGTCGACGGCGACCTGGGTGTCGTACCCCTCGAACGCGAGGGAACGCCGCAGCGCCTCGCGCACGGCGGGCTCGTCGTCGACGATCAGGATGCGCTCGCGCTCGCCTTCAGTCATGGGCCAAGCCTCGCACGCGCTCAATTGCCGATGGTGCCGCTTGTGTCGCCGGCGCGGAGGCTGTCCAGGTCGGCCTTGACCGTGTTCACCGGGATCGCGAAGCCGAGACCGACACTGCCGGCGGTGGAGCCGGTGGCGGCGCTCGGGGAGTACATGGCGGAGTTGATGCCGATGATCTGCCCGTTCATGTCGATCAGGGCGCCGCCGGAGTTGCCCGGGTTGAGGGAGGCGTCGGTCTGGATCGCCTTGTACGTGGTCGTCGACTCGCCGGTGTCCCCGTTGAACTCCTGCCCGCCGTACTCGAAGGGCCAGCCCTGACGCGGGTCCTGCTGCCGTTCCTCGTCCTTGGCCACGGTGACGTCGCGGTCGAGGGCGGAGACGATGCCGCTGGTCACCGTGCCGGTGAGGCCCTCGGGCGAACCGATCGCGACGACCTCGTCGCCGACCTCGACCTTGCTCGAGTCACCGAGCGTGGCGGCCTTCAGCCCGGACGCGTTCCGCAGCTTGATCAGGGCGAGGTCCTTGGCGGGGTCCGTGCCGAGGACGTCCGCCTCGTACGTCTTGCCGTCGTTGAGCCGGACCTTGACGGCGGAGGCGCCGGAGATGACGTGATTGTTGGTGACGATCTCACCGTCCGACGTGATGATCACGCCGGAGCCGGTGGACCGGCCGGTGTTCGAGGCGGCGCTGATCTCGACGATGCTGGGCGAGACGGCCTGGGCGACGCCGGCGACGGTGCCCTTGCTGCTCTGCGACACGTTGGTGCCGGTCGCGACGGAGCCGTGGCTGCTGCTGCCGGTGTCGCCGGCCAGCTCACCGACCAGCGCGGAGGCGCCACCGCCGATGGCCGCGGAGACGATCGCGACGGCGGCGATGAGAGCGACGGGGCGCTTGGCCTTGGCGCGGTGAGGGGTCGCGGCGGCGGGTGTGGGCGGGTAGTGGGGCGGGGGCGGGTAGTGGGTGCTCATGTGACGACTGTCGGGGGCTTGGATGAGAACGGTCTGAGGGGGCGCTGAGAAGTCCGGCAGAACCGTGTATGTCCGATGTAAGCGCTGCGGGTGGATGCCGCCCGCGGCGGGCTTGTCCCCTCCCCTCCCCGCCCCTTCCCGAACCGGGCTCCGCCCGGACCCGCGCCTCAATCGCCGGCGGGGCTGATTTCGCGGAGCGGAATCCAGCCCGCCCGGCGATTGAGCGCACGGCCGAAGGCCGTACGGGGGTCCGGGGCCTGCCCCGGTTCGGGAAGGGGCGGGGAGGGGGAACAGCCCCGCGCAGCGGCCCGCACCCGCCCGCGCTTCCGTTACGGCTGCGTGCCGCAGCCGCAGGAGCGGCGGATGACCAGGCCCGACGGAAAGAGCTTCACGCGTTCGCGACGCGAGCCCGCCACCCGGAGCCCGTCGTCCAGGACGAGGTCGACCGCCGCGCGCGCCATCGCCGGCCGGTCGGAGGAGATCGTCGTCAGCGGCGGATCCGTCAGCGCCGCTTCCTTGACGTCGTCGAAGCCGGCCACCGCCAGCTCCCCCGGCACGTCTATCCGCAGCTCCCGCGCCGCCCGCAGCACACCGAAGGCCTGGTCGTCCGTCGAGCAGAAGATCGCCGGCGGCCGGTCCGGACCGGCCAGCAGCTTCAGCGCGAGCTGGTACGCGTCGTACCGGTTGTACGGGGCCTGGAAGAGCCGGCCCTCGACCGACCTGCCGGACTCGAGCATCGCCCGCCGCCAGCCCTCGACGTGGTCGGCCACCGGGTCGCCGACCGACGGGGTGGACTCGACGCCGCCGAGGCAGGCGACGTACGCGTGTCCGTGCTCCAGCAGATGGCGGGTGGCGAGCTGCGCGCCGCCGATGTCGTCCGTCACGACCGCGACGTCGTCGATCGCCTCGGGGCGCTCGTGCAGCAGCACGATCCGCGCGTCCCACGCCTCGATCTCCGCCGCGGCCCGCTCGCTCATGCCCTGGCTGACCAGGATCAGTCCGGAGACCCGCATGCCGAGGAAGGCCCGCAGATAGTGGACCTCGCGCTCGTCGCGGTAGTCGGAGTTGCCGACGAGGACCATTTTCCCGCGCTCGGCCGCCGCCTGTTCGACCGCGTGCGCCATTTCCGCGAAGAACGGCTGCCGGGCGTCGGGCACGATCATGCCTATGAGGTCGGTGCGCCGGGACGCCATCGCCTGGGCGACCCGGTCGGGCCGGTACCCCAGCTCTTTGATCGCTGCGAGTACCCGCTCGCGCGTGGCCGGGGCGACCGGCCGGGGTCCGTTGTTGATGACGTAGCTGACGACCGCGGTCGAAGTCCCCGCCAGTCTCGCCACATCGTCCCGCGTCACCTTGGCCACGCGCGAAGTCTACGCGTGGTGACCTACCTCTGGGCAGGGCGTACGGCCGCTTCCTCCACGTCGGCGGCGTCATCCGTACGGGCTACGGTCTCCGCCGCCTTCGCCTTGGCATCTTCGGCCGCACGTTCGACCTTTTCGGGGGCGACGAAGCGGTAGCCGACGTTCCGGACGGTGCCGATCAGCGACTCGTGCTCCGGGCCGAGTTTGGCGCGCAGCCGTCGCACATGGACGTCGACCGTGCGCGTGCCGCCGAAGTAGTCGTAGCCCCACACCTCCTGGAGCAGCTGCGCCCGGGTGAAGACCCGGCCGGGGTGCTGCGCGAGGTATTTGAGCAGTTCGAATTCCTTGAAGGTCAGGTCCAGGACCCGGCCCTTGAGTTTCGCGCTGTACGTCGCCTCGTCGACCGAGAGGTCGCCGTTGCGGATCTCCATCGGGGAGTCGTCGGAAGTGATCTGCCGGCGGCCCGTCGCGAGGCGCAGCCGCGCCTCGACCTCTGCGGGCCCCGCCGTGTCGAGCAGCACGTCGTCGATGCCCCAGTCCGCGGTGACGGCCGCGAGGCCGCCCTCCGTGACGACGAGGATCAGCGGGCTGCCGAGCCCGGTGGACCGCAGCAGCTGGCACAGGGATCGCACCTGCGGCAGATCGCGGCGGCCGTCGACGAGGATCACGTCGGCGCCCGGGGTGTCCACGAGGGCGGGCCCCTCGGCGGGGGCCACCCGTACGTTGTGCAGGAGCAGTCCGAGGGCGGGGAGCACCTCCGTCGACGGCTGAAGTGCGTTCGTGAGGAGCAGCAGAGAGCTCATCGCCTCTCACCTGCCCTGTTCGTCCTGCGTTCGGTGGATCGGCCTGGCTCGTCGGATCGCTCGTCCATGACGTCGGTTCCTCCTCGGTCCCTGCGAGGACGTGCACTGCTTCGTACGGCGGCTCTCTCGCGCCCGAGAGCCTTTGTGAGGCTTTGTTCACCAGCCTGTAACAACGGCCGGAAAACACAAAAGGACCCGGGGGCTGCATTGCCCGGATCCTCTGCCCAGCAGAATAACCCACATGAGTTCGGTGGGAGAGGGCCGTTTTCACACTGTGGACGTATCAAGGATCACTTCCGGACCTCGGCGCGCAACTCCGACGACATCGGACGGGGTCCGGACCGAGGCGCTCCACGAGCCGTCGACGGCAGGCCCGGCGGACACCGCGATCGTCGTCGCGCACGGTTTCACCGGCTCGGTGGACCGGCCCGCGGTGCGCCGCGCAGCACGGACCCTCAGGGGTACGCCGGGGTCGTGACCTTCTCGTTCCGTGGACACGGCCGTTGGGCCCCGTGTCGCAGGCCAAGGGGCGGGCGGTCGACCGTGGGCGACCGGGAGGTGCTGGATCTGGCGGCGGCCGTCGAGTGGGCGCGCTCCCTCGGGCACCGGCGGGTGGTGACGGTCGGCTTCTGGGGGCGCCTCCCACGCCGAAGGCTGGAGGGGGGCGGCTCGGTCGCGCTGCGGCACGCGGCGCTCCACGGCTCACAGAAGCACGAGGGGCGCACTGAGGCGCGCACGGACGCAGTCGCCGCGGTGAGCGCCCCCGCCCGCTGGTACTACCGCGGTACCGCGCCGATGCGGCGACTCCACTGGGTGGTCACCGCTGATCACGCCGGCGCCGCTGCTGATCGTGCACGGTGACAGCGATCCGTACTTCCCGCTCGACCACCCGCGGATGCCGGCAGCCGAGGCCGGTGAGGCGGCGGCCGAGCTGTGGCTGGAGCCGGGCATGGGGCACGCGGAGAACGCGGCGGGCGAGAAGTCGCTGCGCCGTCCGGGGGACTGGCTCACCGCCCGATAGACCATCATGGTGAGCGGCGCGCACACGAACGAGAGGAGTGCCGCTATGGCAGCGGGAACCATCCGCTATTGGGCCGCGGCCAAGGCGGCGGCCGGTGTCGCGGAGGAGCCGTACGCGGCGGGCACGCTCGCGGAGGCGCTCGACGCGGTACGCGAGCGGCATCCGGGGGAGCTGACGCGCGTACTGCAGCGGTGTTCCTTCCTCGTCGACGGTGACCCTGTCGGTGCCCGGAGCCATGAGACCGTACGGCTTGCCGAGGGCGGCACGGTCGAGGTGCTTCCGCCGTTCGCAGGAGGGTGAACAGCACAGCATGAGCAGCGATCAGCAGTACCCGTACGGGCAGTCGCCGTACCCGCCGCCCTACGAGGACCCGTACGGGCAGCAGCCGCTGCACCCCGCCGACGAGGCGCCGCAGACCTGGCAGGGCGAGACCTGGGACACCCAGTACCAGCCGACTGTGGTGCGACCGGAGCACCCCGCGCCGGGCGCCCCGGCACCGGGCGCGACCGGTACGGCGTACGGGCAAGCCCCGGCCGGCCCGGCGCACGGGCAGGTGTACGGGCAGCCCGGGGCCGACCCCGCGTACGGGCACGGCGTGCCTGTTGTGAGCGGCGCGGCGCAGTCCGTGCCCTCCGGTCCCGCCGTCGACGAGACCGCGTATCTGCGGCCCGTCACGGCGGGGCGGCCGCTGCCGCCGGAGGCGGCTCCCGCCCAGGCGGACCCCGCCGGTGCGGCGCCCGCGCCCGCCGACGGCTACAGCCCGCCCACGGTCGGCGGCAACGCCCGGATCACCGACGCACAGCGCGCCCGTGCCGAGGGGCGCTCGCCGATCATCGCGCCGGGCATGCAGCCCGCCGGGCTGACCGCCGCGCTGGCGCTGCTGCTCGCCGGCGGTGCGGCCCTCGGGCCGTACGCGCTGCTGGTGCCGCTGGTGCTGCTCCAGGCCGTCACGGCGGCGGGCTGGTTCCGCCTCAACGGCATGTGGCCCGCCCGCCAGGGCATCGCCCTCGCCTTCCTCGGCGGTCTCGCCGCCGACGCCGCGCTGCTCGCCTCGGGCGACGGGAACGCGCCCGCCGCGATCATCGGCGCGCTCGGGGTGTGGGTGCTGCTCACGCTCGTCCTCCAGCTGCGCAGCCGCGCGGGGGCCGACGAGCGGATGCAGGGGCTGATGGCGACTGTCGCCTCCGCGGCCTTCGCCATCCTCGCGACCGGTCATCTCGCCGCGGCGGACGACGCGGTGGTCGTCGGCGCGATCGCCGTCGCCGTGGCCACCCTCGCCCGTGCGCTGCCGCTGGGCGGCGCGGTCTCGGTCGTGCTGTCCCTGCTGGCCGCGGCCGGTGCGGGCGTGGTGGCCGGCGCGCTCACCGGTACGGGCGCCGACGGCGCCCTGCTGGGCTTCGCCGCCGGTGGCTGCGCGTTGATCGGTCTGCGCGTCGCGAGCTACGACTACCCCTCCCGCTTCGTCCACATGACGGCGGGCGTGGCGCTTCCGCTGACGGTGGCGGCTCCCGCGGTGTATCTGATCGGCCGCGCGCTCGCGTAGCGGCGGGCGCATGGCCGGCTGCCCGGCGGGCAGGTTCGGAACCATCGGCGTCCGCCGGACGTCGATCAATGCGCAGGTGTCGTCCGGACTGGTTCATGCGACGGACGTCCGTGGTCAGACAGGTGGGGGACACCGAACACATGCGTGCACTGCGAATACTGATCGTCATCGCCGTCGTTCTCGGTGGTCTCTTCGTCGTGGCCGACCGGATCGCGGTCAATGTGGCCGAGTCCCAGGCCGCGGACCGGATCAAGGTCCAGGAGGGGACGGCCGAGTCGACGGACGTGTCCGTCAAGGGCTTCCCGTTCCTGACGCAGGCACTGGCCAAGGAGTTCGACGAGGTCGAGATCAAGCTCACCGGCATCGAGACCAGGGCGGCGGGCCGGCCGGTACGGATCGAGGAGATGACCGCGGACCTGTTCGACGTCCGGGTGGACGAGGGGTATTCGACCGCGACCGCCGCGCGGGCCGAGGGCACCGCCCGGATCACCTACCAGGATCTGACGAAGGCCGCCGACGACGATGTCACCGTCGCCTACGGCGGGAACGGCAAGGTGAAGGTGACCGGTTCGGTCACGCTGCCGCTCTTCGGGAAGATCACCCGCAGTGTCGTCTCGACCGTGAGCATCGTCGACGGGGACACGATCAGGGTGCGCGCCGACAAGGTGCCGGGCGAGGGGATTCCCGGGCTCGAGGGCGAGATCCGCAAGAAGACGGACTTCGACCGGAAGCTGGGCGGGCTACCGGCGGGCCTGACCCTGGAGAAGGTCGAGGCCACGCCCGAGGGCGTCGTCATCACGGTCACCGGCAAGGACGTCTCGCTGGCGGGCTGAACCGGCCCGGCGAGCCCCTCCGAGCCCCGTAGCGCTCCCGCCCGGCCGCATGGTGAGACGACTTGGTCCGCTGGGCAGAAGCCGGCGTGACGCGGGCCACTCCCCGGCGCTCGCCCGGAGGCCGCGCGCCCCTTCGCGTATCGGAATGTGGACGATCGCGTCTCAACATACGACACGCCGGTGACACGGTGCCCGACTCGTCCCTACGATCGGTCCCATGAAGCAGCGACAGGCGGATCTCACGAAGCGGCGGGCAGTTGACCTGTGCCGCGTCGCCGCCATGCTCTGTCGCCCTGTCTGAGCGGGAGCACTGCCCCGTATCCCAGGCCCTTCGACCTTCGTCGGGGCCGACCCGTGCTGATCGACGCCGTTCCGCGTACCCGCACACCCCTCGCGCACAACCCCTCGCGCATCACCACCGCCGCACACTGCCCCGGAGGAGAACCACCATGAGCCGCAGCGACGTCCTTGTAGACGCCGACTGGGTCGAGGCCCACATCGACGACCCGAAGGTCGTCATCGTCGAGGTCGACGAGGACACCTCGGCGTACGACAAGAACCACATCACGAACGCGATCCGGATCGACTGGACCAAGGACCTCCAGGACCCGGTCCGCCGTGACTTCATCGACCAGGAGGGCTTCGAGAAGCTCCTGTCGGCCAAGGGCATCGCGAACGACTCGACCGTCGTCCTCTACGGCGGCAACAACAACTGGTTCGCCTCCTACGCCTTCTGGTACTTCAAGCTCTACGGCCACGGCGACGTCCGTCTCCTCGACGGCGGCCGCAAGAAGTGGGAGCTCGACTCCCGCGACCTGGTCGCCGAGGTGCCGGTCCGCGAGGCGACCGACTACAAGGCCAAGCCGCAGGACGCCTCCATCCGCGCCTTCCGTGACGACGTCGTCGCCGCGATCGGCACCCGGAACCTGGTCGACGTGCGTTCTCCCGACGAGTTCAGCGGCAAGCTCCTCGCCCCGGCGCACCTCCCGCAGGAGCAGTCCCAGCGCCCGGGCCACGTGCCGAGCGCCCGCAACATCCCGTGGTCCAAGAACGCCAACGACGACGGCACCTTCAAGTCCGACGAGGAGCTCAAGGCCCTCTACGAGGCCGAGCAGGTCGACCTGTCGAAGGACACCATCGCGTACTGCCGCATCGGTGAGCGCTCCGCGCTGACCTGGTTCGTCCTGCACGAGCTGCTCGGTCAGGAGAACGTCAAGAACTACGACGGCTCGTGGACCGAGTACGGCTCCCTCGTCGGCGTGCCGATCGAGCTCGGCGCCAACAAGTAACCCGCCAGACCTTCCTCTAGGAGAACAGCATGTGTGGAGCAAAGGCCGGCGGCCCCGACGCCTCGACGATCAAGCCCGGTGAGACCACGATCCAGGGCCAGGTGACCCGCGACGGCGAGCCGGTGACGGGCTACGTCCGTCTGCTGGACTCGACCGGCGAGTTCACCGCGGAGGTCCCGACCTCCGCGACGGGACAGTTCCGTTTCTACGCGGCCGAGGGCACGTGGACCGTGCGCGCCCTCGTTCCCGGCGGGACGGCGGACCGTACCGTCGTCGCGCAGACGGGCGGCCTCGCCGAGGTCGCGATCGCCGTCTGAGTCCGTTGACCGGCCGAAGGGCCGCACCTCCTGGGGGTTGGACGCTTACCGGGAACGAGGTGCGGTCCTTCGGTCGTACGCTGGGGGCATGTACGCGCGACGGCGGCGCAACTACTTCCTGCTGATGGGCGGATGCCTCGTCCTGTTCGTGTCCGCCTGGGCCGTCGTGCGGCTCTGGTCCGTGCCGGCCGCCGTCGCCATGTGCGTCGTCGCCATGGTCATCCCGCCGGTCGCCGCCATGGTCGCCAACCGGCGCGGCCCCGAGGACCGCTGGTGGGACGACCCCTCCGGTGACCCGAAGTCCGACGAGTGGTGGGACGAGCTCGACGGCAAGCGCCGCCGGCCGGGCCAATAGCCGGCCGCGCCGATAGCCGGCGGGCGCAGCATCCGGTCGCGTCAGTAGACGAGGGCCTGCACGCCCTCCGGCATGATCTCGCTGACGAACACCTGCGCACCCGCGATCCGTACGCCGTCGAGGACGTCCTTCTCCGAGATGTCGCGGCGCGCCGCGCACTGGGTGCACAGGGTGATGAGCCCGCTCGCCCGGATCGACTCGATGAGGTCCGGCAGCGGCGCGGCGTGCGGCAGTTCGAACTCGGCCGCGCGTCCGGGCAGCGCGAACCACGCGGACTCCCCGGTCAGCCACAGCGAGACCTCCACGCCACTGGCCGCGGCCACGGCCGCGACCGTGAAGGCCTGGGAGCAGCGCTCGGGCGCGTCGGCGCCGGCGGTCACCTTGATCACGAGCTTGTTCGCCATATGCCGAACTGTAATGCGCGGCGTTACAACCCTGGTCATCCGCACGCGGTCTGCACTGAGGCGCGGATACGGAATCCGTGCCTCAGGTCTCAGGGGGGCCTCTTTTGGACACGCACGCCGACAACGTGCCGCCGGACCCGGAGCCGGCACCCGACGCACCACCGGCACCATCGGTACCACCGGCACCGCCGACGCCTCCGCTCGACGAGCCGGGAGCGGCCGCCGTACCCGCCGTACCGGCACCGCGTGTGCGCCGTCGCGGCCGGACAACGCTGCTGATCGCCGCCGCCGCCGTGCTCGGCGCCGTGGCCGGGACGGTCACCGGATACGCCGTCCAGTACCACCGCGAGCCCACGCCGCTGCCGGCGCTGTCGCAGCCGGACATCAGGACGCCGAAGCCGGTCCGGACGGACGGGAACACCACGGCACGGTCCCTGTCGGTGAACCGCTGGGTGAAGACCGACGGTGATCTGCGCGAGCTCCTGCTCCCGAAGCCGAAGGGCGCGAAGCACGAGGAGAAGCCGGACTGGAAGGACCTGTACACGTTCGCGACGTGGTTCGAGTACGAGGACGAGATGTTCCGGGACCTGGCCGAGCACGACTTCCGCCGCTCCGCGACCGTCAGCTGGTCGAAGGGCGGCAAGGTCTACGTCGACATCAGGCTGGTGCAGTTCCGGGAGACCACCGAGGTCGGGGCGGAACACTTCGGCGAGGGCCAGCAGTCGTACCTGGTCGAGGACGACTGGGCGGGCAACGACGGTGAGCCGATTCCCGGCAGCGCGAACGGCCGCACCTATGTATTCGACGAGCCGCATCGCGAGGCCGGATACGAGCCCCTGTACGAGGGCCGGGCGGTGGCATGGCGAGGCGACGTCGTGATGGTGATCACTTACCAGAACAACTCGGGGCCGATCGACGTGAAAGAACTGAAGTCGCTCGCCAAGCGTCAGTTGGAGCGACTGTGACCGGACAGCACGAGCACGAGCACGACGAGCACGCCGGGCGGCCTGAAGCCGGCGCACCCGACGGACTCTGCGAGCCTCCCGCGCGGCGCCGCCGCCGGTTCCCGGCCGCGGTCTGCGCCGCAGTCCTGAGCCTGGCCCTGGCCGCCGGCGCGGGCGCCTGGGGCTGGTCGGCCCTGAAGGACGCGGACCGCACCGCGCCCACCACCACCTGGGCCGAGCCCGCCGAACACCCCGAGCTGGACTCCCCGCCGCTCGAGCCCACCGGTCTCGCCGCCCAGCTGCTGCCCCTGCCCGGGTTCTCGATGCCGGGACCGGACATCGGCGAACACGGCAACGACACCGTGATCGCTGGGGAGCGTGCCGTCGCCCTGCTCAAGCAGGGCTCGCGGGGACTGCCCAGCGCCCAGCGCAAGCAGCACGACAAGGCCGTCGAGAAGCTTCGTATCAAGGGCCTGGCCGTGCGCAGCTACCGTCCGCCGTGGGACGCCGAGTACGTGGTGGAGACGCGCCTGACGCAGCTGGCGAACACCAAGGCCGTCGGTGACCTGGCCGAGTTCCAGAAGACACTGGCCGACGCGCTCGGAGTCTTCCGCAAGGGTCCGAAGGTCGAGGGCCACCCCGGGGCCGAGTGCCATCTGATGCCCGAGACCGAGGACGTCGAACTCGACGCCATGATGTGCACCGGCCACGTGGGCGAGGTGCTGGTGACGATGTACGCGTACGGCAACAAGCCGCTGCCCAAGAAGACGATCGCCGAGATGGTCCGCGATCAGCTCGACCACATCGCCTCGCCCGGGGAGTCCGTGTGACCGACGTCAACGCCACCACGACACCGCCTGACGCCCCCGCAGAGCCGCCCGCCGGGCCGTCCACGGCCGCGGCTCCCGAGCCCGTCCCGTCCGCGCCGCGGGACCGGCGGAAGCTGCGGGCCGTGCTGCGCTGGACGGCCGCCGCGGTCGTCTTCGCGGCGGTCGGCACCGGCGCCGCCCTCGGCATCACCGGGCAGGAGCGCACCGACGTGCCCGGTCTGTCCACGCTGAGCGACGGACGCTGGGACTACCCGCCGCTCTCCCGGCCCACGCTGCCGGCCGGCGCCCCGCTGCCCCTCGTCCAGGAGAACCCCGGCGAGATCCACTACGCCGGCCTGGAGCAGCTGCTGCTCCCGGCGCCGGCGGGCGCCACGCCCGAACCGGACCTGGGCGGCGAGCGCGCCCGGGTGCCGGTCGACCGGTATCTCGGGCAGTACGCCGCCGACGACCGCGAGGCGCTGCGCGAGCATCTGACCGAGGGCGGGCTGCGCCACATCGCGGCGCGCGGCTGGTCGATGCCGGACGGCACGTCGGCACGGATCTTCCTGCTCCGGTTCCACACCTCGGCGCTCGCCGGCCGCTTCTTCGCGGAGCGGCTGGGGGGTGCGCCCGACACGTCGGTCCGGCCGGCCGGTGTCGAGGAGGTGTCCTCGTACGACACGGATTACGACCGCGCGGCGCAGGTGCCGTCCACGGAACGCTACGTGTACGACGAGGCCGAGCCCCGCGGCCCGGTCCACGTCCGGCACGCGTACATCACGGCCGGTGACACGATCGCGCTGGTGGTGGTCTCCCGGAAGGGCGGCACGCCGCTCGTCCCCTTCCACCAGACGGTGGTCCTGCAGAACCAGCTGCTCGGCTGATCGACGCGAGGGCGACCTCACGGAACGGGCCGGAACCCGGCGCACTAAGCTGGGGGCCGGCCCGCTTTCGCCTTCACGCTCATTCGAGGAGCACCCCGTGATCGTTTTCTTCGAAGCTCTGCTCGTTCTGGTCTGCGTCGGCGTCCTCGCCTTCGCCGGTCTGACCGTGAAGAAGCTGTACCAGGGCCAGCGGTAGTCACCACCTCCCGCACCACTCGACCCCTAGAGATCGACAGAGCTGCTCATGATCGAGATCCCGTCCGACCTGAACCCGGACCTCGTCCCCCTCGCGTTCCTGCTGGGCACCTGGGAAGGCGCGGGTGTTTCGGACTTCCCCGGCGCCGAGAAGTGCAACTTCGGCCAGTCCGTGACCTTCAGCCACGACGGCCGGGACTTCGTCGAGTACGTCTCGCACTCCTGGGTCCTCGACACGGAGGGCAACAAGGTCAGGCCGCTGGAGAGCGAGAGCGGCTACTGGCGGATCGACAAGGACCGCAAGGTCGAGGTCGTCATGGTCCGTGACCAGGGCATCGTGGAGATCTGGTACGGCGAGCTCGCCGACCAGAAGCCGCAGATCGACCTGGCGACCGACGCCGTCGCGCGCACCGCGGCCTCCGGCCCGTACACCGGCGGCAAGCGGCTGTACGGCTACGTCAAGAGCGACCTGATGTGGGTCGGCGAGAAGGCCACCCCCGAGGTGCCGCTGCGGCCGTACATGTCGGCGCACCTGAAGAAGGTCGTCACGCCCGAGCAGGTCGAGTCGTGGGCGAAGGACCTCGGCGACCTGCCCGACGACGGCATCGCCTTCTTCAAGTAGGCCCTTCTTTCAGGCCCTTCTTCGGACGGCAGCCGGACGCGGCGGGCCCGGCTGCCTACACTGGGGGCGTGGTGAGCACCGACTGGAAGAGCGATCTGCGGCAGCGCGGTTACCGGCTGACTCCGCAGCGCCAGCTTGTCCTCGAGGCCGTCGACGCCCTCGAGCACGCCACTCCGGACGACATCCTCGGTGAGGTCCGCAAGACGGCGTCCGGTGTGAACATCTCCACCGTCTACCGGACGCTCGAGCTGCTCGAGGAGCTGGGCCTGGTCTCGCACGCCCACCTCGGGCACGGCGCGCCCACCTACCACCTCGCCGACCGGCACCACCATCTCCACCTGGTGTGCCGCGACTGCGGGGACGTGATCGAGGCGGATGTCGAGATCGCCGCGGAGTTCACCGCGAAGCTGCGCGACACCTTCGGCTTCGAGACGGACATGAAGCATTTCGCGATCTTCGGCCGCTGCCGCGACTGCACTGTGAAGGCGGCGCGGGCCGAGTCGTAGGCTGGGGCCATGTCACCGACCAGCCCTCTGTTGTCCCTGCCCGGCGCGGTCCCCGCCGAAGGGCGTGACGAAGGGGTCGCCGCGCACTACGGCGACCTGTTCCGTGAGCAGCGATCCCTCGCCTCCGGCCAGGGCTTCGTCGACCTGTCGCACCGCGGTGTCATCACCGTCACCGGCGAGGAACGGCTGAGCTGGCTGCATCTGCTGGTCACCCAGCACATGAGCGAGCTGCCCGCCGGACAGGCCACCGAGGCGCTGATCCTCTCCGCGCACGGCCACATCGAGCACGCGCTCTATCTCGTCGACGACGGCGAGACGGTCTGGGCGCACGTGGAACCGGGCACGCGCGAGTCGCTCCTCGCCTACCTGGAGTCGATGAAGTTCTTCTACAGGGCCGAGGTCGCCGACCGGACGGACGAGATCGCCGTCGTCCATCTGCCGGCCGGGTCCATCGCCGAGGTGCCGGACGGCGTGGTCGTACGGGAGACCGCGCACGGGCGCGATCTGTTCCTGCCGCGCGCCGACCTCGAGTCGTACGCCGAGCGGACCGGGCCGGCCGCGGGGATCCTCGCGTACGAGGCGCTGCGGGTGGAGAACCACCGGCCGCGGCTCGGTTTCGAGACCGACCACCGCACCATTCCGCACGAGCTGGGCTGGATCGGCAGCGCGGTCCATCTGCAGAAGGGCTGCTACCGCGGTCAGGAGACCGTGGCGCGCGTCCACAACCTGGGGAAGCCGCCGCGCCGGCTGGTCTTTCTGCACCTGGACGGCAGCGAGGTGCACCTGCCCGTGCCCGGCACGCCCGTCCACCTGGCCTCCGAGGGCGAGGAGGGCCGTCAGCTGGGCTTCGTCACGACGGCCGTCCGCCATTACGAGCTGGGGCCGATCGCGCTCGCGCTGGTGAAGCGCAACGTGCCGGTGGACGCCGCGCTGCGGGTCGGGGACACGGCGGCCGCGCAGGAGCCGGTCGTCGAGCCCTGAGGCGCTGCCTCAGACCTCGATCAGCACGGTGAACGGGCCGTCGTTCGTGAGCGAGACCCGCATCTTCGCTCCGAACCGGCCCGTCTCCACGTGTGCGCCGAGCGCCCGCAGCTGCGCCACCACCTCGTCGACGAGCGGCTCGGCCACCGGGCCGGGCGCCGCCGCGTTCCAGGTGGGGCGGCGGCCCTTGCGGGCGTCCCCGTAGAGGGTGAACTGCGAGATCACCAGCAGCGGCGCGCCCACGTCCGAGCAGGACCTCTCATCCTCGAGCATACGAACCGACCATAGTTTCCTGGCCAGTTGGGCCGCCTTCTCCCCGGTGTCCTCGTGGGTGACCCCCACCAGCACACACAGCCCCTCGCCGGTGATCTCACCGACGGTCTCCGGTCCCGACTCACCGGGCACCACGACGCTCGCGCCGTCGACCCTCTGTACCACTGCTCGCATGGAGTGCAACCTATCGGGCCCGTACGGGCTGCCATTCAGGGCCGAACGGGTGCAGAGCGCCTGCGTCGGCACGTATCGGAGTGGCACCATGCACCAAGGCGGTGCAAACCCCTCGGCCCTTCGGGCCCGGGGAGCCCGTGCACCGGTCGAGGGGACGGACATACGCACATGACCATTTCTGGCGCCGGGCAGTCGCTCGGTCCCGTACCGATCAGCCTCCCGCAGGGAATCGGGACGGCACGCCCGCCGCGGCAGCGCAGCGGCGCGGAGCTGCCCGAGCACCCGCGGCACGATCTCACCGCCCTGCGCCTGCCCGAGCTGCGCGCACTGCGCCGCGACGCGCAGCGCGACGAGGCCGACCTGAGCTATGTCCGGAGACTGGTCCAGGGCCGGGTCGACATCCTGCGGGCCGAACTGGCCCGCCGCAGCGACCCCGGGGCGTCCGGCACGCCGGTGGTCGACCGGCTGGTCGGCGACCGGCTGTTCCTCGCCGACGCGCCCTCCCGGCGCGGCTCCTCGGCCCGCCATGTCACGCTCTCCACGCCGCACGGCGAGGAGTACCGGCGGCTGGCGTCCGAGATGCTCGACGAGGTCGGCCTCTCCGACCTGGAGGCCCGCACGGACGAGGAGCTGCGGTCGGCGATGGGCCGGCTGCTCGGCTACGAGGAGCACGTCTCGCACCGCCGCCGGCTGCTGCAGCGGACGGCCGACGATTGCAGTGCCGAGATCGCCCGCAGGTACCGTGAAGGCGAAGCGCAAGTCGACGACCTGCTCACCTGAGGCCGGCCGGGGTCATCCCGCCGAGGCGGCCATCCGGCGCGGGTCCCTGCCCCGGAAGGCCGCCGATGTCCTCCCTGTCCTCCAGCACCACCGCTGTACCGTCCGCGCCGCCGGTTCTCGCCGAGGTCGTCCGTTCGGGCTTCGTGGAGGGGCACCACCGCGGGTCGCTGGTCGTCCTCGCGGCCGACGGCAGCGTGGAGACGGCGGTGGGCGACCCGGCACTGCCCGTCTTCCCGCGCTCGTCCAGCAAGCCGATGCAGGCCGCGGCCGTGCTGCGCGCCGGTCTCGACATCGACGGGGAGCGGCTGGCGCTCGCCGCGGCCAGCCACTCGGGCGAGGGCTTCCACCTCGAACTCGTACGGAAGATGCTGGCCGGTTACGGGCTCACGGCGGACGAGTTGCAGACCCCGCCGGACCTCCCGCTGGACCCGGCGGAGGCCGAGACGTATCTGGCCGCGGGCCAGGTGCGCGACAAGGTCACCATGAACTGCTCCGGCAAGCACACGGCCATGCTGGCGGCGTGCGCCGTGAACGGCTGGGACCGTTCGAACTATCTGGACCCCGCGCATTCGCTCCAGCGGCTCGTCCGCGGGGTGGTCGAGGAGGCCGCGGGCGAGCCGGTCTCCGCGGTCGGCACCGACGGCTGCGGCGCCCCGCTGATGGCCGTCTCGCTGACCGGCCTGGCCCGGGCCTTCCGGCACTTCGTGCTGGCCGAGCCCGGCTCGGCCGAGCGCCGGGTCGCGGACGCGATGCGCGCCCACCCCGAGTACGTCGCCGGTACCCGCCGCCCCGACACCTGGCTGATGCGCGAGGTGCCCGGCACGCTCTCCAAGATGGGCGCGGAGGCGGTGCAGGCGGTCGCCCTGCCGGACGGCCGGGCGCTGGCCTTCAAGATCGACGACGGTGCGATCCGGGCGCTGGGCCCGGTGCTGGCGCGGGCGCTGCGGCTGATGGGCGTCGACGCGCCCGTGGTCGACCGGATCGGGCACCTGCCGCTGCTCGGCGGCGGCGTGGAGGTCGGCTCGATCCGGGCGGCGTTCTGAGCCGTTCCTGGGTGGTGGAAAACCGGATGCGGGGCGCTCGCCCGTCTGCCTAGCGTGGCGGCATGAGCGTCGAAACCCGCCTGATCACCGAGTCCGAGTACCCCGACTGGCTCAGGGCGCTGTCCACCGGCTTTCTGCGGCCGCCGGTGTTCACCGACGAGGAGATCACCGAGCGCCGGGCGAGCATGGACCTCGGCCGGGTCCGGGGCGCGTTCGACGAGGGGCGGTGCGTGGCGACGTACCGTTCCTTCGCGCAGGAGCTCACCATGGCCGGCGGCGCCCGGCTTCCGGCGAGCGCCGTCTCGAACGTCACCGTCTCCCCGACGCACCGCCGCCGCGGTCTGCTCAGCCGGATGATGGCGGCCGAGCTGGCCGGGGCGAAGGAGCGCGGCGAGGTCGTCTCTACCCTGATCGCCGCCGAGTACCCGATCTACGGCAGATACGGCTACGGCCCGGCGACCACGATCACCGAGTGGTCCGTCGACGTCCCCCGCACCGGCCTGGACCCGCGCTGGTCGGGTCCGGACGACGGTGGCCGGGTGGACCTGGTCGACGGCACGGACGTACGCAAGCTGGGCCCGGAGCTCCACCGGCGGCTGGCGGCCGCACAGCACGGCGTGGTCGACCGGGACGAGCGCTGGTGGCAGGTCAACACGGGCGCGGTGCGGATGCCCGCGTTTCCGTGGACGGAGCCGTTCTACGCGGTGTACCGCTCGGCGGACGGCACGGTCGAGGGGCTGCTGACGTATGTGGCGGACGAGAAGTGGGGCGACGGCAAGCAGCCCCTGAACACCGTCACGGTGCGCGACCTCATCGCGCTCACCCCGGCCGCCGAGCGAGCCCTGTGGCACTTCGTCTGCTCGGTCGACTGGGTCACCACCGTCCGTACCGGCTACCGCGCCCCGGACGACCTGCTGCCCCATCTCCTGCCCGACCCGCGGGCGGCGCGCGTCGTCACCCACGCGGACTTCCTGTGGCTGCGGCTGCTGGACGTCCCGGCGGCGCTGGAGTCCCGTACGTACGCGACGTCCGGGAGCCTCGTCCTCGACGTCCAGGACTCCTCGTCGCTCGCCGCCGGCCGTTTCCGGCTCGACGCGTCACCCTCCGGCGCGGCCTGCGTGCCCTCTTCGCAGTCGCCGGACCTGACGCTGGACGTGCGGGTGCTGGGGACGCTCTGCCTGGGGGACGAGCCGGCGTCCCGCCTCGCGGCCCTCGGCCGGGTCGACGAGCACCGTCCGGGCGCGGTCGCCGTGGCGGACACGCTGTTCCGCACGGCGCGCCGGCCCTGGTGCCCGGACGTGTTCTGAGCGGCGGCCGGGGTCCGTGTGCCCGGCCGCCGTTCCCGCGGGTCACTGACCGGGCTGGGTCAGCAGCAGGACGAGGATGATCGAGCCGATGACGGTGCAGGCGGTGCTCCTGGCCTTCAGCCCGACGGTCAGCATGGCCAGACCCACCACGCCCATGGCGCCGTACTTCCACTGGACGAGCTGCTCGAAGCCGAGGGCGAAGGTTGCGAGTACGAGTGCGATCAGAGGCATGGGGGTCCCCTCCTTCAAAAGGGCGGGGAGCGCCTTCTGCCCGCACGCCGTTGTCACTGGCTGGGGCGCCCCGTGGAAGTTCGCTCGAGCAGCCAACTTCCAGTCAAATTCGGGGAGTTGGCCTATGACTTGTCTTCCCGCTTCTTGTGTGTCGGTAAACTTGTACGACTATCGGTCAGGTCGGTTGACCGGGATGTGTCCGTTCTTCGGAATTGGATCGGTCTTGGAGACTTCGTCAAGTCAATTACGCCTGGGCTTTGTGTAGTTGTACGGTTGTGGTGTGGCAACCCACGGGCAAGCAGGCGACAGCAGGAAGTACGAGTACGTCGCGGAGGAGCTGCGGACCCGCATCCGCGACGGCGTCTACCAGGCCGGGAAACTGCTGCCCACGCAGCGGCAGTTGGTGGACGACTTCGACGTGTCCCGTGCGACGGTCACCGCGGCCCTGCGCCTGCTGAGGGACGAGGGGCTGATCGAGTCCCGCCAGGGCAGCGGGGCCCGCGTCCTGCCCGCCCAGGAACGGTCCGAGCACACCGTCCCGCACCGGCCGTCCGGCGCCGCGCTGCCCGCCCTGGAGACGCTCCGGCCCCATCTGCAGGCCGCGTTCGAGGCCGATCACATCACCATGGACGTCTTTTCCCTGACCTCGGAGACGATGAACCGGCATCTGGGGGCGCAGGTCACCCGGATCCACGACGGTGTGATCCGGCCGCAGAGCATCTCGCTGCGTCTGATGGTTCCCGACCCGCAGATCAGGCTCGCCTTCCCGGCGTCACTCGCCGACCCGGAGGACGAACGGCCGCGGCAGCGGCATCGTGACACATTGATCCAGTGCTCCAGGTCCTTGCGGTACGAACTGCGTACGCTGAAGCGGCAGCGGCTGGTACCGGAGGTCTCGGTCCGCATCAGGACCGTGCCGCTGACGCCGACCGGCAAGATGTACCTGCTGAACAAGGATCTGCTGCTCGAGGGCTACTACACCCTGGAGGGCACGGATCCGGACCCGGTCGAGGGCGAGGAGGACGAGGGCACAACCCTCAACTCTCTCGGGCTCGGCGCGACGCTCTTTCCGTATTCCAAGCCTGACCAGGCACTGAAGGTGGAGACGGCGCAGACCTTCTTCGACTCTTATTGGGACCTTCTGGCCCAGGATGCGGACTTCGGCGACTGATCGTGCCACCCACCGACACCAACACCGACACCGACGCCAGTGTGGACGCCGGCACCGGGAGCGAGACAGGCACCGCCGGCAGGAGCCCGGCATGGGGCCTGCTCTCCGGGGCTTCGCTGGTCGTCCTGGACTTCGACAAGATCGTGTGCGATCTCTTCGTCCGCAGCCCGGCCGACGGGATCGCGGAGCGCCTCGGCGAACTGGCCGGTTCCGAGGCGTGCGGCAGGGCCGGCGCCACCGGCCTGGCTGATCCGCTCCTCGTCTTCACCCGACTCCACGCCGCACACCGGGACACCGCTCCGGGCCTGGTGGCCGCCGTCAAGGAGCGGCTGGACGCCGAGGAGGTGGCGGCCGCCGAGTCGGCCACACGTATGCCGGGAGCCGCCGCGGTGATGGAGGAGCTGGCGCGCCTCGGCAAGGAGATGGCCGTCGTGTCCAACAACTGCGAACTCGCGGTGCTGACCTTCCTCAAGCGCCACGACCTCGAGAAGCACATCACCGCCGGTGTCGTCGGCCGGCCCGAAGAGCCGGACCTGATGAAGCCGAACCCCTTCGGCCTGCTTCAGGTGGTGCACACCGCCGGCGTACGACCCGCCGACAGCGTGATGGTCGGCGATTCGCGGGCCGACGCGGGCGCGGCGCAACGCGTCGGCATGCCGTTCGTCGGCGTCCACCCCGACAAGGGCAGATGGCGCCGTCCGCAGCCGGTCGAGGTGGCGCACGCCGTGCCCGACATGACATTCCTGCTTCCGGACTTTGTTGCGTCGCGGCGGGTTTGAGCCTCTGGCTACTGCTGGGTATGAAGATGATCGGCGGTCGGGGACGGCCCGCCGCCGGTGTCGTCGGACCTGAGACCGCAGGAGCCGCATGCCCGAGGTAGCGCGCAGCGACTCCGGCCGTGTCGTGGACAACTGGGTCTCGCTGTACCGGACGGCCGCTGAAGGCGTTCCGCTCACCGGCTACTACCACCGCAATCACTGCGTGCGGCTGCCCTCCGGACCGGCACGCTCGGTGGCGCTGCCCGCGGGCACGACGGTGAAGTTCCGGACCCCGATCACCGAGGCCGCGCAGCTCAACTTACGGATATGGCCCGAGGGGGAGATACTCGGCGCCATCCGCGGCCGGGTGACGGGCAGCCCCCGGGTGCTCGCCGACCGGCCGGGTTTCACCGTGCACTCGTTCGCCGAAGGCCGGTCGCTCGCCGACCTGGTGGGCCGCGACGCTCCGGTCGGGCGCGCGTGCATCGACTCGCTCGGCGGGATCTTCCGCGAGCTGGCCGCCGTTCCGCCGGCCCTGCTGCCCGCCTGCCCCGACGACTGGCCGCAGGACGGCGACTGCGCCGGCTTCCTGCGTACGCTCGTCGAGTTCACCGAGAGCGAGGTGAAGGGGCGGCACGGCAAGGACCACCAGGCCCTGTTCGCCGCGCTCGGGGTTCCGGACGGCGCCTTCACCCGGCTGCTGGAGCGCGCGGAGCCGCTGGGCGAGCGCCCCTTCGTACTGCTGCACACCGACATCCACCGCGGCAACCTCATCGTCGGCCCCGACGGCGGGCTCTCGCTGATCGACTGGGAACTCGCCCTCTTCGGCGACCCCGTGTACGAGCTGGCCTCACACCTGTCCCGGATGCGGTACGCGACATGGGCGGAACGGCGGGCGGCGCACCGGGCCTGGCGTGCGGCCCTCCGCCGTGTGCACCCCGCCGCGCTCGCTGGGCACCGCCGGGCGCTGCGGGTCTATCTCGACTTCGAGCGGCTGCAGTCGGTCCACATCGATGTGATCCGACTGGCGTCGGACTTCTCGCGCTGCCCGGACAGGGCGGGACGCGACCGGATCGTGGCCGGGATCGAGTCCGTACTGCGGGCGGCGCGCGGGCCGCTCGGCACCCGGCGGGTGCCGGGCAGGCGGCGGACAGCGCAGGCGCTGGCCGAGACCGCCGGCGGGACGTGAGCACCGAAGGGGCCCTGTCTCACGCCGTGCGCACCTTGAACAGCACCCCCGACAGCGCCACCGCCACCGCCAGGATTCCGCCGCACCACGCCAGCGCCAGCCAGGGCGCCGAGCCCACCGGCTGGTCGTGGAGGAGGCCGCGGAGGGATTCGATCAGCGGGGTGACCGGCTGGTGGTCGGCGAAGCCGTGGAGCCAGGTCGGCATCGTCTCGATGGGGACGAACGCGCTGCTCGGATAGGGCAGGAACATCATGAAGAAGGTGAAGCCCGCCGCCGCCTCCGGTGTCCTCGCCAGGAGGCCGACCGCCGCCGAGAGCCAGGACAGCGCCACCACGAACACGACCAGGACGCCTCCGGCGGCGAGCCAGCCGGTCAGGGGCGCCGAGGGGCGGAAGCCGATGAGGAGGCCGACGCCGAGGACGAGCGCGGTCGAGAAGAGGTTGCGCACGGTGCTGGCCACGACATGGCCGGCCAGGATCGACGTGGCGCTCACGTCGAGGGAGCGGAAGCGGTCGATGATGCCGCCCTTCATGTCCTCGCTGACCCGGACCGCCGTGCCGGCCGAGCCGAAGGCGGAGCACAGGACGAGGATGCCGGGTACGACGTAATTGACGTACTCCGTGCCGGTGTTGATCGCGCCGCCGAAGAAGTAGACGAAGACCAGCATCAGCATGACCGGCAGCATCATCGAGGTGATGACGGCGTCGACGTTGCGGCGGCTGAGTCGGACGCAGCGGCCCGTCATGGTGAGGGCGGGGGTCAGGAGGCCGGTGGCGCCGGGGGACTCAGACATGGGTGTGCTCCTCCTGGCGGCGTGCGCCGGTACGGGTGAGGGACAGGAACACGTCGTCGAGCGTGGTCGTGTGCAGGGAGAAGCGGGCGACGTCCCGCCGCTCGGGGTCGATCTCGTCGAGCAGGGCACGGACGAGGGCGGCCGAGCCGTCCGTCGGCACGCCGAGGGTGAGCGTCTCGGGGGAGCGGTGCACGGCCCGGTCCTCATGCCGCAGGTAGGCCGCCGGGTCGGTGAAGACGAGGTCCAGGCGGTGGCCGCCGACCGTGGCCTTCAACTGCGCCGCCGTGCCCTCGCCGACGATGCGGCCGGTGTCCACGACGGCGATGCGGTCGGCCAGCCGGTCGGCCTCCTCCAGGTACTGGGTGGTGAGGAAGACGGTGGTGCCGCGGGCCGAGAGGCCGCGCACCACCTGCCAGAGCTCCTGGCGGCTGCGCGGATCGAGGCCGGTCGTCGGTTCGTCCAGGAACACGACCTCCGGTTCGCCGACGAGCCCGGCGGCCAGGTCCAGCCGACGGCGCATACCGCCGGAGTACGTCACCGCGAGGCGGTCGCCGGCGCCCGTGAGGTCGAAGCGCTCGAGCAGTTCGGCGGCGCGGTGGCGGGCGGCCCGGCGTGACAGGCCGCTGAGGCGGCCCATCATGCGGAGGTTCTCCACACCGGTCTGCCTCTCGTCGACCGCCGCGAACTGGCCGGTGAGGCTGATGGCCCGGCGTACCCGGCCGCGTTCGGCCGTCACGTCGTGTCCGGCGACCCAGGCACGTCCGGCGTCCGCGGCGGTGAGGGTCGCGAGGATCCGCACGATCGTGGTCTTGCCGGCGCCGTTCGGCCCGAGCAGGGCGAAGACGCTGCCGCGCTCCACCAGGAGGTCCACGCCGTCGAGCACGGCGACCTTGCCGTAGGTCTTGCGCAGGCCGCGCGCGTCGACGGCCGCGCCGGGGGCCGGTGCGGCCGTTGGGGTGGTCGCCGTTTCGGGGGCGGCGGGGGGCGGCGGTCGGTGAGGGCTCATGGTGGCGGACTCCTTCTGCGTATCGGATACGCGCTACTGTGTAAGGGTTACGCATTACTAGGATGTACGTCAAGCGCGAGAAGGCGGCGGGCGGCACCAAGACGGCGGTCAGAGGCCGGAGGACGGCGGAGGCGATGGCGGGCGACGGACGCGGGCGCGGCTCGGGAGGTGCGCGGACCGGCACCGGGCTGCCCGCGAGCATCGAGGCGGCGTGGGGTCTGCGGGAGCGGCCCGGCAAGGGCCCCAAACCGGGGATCGGCATCGAGCGGATCGTGGCGGCAGCCGTCGCCCTCGCGTCGGCCGAGGGGGTCGGGGCGGTCTCCATGGGGCGGGTCGCCAAGGAGCTGGGCGTCTCGACGATGTCCCTGTACCGGTACGTCGCCGCCAAGGACGAGCTCTACATCCTGATGCAGGAGGAGGCCGTCGGCCTGCCGCCGGCGCCGCCCCCGCCGGGGACCGGCTGGCGCGAGGCGCTGACGGCCTGGGCCAGGGCGCAGCGCGAGGTGTTCCACCGGAATCTGTGGGTGCTGCGCATCCCCATCTCCGGCCCGCCGGCCACCCCCAACTCGGTCGCCTGGTGGGACCGCGGCCTCGCCGCCCTGGCCGATACGGGCCTCGACGAGGGCGAGAAGCTCTCCGTGATCCTGCTGGTCGGCGGCTTCGTGCGGAACGAGGCCATGCTGAGGGCGGACCTGGGCGCGGCGATCGCGGCGAGCGGCGAGCCGCCCGAGGTTGTCATGCGCCGCTACGGGCAGACCCTGGAGCGCTTCGCGGACCCCGAGCGCTATCCGGCGCTCGCCCGGCTGCTCGCATCGAAGGTGATGCACGAGCCGGACATCCAGGACTTCGACTTCGTCTTCGGCCTGGATCGCCTGCTGGACGGGGTCGGCATGCTGATCGACAGCCGCGCCGGCGGTGATGGCGAAGCGTGCGACGGCGGGGACGGCGGCGCCGCGCCCGAGGAGGGCGGTGCGCCGTGAGCGGCGGGATGGGGCTGCGGGAGCGCAAGAAGCGCCTCACGTACCGGGCGATCTCGGACGCCGCGATCGCGCTCTTTCTCGAACGGGGCTTCGACGCCGTCTCCGTCGCCGAGGTCGCGGCCGCGGCGGACGTCTCGAAGCCGACGCTGTTCCGGTACTTCCCCGCCAAGGAGGACCTCGCGCTGCACCGGTTCGCCGACCACGAGGACGAGGCCGCGCGCGTGGTCACGGCCCGGCCGGCCGGCGTCGCGCCGCTCGAGGCCCTGCGCCGCCACTTCCTCGACGGACTGTCCCGGCGCGACCCGGCGACCGGCCTGAACGACGAACAGGGCGTACTCGCCTTCCACCGGCTCCTCTACGGCACGCCGAGCCTGGTGGCACGGCTCCACGCCTACCGGGACAGAGCCGAGCACGTGCTCGCGCAGGCGCTGCGCGGCGCGGGCGCGGGCGCGGAGGAGCTTCCCGCCCGCCTCGCGGCGGCTCAGATCGTGGCCGTGCAGCGCATCCTCGCGGAGGAGAACTGGCGGCGCATCGAGTCGGGCGAACCCGCGGCCGACGTGGTGCCGGACGCGCTGGCGGCGGCGGAGCTGGCCTTCGCGCAGCTGCGTACCGGGGTCCGGTAGGGCCGCCGCCGACCGGCGGCGATCACAGAGGCGGAAGCGCGCGGACCGCACCCGGCCGGCTCCGGGGGCCGGCGGGGCCGCGTGGCAGACTCCCGGGATGGCTACGGAGACGATCGACGCGGCGGCGGCCGGGAGTTGGACGCTGGGGGGCCTGAAGGTCAACCGGATCGGGTTCGGCGCGATGCGGCTGACGGCGAAGGCGGACGGGAGCCCGAGCGACCGGGACCGGGCCGTCGCGGTGCTGCGGCGGGCGGTCGAGCTCGGGGTCGATCACATCGACACCGCCGCGTTCTACTTCTCGTCCACGCGCTCCGCGAACGAGCTGATCAACCGGGCGCTCGCGCCGTACCCGGACGACCTCGTCATCACCACCAAGGTCTGGCCGGGCCGCGACACGTCGGGGGAGTGGTGGTGGGCCAGGCCCGAGCAGCTGCGCGGCCAGGTGGAGGAGAATCTGCGGCAACTCGGCCGCGACCACCTCGACGTGGTGAACCTCCGGTTGCCGCGGAGCCAGGAGAACGGCTCCCTCGCCGACCACTTCGGGGCGCTCTCCGAGCTGCGGGACGCCGGACTCGTACGGCACCTGGGCATCTCCCACGTCAGGCCGCGGCAGCTGGCGGAGGCGCAGGCCATCGCGCCGGTGGTCTGCGTACAGAACCCGTTCGGGGTGGGGGCCTCGCCCGAGCACAACGCGTTCCTCGACTCCTGCGGTGAACAGGGCGTGGCGTTCGTGCCGTTCTTCGCCGTCGCGGGCGCGGGGCGCGAGGCCGGCGTGAGCGGTACGGAGAGCGACGAGGTCCTCGCCGTCGCCCGCGCCCACGGCGCGAGCCCGGCGCAGGTCCGGCTCGCCTGGACCCTGCGGCGCGGCCCGCACGTGCTGGCGATCCCGGGCACCGGCAACCCGGCCCACCTGACCGAGAACGTGGCAGCCGGCGCCCTGCGGCTCTCGGACGACGAGATGGCCCTCCTGACGTCGGCCGGCGGGGACCCTCAGCCGTAGCGGCGGAGCAGTGCTTCGAGATAGTCCTCGAGGCGGCGGGTGAGCAGCGGGGCGGTCAAGTCGGTACGGCCGCACTCCCGCCAGGGGACGGCGACCTTCTCCGCGTCCGGGGCGAAGGCGAGCGCGTCGACGGCCCACAGCTCCGCCGCCGGTACGGCCGTCGGGCCGAGCAGGCGCAGGATGTCCGCCTCGCGGGTGAGCAGCCCTGCCGCGTGCCGGAGATAGAAGGGCCTGACGAACGAACGCAGCACCAGCGTGCGCCCGTCGCCGGCCGTCGCCCCCGTGACGCGCAGCCGCCGCATCGTCGACGTCCATCCGCCGACGAGCCGCTCGACGCCGTCGATCCGCTCACCCGCGCCGAGCTGCTTCTCGACCCAGGCGCGGGTCGAATCCCAGCCCGGCCCGTGGTCCTGTGCGCAGTGCGTGTCCCCGTACCCGTTCATGGGCTGCACGCTACTGACGGACCGGCGTACGCCGCAGGAGTCCGGCGGCTGCCGTGAAGCTTCGCGATCCAGCCGAACTCGCGGCGCCGCGGCCCTGTTTGCGTCCAGCTCCTACCGTTTGCCGCACAGGAAACGCGGTGGACAAAGATCGCGCGAGCCGCAGACTGGCCCCATGACCGCAACAGACCCCAAGGCCGATCTTCACACCTATCTGCAGTCCGCCCGCGATGCGCTGCTGTGGAAGCTCGAAGGTCTCTCCGAGTACGACATCCGCCGCCCGATGACGCCGACCGGCACCAACCTCCTGGGCCTGGTGAAGCACCTGGCCGGTGTGGAGCTCGGGTACCTCGGCGACACCTTCGGACGCCTGTCCGGCGAGTCGCTGCCCTGGGTCGAGGACGGTGCCGAGCCCAACGCGGACATGTGGGTCACCGCCGACGAGTCGAGCGAGGACATCGTGGCGCTCTACCACCGGGCGTGGGCACACGCGGACGCGACGATCGACGCGCTGCCCCTGGACACGACCGGCAGGGTGCCGTGGTGGCCGAGCCACCGGGCCGAGGTGACGTTGCACCATGCCGTGGTGCGCGTGGTCGCCGACACGAACCGGCATGCGGGACACGCCGACATCCTGCGGGAACTCATGGACGGTGCCGTGGGGATGAAGGACGGCAAGGACAGCATGCCGCCGGGCGACGCGGCCTGGTGGGAGAACCACCGCAGCCGGCTGGAGCGCGCGGCCCGCGAGGCCGACCGGAAGGACTGACCCCTCCCGGGCCGTCAGGCCGCTCAGCGCGCAGCGGCGTCAGTGAGGATCGCTTCAAGGCGTGCCCGGCATTCGGCGACGAAGGCGGGGAACGTGTGCCAGTAGTACGAGACTCCACTGACGCCGACCGCGACGGCCCAGGCACGGGCGCGGGTCCAGGTCACCTCGTCGAGGTCCAAGGCGTCCCGGTAGGCCTGCCGTGCCTGCGGCGGGAAGTCCCAGATGGTGGCGTGCTCGGCGTCGGGGAAGCCGACGGAGAGTCCTCCGAAGTCGATGACCGCGTGGAGCCTGCCGTCCCGGGCCAGGAGGTTGGTCGGCTTGAGGTCGCCGTGGAGCCACACGTGAGGCCCGGCGGGCTCCGGCAGGGCGAGCGCTGCTCGCCACAACTGCTCCAGAGTGTCGACGTCGAGTTCGGAGCCCACGATGGTCCGGCACTCGTCGAGACACCCGCTGACCCACTCGTCGCACGGCACCGGGCTGCCGCCGCGGTACCAGCTGAGGCCGTCGGCGCGAGTCGCTCCCATGAGGTCGATGCGATGGAGCTCCCGCACGACCGCCGCCAGGTCGGCTCCGAAGGCGGCCCAGTCCCGGACGGTGTCGGGGCCGGCCTCTTCGCCGTCGATCCAGCGGTGGACCGACCAGACCAGCGGGAAGGCGTCGGTGGGCGTCCCGGCGTGGACGGGCTCGGGGATCGGACACGGCAGGAGGGGCGCCAGGCGGGGAAGCCATTCCTGTTCCTTGCGCAGGGAAGGTCCGTGGTCGGCGGTGCGTGGAAGCCGCACGAGCAGGTCGTCGCCCAACCGGTACATGGTGTTGTCCGTGCCCGCGCCCGCGGGCGACAACGGCAGGTCGGCCCACTCCGGGCGCTGCGCCTTCAGCAGTGACCGGACGAGCGTCTCGTCGCCCGGGATCTCATTCGCGTGAAGCGTCACGCCCGGCAGTCTGACCGCCGGGTGGGGCGGGAGGCCAGCGAGTTTTCGCCGGCTCCCTGCTCGTCGACGTCGCTGTCCGGAGTGGCCATGAGTCGAACGCTGGAGCAGCACCCCCTCGCCGTCACCGGGGTTCCGTGCGGTCTCAGTGCCTCAGTAGGCCGGGCGAGTGTTGCGAGGAACACTTTTGCAAGCAGGTGCTTGCAAAAGTTAGCAAGCGCCGGGCATCATCGGCATATGGCATCGCTCAACGTCGGCAATCTTGGTGAGTACCTCCGCGAACAGCGGCGCACCGCGCAGCTGTCCCTGCGGCAGCTCGCCGACGCCGCCGGGGTGTCCAACCCGTATCTGAGCCAGATCGAGCGCGGGCTGCGCAAGCCGAGCGCGGAGGTCCTCCAGCAGGTCGCCAAGGCCCTGCGGATCTCCGCGGAGACGCTGTACGTGCGGGCCGGGATCCTCGACGAGCAGGAGCGGGACGAGCTGGAGACGCGTGCCGTCATCCTTGCCGACCCCTCCATCAACGAGCGCCAGAAGCAGGTGCTTCTGCAGATCTACGAGTCCTTCCGCAAGGAGAACGGGCTCGAGACCGCCGGCGTCGCGGACGCGTCGCCGGACGCCGCCCAGGACACCGCCGCTGACGGCCCCCGCACGGCCGACGAGCCGGGCGATGCCGGACCGAAAACGAAATGAACTGATCTGCGTTCCGGGAGGACCACAGTCATGGCCATCACCGATGACCTGCGTAAGACCCTCACCGACCCGACCCCCCTCTACTTCGCCGCCGGTACCGCGGACCTCGCCGTTCAGCAGGCCAGGAAGGTGCCGGTACTGATCGAGCAGCTCGCCGCCGAGGCGCCGGCCCGGATCGACGCCGTGCGCAACACGGACCCCAAGGCCGTGCAGGAGAAGGTGACCACGCAGGCCAAGGAGGCGCAGGCCACCGTGCAGGCCAAGGTCGCCGAGGTGTTCGGCACCTTCGACACCGACCTGAAGAAGCTCGGCGAGAGCGCTCAGGACCTGGCGCTGCGCAGCGTCGGCGTGGCCGCCGAGTACGCGGTCAAGGCGCGTGAGACGTACGAGAAGGTCGCCGAGCACGGCGAGCAGACGGTGCGGGCGTGGCGCGGCGAGGCGGCGGAGGAGATCACCGAGATCGCCGTCGCAGTCGAGCCGCAGTCGGAGCCCGCGGCCTCCGCCGGCTCCGCGACGGCCACGGAGCCGGAGGCCGCGGAGGCCAAGAAGCCGGCCGCCCGCAGGACGACGGCACGCAAGCCGGCCGCCAAGAAGAGCACGCCGCCGGCCGGGAAGTGAGCGATGCGCGGGCGCCGCGGTGACGCGGCGTCCGGCACGTTCATCGCGCCCGGGTGCCCCACAGAGGTACCTTGGCCGACGAGGCAGGTGACACCAACCCACTCAATAGGCGGTGCTGAGGATGCTGGCTGACAACTTCGACTTCGGACTCTGGATGATCGTCAGTCTGGTCTTCCTCGTCACCTCCGTGGCCGCGTTCGTCATGGCCGCCCTGGCCCGTGAGGACGCCTATCGGGCCGCCGACAAGAAGACCAAGCCCTTCTGGATGGTCGTCCTCGGCGTCGCGGTCGCCGTGAACCTGTTCATCCCCATGCTGTTCCTGCAGATCGCGGGCCTGATCGCCTCGATCGTGTTCTTCGTCGACGTGCGCCCCGCGCTGCAGCAGACCTCGGGAGGCGGCGGCAGGCGCTCCGGCGGTTCCAGCAGCGACGGCCCGTACGGCCCGTACAACGGCGGCCGGTAACCGCACCGCACGGCACCGTGGCCGATGGCAGCTCCCGCCTCAGCGGCGGGCGGTCCGCCGACGGTGGACGCTCCGGCTCAGCGGCGGGCGCGACACCGGCTCAGCGGCGGGCGTCACACCGCCTCAGCGGCGGGCGTCGTTCCGGCTGAGCAGCAGCACCGCCACGTCGTCCGTCAGGTCGCCGCCGTTGAGCTCGCGGACCTCGCCGACGGCCGCCTCCAGCAGCGCTTCGCCCTCCAGGCCGGCCGCGAGCTGGCGGTCGATCATCGAGACCATGCCTTCCTGGCCCAGTCGCTGCTTGGTGTCCGGGCCCTTGCGGCCCTCTATGAGCCCGTCCGTGTACATCATCAGGCTCCAGGAGCCGCCCAGCTCCACCTGCCGGCGCGGCCAGCGGGCGCGCGGCAGCAGGCCCAGTGCCGGGCCGCCGTCGTCGTAGGGCAGCAGCTGTGCCGCACGGCCGTGGCGGGCGATGAGCGGGCTGGGGTGGCCGGCCAGGCACAGCCCGGCGCGGCGCCCGTCCGGCGCGATGTCCACGGTGCAGAGCGTCGCGAAGATCTCGTCGCTCTCCCGCTCGTGCTCCAGCACCTGCTGGAGTGTGGAGAGCAGGTCGTCGCCGCACAGGCCGGCGAACGTCAGCGCCCGCCACGCGATCCGCAGCTCCACGCCGAGCGCCGCTTCGTCGGGGCCGTGGCCGCAGACGTCGCCGATCATGGCGTGGACCGTGCCGTCCGGGGTGCGGACGGTGTCGTAGAAGTCGCCGCCGAGCAGGGCGCGGGAGCGGCCGGGGCGGTAGCGCGCCGCGAAGCGCAGGTCGGAGCCTTCCAACAGGGGGGTGGGCAGCAGGCCGCGCTCCAGCCGGGCGTTCTCCTGGGCGCGCAGCCGGGACTCGGCGAGTTTCACCTGCACGCTGTCGGCCCGTTTGCGCTCCACCGCGTACCGCACCGCGCGGGTCAGCAGGCGTCCGTCGAGCTCCTCTCGCACGAGGTGGTCCTGGGCGCCGAGCCGTACCGCCTCCGCCGCCAGCTCCACGTCGCCGGATCCGGTCAGCGCCAGCACGGCGTGCCGGGGCGCGAGGCGCAGGACGTGCTTGAGCGCGCCGAGGGCGTCGTCCTGCGCGCGGCCGGGCAGCGCGAGGTCGACGATGACGCAGTGCACGTCGTCCGTGAGCAGCCGTTCCGCCTCGGTGAGATTCCGGGCGGTGCGGATCCGGACGCGCGTGCCGGTGTCGTCCAGCAGCTCGGGGACGTTCAGGGTGCCCGCGGGGTCGTCCTCGACGACCAGAAGCGTCAGGTCGCCGCCGGCTCCGCCGGGGGCGCTCTCCGCGACGGGGACGTTCCTCTGTCGCGGTACGGGTACGGGCATCGGTGCTGTTCCTTCCCTCCCCCCGAGGGCGGGCAGGGCGACGATCGACGTCCCGCCAGACGGGGACCATAGCGGTACGGGGCAGCCGAACGGAATGGTGATCAGCAAAGAGCCGTTGGCATATGCCGCGCATGGGGGCGTAGTTGCCAGGTGCGGCATGACCAACATCACCCGGCCTGCCCCTATTGCCCCGATCCCCACGTGGCGCGCGTCACGCGGGGACGTACCGCCGTACGGTGCAGGAGTCCTCGGTGGTCTGCGTCACTTGTCGGGGCGTACGACCCCGAGGATGGACATGGAGCCGGCGCCCGCGACGGTCACGTGTCTTCCCGGTCGAGGCGCGTGGATTATCGTGCCGTTGCCGGCGTACATGCCCACATGGCTGGCGTCCGAGTGGTAGATGATCAGATCGCCGGGCCGCATGTTCTTGATGTCGATCCGGGGCAGCAGCCGCCACTGCTCCTGCGAGGTGCGCGGGATGCCCCGCCCCGCCGCGGCCCACGCCTGTGACGTGAGTCCGGAGCAGTCGTACGAGCCCGGGCCCTCGGCGCCCCACACGTACGGCTTGCCGAGCTGGCGCGTCGCGAACTCGACCGCCTTGCGGCCCTGTTCGCTCGCGGTGCCGCCGACGCCCTGCAGGATGCCCGAGTCCAGCCAGGCCGACTGGGCCCTCTGCTGCGCCTGCTGCTCCAACTGCCGCAGTCGCGCCAGCTCCTCCTTCTCGAGCCGGTCCTCCAGCTTCTTGGCCGCGGCGATCTTCTCCTTGATCTCCTTCTTGGCCTTTTCCTTCTTGGTGCGGTTGCTCTCCAGCCGCTCCCACTGGGCGCTGGCGTCCTTGGTGTAGGTCGCAAGATCGGCCTGGGTCCGGGTCAGTTCGGTGATGAGGTCCTTGGTGGCCTTCTGGCCCTGCTGTATCCGGCCGACGCCGTCCAGGAAGAGCTGGGGGTCGTCGACGAGCGCCAGCTGAGCCTCCGGCGGCAGGCCGCCCCCTCGGTACTGGGCACGGGCGGCGGCGCCCGCCCGGTTCTTCAGCTCTTTGATCCGGGCCTGCCCCTTGGCCATCTCCTGCGCCAGCTTCACGATTTCGGCCGACTGCTGCTGCGTCTGCTCCTCCGCGAGGTTGTACGCGTCGGTCGCGGACGCCGCCTGGCGGTACAGGCCGTCTATCTGCAGGCGGACTTCCTCGAGCGACGAGTTCGCCGCGGGCGGGGCGGGCGGCGCGGGCGCGTTCGGCTGTGTGACGGACGCCGGGGTCGTCGGGGCCGGCTCAGGGGCCGCGAAGGCCGGCCCGGGAGACGTCAGCAGCGTCAGAGCGCAGACCAGTGTGATCGCGGCAGTGGCACAGTGGCGTCGGTTCACGACTCCCCCTTCGGACGAGCGCCTGGCATCCGGCCGCTGTGCGGAGCGAGTCGGATGTGATTAACCGTCAGTAACTTCTGAGTGACGACGTGATGGTGTCATGACGCACGCAAAAGTGACAGAGTCGATCGGCAGTTCGGCACGCGCATCACCCCCACACATCACCCCGCCCCACAGCGCGCCCGCCGATCCCCTCTCCTCGACTGACGAGCAACGCACCGCGTGCGTGCCCGTGTTCGGCCGGTTCACCCGATCGTGGCGCAGGCGCTCCTCGTCCCGATTACCGGATTATCCCGGCTTCGGGGCAAGCGCCGCCCATTCCACCGTGACCTCGCCCTGCCGCCACCGTCTCCGGTCGTCCGTCACCGGCCACGCGCCCGCCAGATCCGTCACGGCCCTGATCCAGCGCTGCCGCGCGCCGAGTGAGGCGTACGGAGCGGCGGCCGCCCACGCGCGGTCGAAGTCCCGCAGGAACGCGTGCACCGGCTCGCCCGGCACATTGCGGTGAATGAGCGCCTTGGGCAGCCGCTCGGCGAGGTCGGAGGGGCGTTCGAGTGAGCCGAGCCGGGTCGCGAAGGTCACCGTCCGCGGCCCCTCCGGGCCGAGCGCCACCCACACGTGCCGCCGCCCGATCTCGTCGCACGTCCCCTCGACCAGCAGCCCGCCCGGCGCGAGCCGGTCGCACAGCCGAGCCCACACCGCGGCGACCTCGGACTCGTCGTACTGGCGCAGCACATTCGCCGCCCTGATGAGCACCGGCCGGTCAGCCGTCGGCACCTCGAAGCCGCCGTGGCGGAAGGTGAGCCCGTCGCGCTCGTACGGCTCGGCGGCGGCGACCCGGGCCGGGTCGATCTCGATGCCGACGACCCGGCACCGCGGATCCGCGGTGCGCAGTCGCCGCAGCAGCTCGACCGCGGTCCACGGGGCCGCGCCGTAACCGAGATCGACCGCGACGGGTGCGCAGTCGGCGCGGCGCAGGGCGGGGCCGTGCGCGTGGGCGATCCAGCGGTCCATGCGGCGCAGCCGGTTGGGGTTGGTCGTCCCGCGGGTCGCGGTGCCGACGGGGCGGTTCATGGCAGCGAGGGTATGCGGTCGCACCGGCGGGCGGCCGACCCGGCCGCTCCCTCCCGGCGGCCGGACGAATGCGAGGTGCAAGAGGTGCGGCGGCAGCAGAAGGTAACGATTCGGCAAAGTGGCCCCAGTGGGAAATGGAATTCGCCCCTCCGCTGTTACGAGACCGTGCGGGACCCGCTTGCCCCGCACCTAGCCGTGCCCGCAGCGAGAGGACCGCCGCCGTGAGCCAGTACGTGTCCCGCCTCGGCAGCAGCCGGATGGCACCGCGTATCCGCTTCCCCGGCGGCCACCGCAAGCCGCGCAGGGTCGCGATGCTCAGCGTCCACACCTCCCCCCTGCACCAGCCGGGCACGGGCGACGCGGGCGGCATGAACGTGTACATCGTCGAGCTCGCCAAGCGCCTCGCCGCCATCAACGTCGAGGTGGAGATATTCACCCGGGCCACCACCGGTGGGCTGCCGCCCGTCGTGGAGCTCGCTCCCGGCGTGCTCGTACGGCATGTCGACGCCGGGCCCTACGAGGGCCTGGCCAAAGAGGACCTGCCGCCCCAGCTGTGCGCCTTCACGCACGGCGTGATGCAGGCGTGGGCCGCCCGCCGCCCCGGTCACTACGACCTGGTCCACTCGCACTACTGGCTCTCCGGCCATGTCGGCTGGCTGGCGGCCGAGCGGTGGGGCGTCCCGCTCGTGCACGCCATGCACACGATGGCCAAGGTGAAGAACGCCGCGCTGGCGGAGGGGGACACCCCCGAGCCGGCCACGCGCGTGATCGGCGAGACCCAGATCGTCAACGCCGCGGACCGGCTCATCGCCAACACCGCGGAGGAGGCCGGCGAACTCGTCCGCTTCTACGACGCCGACCCCGCGAAGGTCGCCGTCGTCCACCCGGGCGTCAATCTGGACCTCTTCCGCCCCGCGGACGGCCGCGCCGCCGCCCGGGCCCGCCTCGGGCTCCCGCAGGACGCCTTCATCCCCGTCTTCGCCGGCCGTATACAGCCGCTGAAGGCCCCCGACATCCTGCTGCACGCCGTGGCGACCCTGCTGGAACGCGACCCGTCACTGCGCAGCCGCATCTTCGTGCCCGTCGTCGGCGGCCCCAGCGGCAGCGGGCTGGCCAAGCCGGAGGGGCTGCAGAAGCTGGCGGCCAGGCTGGGCATCGCGGACGTCGTCCACTTCCGGCCGCCGGTCGACCAGGAGCGGCTCGCGGACTGGTTCCGCGCCGCCTCCGTGCTGGTCATGCCCTCGTACAGCGAGTCCTTCGGCCTCGTCGCCATAGAGGCCCAGGCCGCGGGCACGCCGGTGATCGCGGCCTCCGTCGGCGGCCTCCCGGTCGCCGTCCGCGACGAGCGCACCGGCTTCCTGGTGCCCGGGCACAACCCGGCGCACTACGCGGACGTGCTGGCCTCTTTTGTGCGCGACCCCTCCCTGACGGACCGGATGGGCGAGGCCGCGGCTCTGCACGCGCAGTCGTTCGGCTGGGACACGGCGGCGTCGACGACGGCGGACGTCTACCAGGCCGCCATGTACGAGCACCGCCGCCGCACCCGGGCCGCGACGCACCACTGACGTACGGCCGCGCACCACTGACGTACGCTCGCCCCATGTCTGACGTGCAGCAGGTGACACGGGTCATCGAGCAGACCTTCAAGGACGCGGACCTGGAGTGGGAGAGCCCGGACACCGGCTCCTACGTGGTCAAACTCCCGGGCACCCGGAAGCTGTCGACGACGTGTTCGTTCCTCGTCGGCAAGCACTCGCTCTCCGTCAACGCCTTCGTCGTCCGTCACCCGGACGAGAACGACGCGGCCGTCCACCGCTGGCTCCTCGAACGCAACCTCAAGCTGTACGGGGTGAGTTACGCGATCGACTCCCTCGGCGACATCTACCTGGTGGGCAGACTCCCGCTGTCCGTGGTCACGCCCGACGAACTCGACCGGCTGCTCGGCTCGATCCTGGAGGCGGCGGACGGCTCCTTCAACACGCTGCTGGAGCTGGGGTTCGCGAGCGCGATCCGCCGTGAGTACGAGTGGCGTGTCTCGCGCGGCGAATCGACCCGCAACCTGGACGCGTTCAAGAACCTCACGCAGCGCCCCGCGAACGGGCCTGCCTGACGCGGTTCCCCGCCCGGCGTGCATCACCCCGGCCGGCGAGCGACACGGACGGGCGCCGCATCGCGAGCGGGGTGCCCCCGGCCCGCTCCGGCACGCCGGCACTCGCCTGCCTCTCCGCCGACCTGGTGTTCCGTGGACGAACGGGCTCACCTCGCGGGGCGTCTCTGCCCCGGCGGCCAGGACGCGGTCCGGGGCATCGCCGAGGCGGTCACCGGCCACGCGGACGATCGCGCTCCGACGGACACCGGCGAGCAGGCACAGATGATGCGCGACTCGACGGACGCGATCCGCCTGCACTTCGCCGAGGCCGACCAGCGGTCTTCTACGGGATGGCCATCGCTCTGGCCCTCGCCTTTCTGTGTGCGCTGCGGCACCCGGGGAGACGGGTGACGGCCGAGCCGGCAGGCGCCGGGGAGGCCGCGGGAGGCTCGGACCGCGCCCGCTGGACCCGGGCGGGGGCGGGCTCAGCCGCCGATGGGCTCCGCCTTCTCGACGGCGACCGGTGCGGCCTCCAGCTGCCCCGCGTCCGCCTGCGCGGCACCGCTCCGCCCGGCGCCCTTCTGTACGGCCCCCTGCCCGGCGTCCTTCAGGCCGGCGTCTTTCAGCCCGGCGTCCTTCTTCACCGCGCCCTTCTTCACCGCGTCCTTCTTCGCGCCGGCGCCAGGTCCGTCGTGTTCCGCCAGTGCCCGCCGCAGCAGCACCGTGTAGCCCACCGCGGCCACCGCGCCGACCACGGCGCAGCCCATCCACAGGATGTCCGGCCCGGGTCCGTCCACGATCCAGCCCGCGAGGAGCGGGGCCACGAAGCCCGCCACCGCCCATGACATGCCCATCACGCCCTGGTAGCGGCCGCGCGCGTGCTCGGGGGCGAGTCGGGCGGTCGCGGCGGCGTTGGTCGGGACGTGCACCATCTCGCCGATCGTCCACACCACCACGGTCGCCGCGAACACCAGAGGCGTACCGGCGAGAGCGGTCGCCCCGGTTCCGACGGCGAACAGCAGGGAGGAGACGGTGAGCAGCACGGCCGGCGAGCGCTTGTCCGTGATCTTGTTGACGAGGAGCTGAAGGGCGACGATCACCATGCCGTTGACGGCGATGACCATCCCGTACGAATCGGCCGACAGCCCCTCGCCGGCCATGGTCAACGGCAGACCGACCCACGGGGCGGTGAAGATCAGGCAGACCAGCAGGTTCAGCAGGACCAGGGTGCGGAAAGGGGAGTCCTTCAGCACGTCGAGCACGGTCACCCGCTCCTCCTCGACCGTCTCGCCGGCGCTGTCGACCCGGGTCTTGGGGCGGGTCTCGCCGAGCCGGAGGAAGACGATCAGCGCGCACAGTGCCGTCGCGACGGCGTCGACGACGAACAGGGTCCGGTAGCCGAGGAAGATCGCGGCGCCACCGCCGAGAGCGGCGACGGCGAAGCCCAGGTTGAGGGCCCAGTAGTTGAGCGCGAAGGCCCGGCGCAGGTCCGGCTCCGGCACCATGTCCGCGATCATGGCGCTGATCGCCGGCCGCACGGCCTGCATCGCCACGCCCATGAGCAGCACCACGACCGCGATGGCCCAGGCGCTGCCGACCACGGCGAGCGCGGCGGCGCACGTCCCGCCGGCCAGGTGCATCGAGATCATGGTGGGACGCCGTCCCCACCGGTCCGTGAGCATCCCGCCCAGCGGCGACCCGGCCACGCCGCCGAGTCCGTGCAGCGCGATGACGAGACCGGCGTACCAGGCCGAGTAGCCGAGTTCCTGCGTCAGATACAGCGACAGGAAGGTGAGGACGAACGCGCCGGTGCGGTTCACGAGCGTCGAGGTCCACAGCCACCAGAAGCCCTGCGGCAGACCCGAGACTGTCGCACGCGCCGGGCGGACGAGCGAAGCGATGGACATACGGGAGCCCCCCACGGCTGTAATGGTCTCAATAAGCAACCGCAAGTTACTGAGAGCGCGGCTCCCGCCGCCACTCAATTGACGGCTACCGTCAAGCGAGTCCGCTCCTCGGGCAGCCGCGCGGCGCTCCGGGGGAGTCGATTAGGCTCGGGCGCATGGCCGACGCACCGTACAAGCTGATCCTCCTCCGCCACGGCGAGAGCGAATGGAACGCGAAGAACCTGTTCACCGGCTGGGTGGACGTCAACCTCACGGAGAAGGGCGAGAAGGAGGCAGTCCGCGGCGGTGAGCTGCTCAAGGACGCCGGCCTGCTCCCCGACGTACTCCACACCTCGCTCCAGAAGCGCGCCATCCGCACGGCGCAGCTCGCGCTGGAGTCCGCCGACCGCCACTGGATCCCGGTCCACCGGACCTGGCGGCTGAACGAGCGCCACTACGGCGCCCTCCAGGGCAAGGACAAGGCCCAGACGCTGGCCGAGTTCGGCGAGGAGCAGTTCATGCTCTGGCGCCGCTCGTACGACACGCCTCCGCCGGTCCTCGCCGACGACAACGAGTTCTCGCAGGCGAACGACGCCCGCTACCAGACGATCCCCAGCGAGCTGCGCCCCCGCACCGAGTGCCTCAAGGACGTCGTCGAGCGCATGCTGCCGTACTGGTACGACGGCATCGTCCCCGACCTCCTCACCGGCCGCACGGTCCTGATCGCCGCCCACGGCAACAGCCTGCGCGCGCTGGTCAAGCACCTGGACGGCATCTCCGACGCGGACATCGCCGGCCTGAACATCCCGACCGGCATCCCCCTCGTCTACGAGCTCGACGCCGACTTCAACCCGGTCAACCCGGGCGGCACCTACCTCGACCCGGCGGCGGCCGCGGCGGCGATCGAGGCGGTCAAGAACCAGGGCAAGAAGAAGTAGCCTTTGCGATCATGCCCCCGAGCTGCGCTTATGGCGCGGATCGGGGGCATGTGCCTGAGCGCGTGCATGCCGTGCTCCCGAGCGGGGGCGTGTTCGCGGCTTTGCCTTCGGGATGACGCCGACCTTGGCCAGCGCGCTGCGGGCGGTCTTCGTTCAGCGCATGCGCCAGACATGCCCACCGAGGGGACCGGTGAAGATCAGGCGCTTGGCTGGCGTGTGCACCCGGCATGGGCGATCGATCGGGCGTCGGTAAGCCCAAGCAGCAGTTCCCGGCAGGTGGTTCACTGCAGGTGGAGGAGCCGTTTCGGCCGGTGAGCATTCTGGGCCGGTTCTGTCGCGGCCTGCGCATGGCCTTCCGTACCTGCCCGACATCCGGGATGTGAAGGACCGGTAGGTGTCGAAGTTGTGAGTGACGGGCTGTCGGTGGCTGCTTCTACTGTTGCCTCATGGGGAACTATTTCCAGACCGTCGTCGATCTCGACGCCACGCATGCGGACGCCCGGACCCTGGCAGACAGCGGACTCGACTGGCTGGTGAGGGAGGGGATAGTCCGGGCCGAGCTCACCGACTGTGTTCTCGGGGCGCCGTCGGGGCATCCGCCCGGTCCCTCTTGGGCCAAGGCGGTCGGTCAGGAGGACTGGGAGCCCAGCGACGGACTCAGGGTCGAGACCGGCCGCACCGTATTCAACTGCGGCCAGGGCGAACCCATGTTCGCGGTGTGCCCCCGTTGTGCCGGTCGGGCGGATTTCTACACCGACCGGCTGGAGGAGATTGAGGGCGCGTGGGAACCCTTCAGTGAGGCCATCAGCACCTGGAGCGACACAGGCAGCGCGGCAGTCGCCTGCCCGCATTGTCGGCGCCCTGGTGACCTGACCGCGTGGACGTGGTCGGATGACTACTTCGCCTTCGGATATCTCGGTTTCGAGTTCTGGGACTGGCCCGACTTCAGCCCCGGCTTCCTCGAAGGTCTCTCACGCGCGCTCGGGGGGCATCGCACGGTCCTCATGGAAGGCAAACTCTGAGGGAGCCGGAGTTCGTGCGTCGTCCCGCTTCGGACGGCTTTTCAGGGAGAGGGCCTTCCCGCCGCCCTGAACAGCCCCCGCGTAGCACCCTCAACGCGAGCGGCGCGACGGTGCCCCGGTCGCGCGGGCGGCTCCCCATGCCCCTCCCCGAACGCGCTCAGTCGTGGCCGCACCGCATCCCCCGGCTCCGACAACGGGCCGGCTCCGACAACGGCCCGGTTCCGCGGCGGCGCGCGGCGTGCGCGGGCACGTGGTGCGCCAAGGGCCCCGTCCGATGCCGGACGGGGCCCTTGGCGCACCAGGTGCGCGGAGTGTCAGCCGCAGCAGCCGCCGCACTGGCACGGCGCGCCGGACTGGCAGCCGCAGCCGCAGCCGGCGCCGCAGCCGCAGGCGCCGAGGACGGGCGGGAAGACCGCGTCGTGCGGGGTGTCCTGCCGGGGGTCGGTTGTGGGGGATTCGGCCATGGGTCCCTCCTCAAGGGCGTATGGGAATGCCGCCACGCCCATTGCAGCCCCGGCGGGCCGGGCGCATCAACGGCGCATCCGCGCAGGCTCCGGACGTGCGCCCCCTGCCGCGCCGCTACGCGCCCTCCACCGTGGTCTGCTGCTGCAGCTCGTCCGCGTGCTCGCCCGTGACCAGGTACACCACGCGCTTGGCCACCGACACGGCGTGGTCGGCGTACCGCTCGTAGTAACGGCCGAGCAGGGTGACGTCGACCGCGGTCTCGATGCCGTGCTTCCAGCGGTCGTCCATCAGATGCTGGAAGAGCGCGCGGTGCAGCAGGTCCATCTCGTCGTCGTCCTGCTCCAGCTGGAGCGCGAGGTCGACGTCCTTGGTGATGATGACCTCCGCCGCCTTTGCCATCAGGCGCTGCGCCAGCTGTCCCATCTGGAGGATCGTGGCGTGCAGGTCGTCCGGCACGGCGCGGTCGGGGAAACGCAGCCGGGCGAGCTTGGCCACGTGCTGGGCCAGGTCGCCCGAGCGCTCCAGGTCGGCGCTCATCCGCAGCGACGTGACGACGATCCGCAGGTCCGTGGCGACCGGCTGCTGCCGGGCCAGGAGCGCGATCGCCCGTGCCTCCAGCTCGTGCTGGAGGTCGTCGACCTTCTGGTCGGCGGCGATCACGGTCTCCGCGAGCTTGAGGTCGGCGTCGAGCATGGCCGTGGTGGCGCGCCCGATCGCCGACCCGACCAGCCTGGCCATCTCGACCAGGCCCTCGCCGATCGAGTCCAGTTCCTCGTGGTACGCGTCACGCATGGGTGTCCCTCTCTTGATGCGACCGGGGTCCGGGTGGGGCTCGGAACCCCCACGCTCCCACGGTCGGCCGGTCAGGAGTCCGTGAGCTCCATCCCAAATGAATCAGTACTTTCTCCTTGGTGAACTCTGGGCGACGACTGTTCGAGGTGCCACCCGTTTGGCTGGGAGTGTGCCCCGGAGCACGCATAACCTGAATGCATGGACGTGAACGCGGCTGTTGCCGCAGCGGCTGCGATCGCCGGTCTCTGCACCGGTGTCATCGCCATGCTGGCGTTCCGCTGGAGCGAGCGCGAACAGAGCCGCCCCACCCGGAGCTCGCTGCACACCGACGCGGTGCTTCCGCCCGGTGTCGACACCGTCCTGTCCGTCCTCAGAAGCTCCGCGGTCGTCCTCGACGAGTCCGACTCGGTGGTGAAGGCCAGCTCGGCGGCGTACGCCCTCGGTCTGGTCCGCGGCGGCAAGCTGGCCGTCGAACCGATGCTGCACATGGCCCGCGACACCCGCCGCGACGGCGAGATACGGCAGGTGGAGCTCGATCTGCCGCGCCGCGGCACCGGGCGCGGCGAGGCGCTGGCCGTCTCCGCCCGCGTCGCGCCCCTCGGCTCCCGGCTGGTCCTGCTTCTCGTCGAGGACCTGACGGAGGCCCGCCGGATAGAGGCAGTACGGCGCGACTTCGTCGCCAACGTGAGCCATGAGCTCAAGACCCCGGTCGGGGCGCTCTCCCTGCTCTCCGAGGCGGTCATGGACGCCTCGGACGACCCCGAGGCGGTCACCCGCTTCGCCGGCCGGATGCAGATCGAGGCGACCCGGCTCACCAACCTCGTACAGGAGCTCATCGACCTCTCCCGGGTGCAGAACGACGACCCGCTGGAGGACGCCGAGCCCGTGCGGGTGGACGAACTGGTCGCGGAGGCCATCGACCGCTCCCGGCAGACCGCGTCGACCAAGCAGATCACCATGGCCGCGGGGGCCGCCCCCGACCTGCGGATATGGGGCAACCGCGGCAAGCTCGCCGCCGCTCTCGGCAATCTGGTCGAGAATGCCGTCAACTACTCGCCGGCCCGCACCCGGGTCGGCATCTCCGCCCGTCGCGTCAACGCACCCGGCGGCGACCTGATCGAGATCGCCGTCACCGACCAGGGCATCGGGATCTCCGAGAAGGACCGCGAGCGGATCTTCGAGCGGTTCTACCGCGTCGATCCCGCCCGCTCCCGCGCCACCGGAGGCACCGGCCTCGGACTGGCGATCGTCAAGCACGTGGCCGCCTCGCACGGCGGAGAGGTCACGGTGTGGAGCTCCGAGGGACAGGGCTCCACCTTCACCCTGCGACTGCCTGAGGCGGGCGCAGCGAAAGACCGCGCAACCAGCGGCCGGGATCGCGTCGACGAGGACGACGACCGGCCTTACGACACCGATCCCAACAGCGAAATCCCTGCCCCGGAGGTCCTTCCGTGACCCGAGTGCTCGTCGTCGAGGATGAGGAATCCTTCAGCGACGCCCTGTCCTACATGCTCCGCAAGGAAGGCTTCGAGGTCGCGGTCGCGGCCACAGGCCCCGACGGACTCGACGAGTTCGAGCGCAACGGCGCCGACCTCGTGCTCCTCGACCTGATGCTGCCCGGCCTGCCGGGCACCGAGGTGTGCCGCCAGTTGCGGAGCCGCTCGAACGTGCCCGTCATCATGGTGACCGCCAAGGACAGTGAGATCGACAAGGTCGTCGGGCTGGAGATAGGAGCCGACGACTACATCACCAAGCCCTACTCCACGCGGGAGCTCGTCGCCCGCATCCGCGCGGTACTGCGCCGCCGCGGCGAGCCGGAGGAGGTCACGCCCGCCGCCCTGGAGGCGGGGCCCGTGCGGATGGACGTGGACCGTCACGTCGTCACCGTCTCCGGCGGCAAGGTCGACCTCCCTCTGAAGGAGTTCGACCTGCTGGAGATGCTGCTGCGCAACGCGGGCCGGGTGCTGACCCGGATGCAGCTGATCGACCGGGTGTGGGGCGCGGACTACGTGGGAGACACCAAGACCCTCGACGTCCATGTGAAGCGTCTGCGCGCCAAGATCGAGCCGGACCCGGGTGCGCCGCGCTATCTGGTGACGGTCCGCGGCCTGGGGTACAAGTTCGAGCCGTAGGCCGCTGCCGCCGGTCGGTCCGTACGCACGGGAGGGCCGTGCGTACGGGGGCTACGGAAGAGACGTACGGAAAAGGGGGCGCCCGCCGGTCTCGGCGGGCGCCCCCTTTTCCGTACGTCCACGGGTCAGTGACCGGCGCCGTCCGTCGCGGTGGCTTCGTCGGACGGGGCGGCCTCGCCCTCGCCGCCCGCGGCCTCGGAGCGCGCCGGGTCGGTCTCCGTGGCGGCGGGGCTGCCGGACGGCGACTGCTCCGGGGACTGCTCCGGCGGGCTGGGGATCTCGCTCGGGCCCCACTCCTTGAAGTAGTTGGTCGCCGGGGCGACCAGCGCCCGCACGTTCACGTTGCCGGTCTCGCTGAACCGGAAGACGACCTCGCGCATGACGCCGTGGTCGAGCTCCTGGCTGCCGTTCTCGATGACGGCGGTCGCGTTGCCCTCGCCGCCGATGACGACACTGCCCTGCGCGGGGACGGAGACGGAGCCCGATCCCTCCGCGGGGGTCAGCTTCACCTGGGCCTTGGAGCCCGGCAGCGAGATCGATTCCAGCGTCTGCGGCTTGTCGCCCTCGTTGAAGATCGTCAGGCTCACGGCCGCCGGGCCCTGGGCGTCCGGCTTCGGCTGGGTGATGACGGTCACGTTCTGCAGTTTCAGGCTGTCCACCGCGACCGCGGCGTTGTCCGGCCTGACCCCGAGGGTCTGCGCGTCGTTGCCCGCACCGCAGGCGGAGAGCGAGGCGATCGAGAAGACGATGGCAGCGCCGGCGAGGGCACCGCGTCGAAGGCTGCTGCTCACGGCTGCGGCTTCTCCTTGTACGTACGGACGGGTGGTGGCTGTCACCGGCTGATCGCGTGCCAGCACCGGCTCAGGTTACCGAGCCGCCGATCACGTCCCGCACCCGACCCGCCCTTTGCCGGCACGGGTGAGGACGAACGGCCGGGGGCGCCGTCCGGCCGACGCGCCGGACCGGTGTGTTCACAAAACCACGGTGATCAATTTCCGGGGTCGCCACACATTCCTTACGAATACCCGTCGTTGATCAATTCAGGATTCTCGGGAGCGTCCGCCCGAACGGGTGAGCGGCGGCCGAACGGAGTACGGAAAGCTCACCATCAAGAACCTGGCAAATCGGGACGTTTGGTCTCTTGAGAGGCGGGCGCGGGGGGTGAAACGGCCGTGTTTCCGTCCGCCCGCGCAGCCGCTCCGACCTGCGAATACCGCACTCCGGAAGTCGTCCGCAGCACGTTCGTGTCGCTGTTGTCAAGCCCCGAGATATGCCCTGACCTGCGAAAACGCCATTCAGAAGAAGCTGTATCCGTGTTACCCTGGATAGCCACGGAAGGGGTACCTGTCACATGACGTTCAAGGTTGGCGACACCGTGGTCTATCCCCATCACGGGGCCGCGCTGATCGAGGCTATCGAAACTCGCCAGATCAAAGGCGTGGACAAGACCTACTTGGTGCTCAAGGTCGCCCAGGGCGACCTGACGGTTCGCGTACCGGCGGACAATGCGGAGTTCGTCGGCGTTCGCGATGTGGTCGGCCAGGACGGACTGGACCGGGTCTTCGAGGTGCTTCGCGCGCCGTACGCCGAAGAGCCGACGAACTGGTCCCGTCGCTACAAGGCAAATCTCGAGAAGCTCGCCTCCGGCGATGTCATCAAGGTCGCCGAAGTGGTGCGTGACCTGTGGCGCCGCGAGCGTGAGCGCGGGCTGTCCGCCGGCGAGAAGCGGATGCTCGCAAAGGCGCGCCAGATCCTGGTGAGCGAGCTCGCCCTCGCGGAGAACACCAACGAGGACAAGGCCGAGGCCCTGCTCGACGAGGTCCTCGCGTCCTGACGCACGGCAATGCCGCAGTGCCCGCCGACACGCTGTGAAATCACTACTGTGAACTCCAGCCTGCCGCCGGGCGCTGCGGCATGTGTACGACGCGGTATGCGCACGGCGGTCTCGCTCCTGACGGATCAAGGCCGCCTTCGCCGTACGTACTGTCGTGCCGGGCCCGGGCGGCTGGCGTAGACCTGGTCACGGAAGGGTCCGGTCAAGGCGTCGCGCCCGGCACTGCCCCAACCTGCGGCCGGGGCACGCCCAGGCCATACCCATGTCGGCTGAGGAAACAAACCTGCCGGAGTGCAACCGATGTCTGACGATTCGCGCCACCACCGCACCGCCGCCGTGATCCCGGCGGCCGGCCGCGGCGTACGGCTGGGCCCGGGCGCCCCGAAGGCGCTCCGCGCGCTGAACGGCACACCCATGCTCGTCCACGCCGTCCGCGCCATGGCCGCCTCGCGTGCCGTCTCGCTCGTCGTGGTGGTCGCACCTCCCGACGGCGCCCCGGAGGTCAAGCTGCTCCTGGACGCGCACGCCCTGCCCGAGCGGACCGACTACCTCGTCGTGCCGGGGGGTGACAGCCGCCAGGAGTCCGTGCGGCTCGGCCTCGACGCGCTGCCCGACGACATCACCGCCGTGCTCGTCCACGACGCGGCCCGCCCGCTGGTGCCCGAGGAGACCGTCGACGTGGTCGTCGCGGCCGTGCACGGCGGTGCTCCCGCCGTCGTGCCCGCGCTGCCCCTCGCGGACACCGTCAAGCAGGTCGAGCCGGCCGCCAAAGGAGAGCCGGAGCCCGTCGTCGCCACTCCCGACCGGGCGGTGCTGCGGGCCGTGCAGACCCCGCAGGGCTTCGACCGGGACACCCTCGTCCGCGCCCACGACACGGTCACGGACAATGTCACCGACGACGCGAGCATGGTCGAGCAGCTGGGCCTGCCGGTCGTCGTCGTCCCCGGCCACGAGGAAGCCTTCAAGGTGACCCGGCCGCTGGATCTCGTACTGGCCGAGGCGGTACTCGCCCGGAGAAGGGCCAACGATGGTTTCTGAGCCGCTGCGCCTGCCGCTGGTCGGCATCGGCACCGATGTCCACGCCTTCGAGAAGGGGCGCGAACTGTGGTGCGCCGGGCTGCTCTGGGAGGGCTCCGACAGCGACGGGTACGGTCTCGCCGGCCACTCCGACGGTGACGTCGCCGCCCACGCCGCCTGCGACGCCCTCTTCTCCGCGGCCGGCGTCGGCGACCTCGGCGCCCACTTCGGCACCTCCCGGCCCGAGTGGTCCGGCGCCTCCGGGGTCGCCCTGCTCACGGAGGCCGCGCGGATCGTGCGCGCGGCCGGGTTCGAGATCGGCAACGTCTCCGTTCAGGTGATCGGGGTGCGCCCGAAGATCGGCAAGCGGCGCGACGAGGCGCAGAAGGAGCTGTCCGCCGCGGTCGGCGCGCCGGTCGCCGTCTCGGGGACCACGACCGACGGGCTCGGCCTGACCGGCCGGGCCGAAGGACTCGCCGCCATCGCGACGGCGCTCGTCGTCAGGAACGACTGACGGGAAGGGCTGACGCGTTACGGCTGGCACGGAACGACTGGGGGGCACCGGGCGCGCACCGGCATCGCCGGGCCGCCGGGTGCGCGTCACGCCGCAGCCGTGCCCCGGAAGGGGTATCGAGGCACTACCACGCGCCCACTACCCTTGTTGCGTGACCATTCGCCTGTACGACACCAGCGCCCGGCAGATCCGTGACTTCGCCCCTCTCGTGCCGGGTTGCGTCTCGATCTACCTGTGCGGCGCGACCGTGCAGGCCGCACCGCACATCGGGCACATCCGGTCGGGACTGAACTTCGACATCATGCGCCGCTGGTTCGACCACCGCGGCTACGACGTCACGTTCATCCGCAACGTGACCGACATCGATGACAAGATCATCGCCAAGTCGGCCGACCAGGGCCGCCCGTGGTGGTCGATCGGTTACGAGAACGAGCGCGCCTTCAACGACGGTTACGAGGCCCTCGGCTGCCTCCCGCCCACCTACGAACCGCGCGCCACCGGCCACATCACCGAGATGGTCGAGATGATGCGCGGCCTCATCGAGCGCGGCCACGCCTACGAGTCGGACGGCAGCGTCTACTTCGACGTGCGGTCGTTTCCCGAGTACCTGGCGCTCTCCAACCAGGACATCGACGACCTGCGCCAGCCCGACGAGGGCGTCTCCGGCAAGCGCGACCCGCGCGACTTCGCCATGTGGAAGGCGACCAAGCCGGGCGAGCCGTCCTGGGAGACGCCCTGGGGCCGCGGCCGGCCCGGCTGGCACCTCGAGTGCTCGGCCATGGCGCACAAGTACCTGGGCGCGGCCTTCGACATCCACGGCGGCGGCCTGGACCTGGTCTTCCCCCACCACGAGAACGAGATCGCCCAGGCCAAGGCCTACGGCGACGCCTTCGCCTCGTACTGGGTGCACAACGCCTGGGTGACCATGAGCGGCGAGAAGATGTCCAAGTCGCTCGGCAACTCGGTGCTCGTCTCCGAGATGGTCAAGAACTGGCGCCCGATCGTCCTGCGCTACTACCTCGGCACCCCGCACTACCGCTCGATGATCGAGTACAGCGAGGAGGCGCTGCGCGAGGCAGAGTCGGCGTTCGCGCGGATCGAGGGCTTCGTCCAGCGGGTCGTCGAGAAGGCCGGCCCGGTCGCCCCGGCCGCGCAGGTGCCGCCGGCGTTCGCCGAGGCCATGGACGACGACCTCGGGGTGCCGCAGGCCCTCGCGATCGTCCACACCGCCGTCCGCCAGGGCAACAGCGCGCTGGCCGCCGACGACAAGGAAGCCGCTGTCTCCCGCCTGGCCGAGGTCCGTGCCATGCTGGGTGTCCTCGGCCTCGATCCGCTCGACCCGCACTGGGCCGGCGAGACCGACCGTGGCGAGGACCTCCACGGAGTCGTCGACACCCTCGTGCGCCTCGTGCTCCAGCAGCGCGAAGCGGCCAGGTCCCGCAAGGACTGGACGACGGCGGACGCGATCCGTGACCAGCTGAACCAGTCCGGGCTCGTCATCGAGGACGGTCCGGACGGACCCCGCTGGACGCTGGGACCTCGCTAGGGTCTGGCCCTCGCGTCCGCAGCACCAGGCGCGATGTGCCGCCCGGCGACCCGGGCAGCACACTTTCACTCAACGACGCGATCCAGAGGAACGAAAAGTCATGGCCGGGAACAGCCAGCGCAGGAACCGCCGTACGTCCAACAAGAAGGGCGCGCAGGTCGGCAGCGGTGGCAAGCGGCGTCGCGGGCTCGAGGGCAAGGGCCCCACGCCGCCCGCCTCCGCCCGCAAGGGACACGTCAAGAACCGGGTGGCCAACGCCAAGGCGAAGCACAGCACCCGCCGGCCCGTCGCCCGCCGCGGCGGCAAGGGCACGTCCGAGATGGTCGTCGGCCGCAACCCCGTCTTCGAGGCGCTGCGCGACGGCGTGCCCGCCTCGACGCTCTACGTGCAGCAGTTCATCGACAACGACGAGCGGGTGCGCGAGGCGCTCCAGCTCGCCACCGGACGCGGCAACATCAACATCATGGAGGCGCCGCGCCCCGAGCTCGACCGGCTGACGAACGGGCTCAACCACCAGGGCCTGGTGCTCCAGGTCCCGCCGTATGAGTACGCGCACCCCGAGGACCTGGCCGCCGCCGCCTTCGACCACGGCGAGGACCCGCTGATCGTCGCCCTCGACGGCGTCACCGATCCCCGTAACCTCGGCGCGGTCGTCCGCTCGGTGTCCGCCTTCGGCGGTCACGGCGTGGTCGTCCCGGAGCGCCGCGCGGCCGGGATGACCGCCGGTGCGTGGAAGACGTCCGCGGGCACCGCCGCCCGTACGCCCGTCGCCCGCGCCACCAACCTGACGCGCGCCATCGAGGCGTACCAGAAGGCCGGTCTGACGGTCGTCGGTCTCGCCGCCGACGCCGAGACCGAGGTCGGTGACCTCGAGGCGCTGGGCGGGCCGCTGGTGATCGTCGTCGGCAGCGAGGGCAAGGGCCTGTCCCGGCTCGTCGGGGAGACCTGCGACGTCCTCGTCCGCATCCCCATGCCGGGCGGCGCCGAGTCGCTCAACGCGGGTGTCGCGGCCGGTGTCGTGCTGTACGAGGCGGCCAAGCGGCGCGCATGACGTTGTTGTCCGGTCCCGTCGTTTTCTGGCGGGCCGGAGACCGACTTCGGGCGCTTCGTGGCGGACTCGGGCGTAAAGCGGACGATACGGAGTCCTTGACGGGTCTCGGACAGATCGGGCTCGTCGGGGCCGTGCCCTAAACAGCCATCACTCGGTTAGATGAGTGTGGACACCAGAACGCCCCGGTCCGGGTTCGATGATCAGCCTGCGCTGAGCATGGTCAAGGTGGACTGCGATCCCGCGCAGGTCATCGTCAACCACGCCAGCTTCCGGGTGCAGCTCTCCCAGAGCCCGCGCCCCGCACGTGCCCTGGCGAACTCCGCGCGCCTCGCCCCCCTCGCCGGCGCCGCCCCGGCGCGGCGCCGGGCGCCCGTCGTGTGGAGCGGGAGGTCGGCGCCCGGTGACTCCGGCGCGACCGGGCTCCTCCAGGCCGTACGCAACTCCACCATGGAGCACGACGCCTACAGCGGGGCCGCGACCCAGGTCCTCCCTCGGGTCTCCCTCGAGGAGACCGTGGCGGCCCCCACGGTCCCCGCGCCCGGCGGCCCGGGCCGCGACAAGCCGCTGCTGCCGCCGATGCGGCAGGCGGTCGGCGCCTACGACGCGTACGACACGGACCTGCCGTCCGACCGCCCCGCCGACGACCGGCGGCCCTCCGGCGGTCCGCAGCCCTACGACGCCGGCACGTACGACGTCGAGCCCTACGACGAGTCCTTCGACCGGGACCGGCGCCCGGCGCAGCGCCACGGAGCGGACTCCGTACGGCACGCGTACTACCCCGGCCGCCGGATGAACCTCGGCGTGGTGCTGCTGCCGCTGCGCGTGCTGCTCGGGTTCATCTCGATCTACGCCGGCATGGGGAAGCTCTGCGACCCCGTCTACTTCGACGGCGGCGACCGCGGCTCCCTGGTGAAGTGGCTGGGCGCCCTGAACCCGTGGGCCCTCGGGGAGCCGCTGCGTGACTTCGCGCTCGCCCACCCCGTGGGCTCCGGTCTCACCGTCGCCTTCCTCCAGGTCATCGTCGGCGTCCTGACGGTGCTCGGGCTGTGGCAGCGGATCGCGGCCGTCTTCGGCGCGCTGCTGGCCGCCGCGCTGGTCATGACGGTGAGCTGGAGCGACGTCCCCGTCTACGAGACGCCCGACATCATCTACTTCGCCGCCTGGTCGCCGCTGGTCATCGCCGGCGCTCCCGTCTACTCGATCGACGGACGCCTCGCCGGTGAGGCCTGGCGCACTCTGGGGCCGCGTTCCGAGCTGTGGAACCTGCGCCGGCGTGTGCTGAGGCGCGGCAGTCTGGTCGCCGCCGTCGTCGTCGGGCTCACGATGCTCGTCGGTTCGGTGCTCGGCGGAGCCGTCCGCTCCGAGGACGTGGTGACCGTCCCCGGGCCGAACCAGCATCCGACCAACCATCTGCCGGGCGCGCCGCTGACGACGGAGCCGGGCGAGAAGCGCAGCTCCTCGGCCGCGGCGGGCGAGGAGGACAAGCCCTCCCCGTCCGCCAGCCGCACCGCGGAGAAGCCCCGGGAGGAGGCGTCCACGCCTCCTCCGGCGGACACGGTGCGGGAGAGCGGCCAGGTCGCCGGCACGCCCAGCGAGACGCAGGGCACGGGGCAGCAGCCGCCCGCCGAGGAGCAGCCCGCGCCCCCGCCGTCCTCCGGCACCACCGGGCCGACCTCCACGGGCGGCAGCAGCTCCGGTGGTCCGTCCGGCGGGTCCGACCCGGGCGGCGACACGGGCTCGAACGGCGGTGGCGTGATCGGCGGGCTGCTCGGCTGACGGCCGGGCGCGCGCGACGGCGCGATGAAGGGGCGGCCGCCGGATCGGGATCCGGCGGCCGCCCCTCCGTTTCCGTGTGCAGATCGGCGGAGTGCCTCAACGCACCTTGGTGTCGAGCTCCTTGGCCGCCTCTGTGAGGTCCTTCGCGGTGTCGATCGCCCGCCAGTAGGCCCCGTTCGGCAGCGGGAAACCCGCCAGCCGGCGCTCGCGCGCCAGCCGCGGGAAGGTCGTGCGCTCGTGGTCGCCGATGTCGGGCAGCAGGCCCGTGAACGCGGCGGAGAAGACGTACACGCCCGCGTTGATGAGATACGGCGACGGGGGCGACTCGATGAAGTCCGTGATGTGCCCGAAGGCGTCGGTCTCGACGGCTCCCCAGGGGATGCGGGGACGCGCGAGGGCGAGAGTCGCCGTGGCGTCGCGCTCGGCGTGGAACGCGGCCATCTCGCGCAGCGAGAAGCGGGTCCAGATGTCGCCGTTGGTCGCGTACCAGGGCCGGTCGGGGTGGGGCAGGCTCGCCGCGGCGTACTTCAGGCCGCCGCCGCGGCCCAGCGGCTCCGTCTCCACGACGGTCGTGACGCGCAGCGGCAGCACCGCGCTGTCCAGCCACTCCTGGAGGACCTCCGCGAGGTGGCCGCAGGACACCACGGCGTCCGTCACGCCCTCCTCGGCCAGCCAGGCGAGCTGATGGCCGATGATCGGGGTCCCGGTCCCCGGGATCTCGACCATCGGCTTGGGGCGGTCGTCCGTGTACGGGCGCAGCCGCGAACCCTGGCCGCCCGCCAGGACCACGGCCTGCGTCGGAAACGTAGGCGTTTGCATGGCGTGAACGATATGCGGCCCGTCCGCCCGTCACCGCGACGGGTTCGACGGGCCTCTACGGGCCGGTCCTGTGCACGAGGGCCCAGGTCCGGACGAGAGGGAGCTAGGAGCCCTGGGCCCGCTCCGAGACGCCCGTGGCGAACGAGGTGTCGCAGACGGGCCGGGAGAAGCGCTGGGCGCGCGTCGGCCCGTAACGCTCGACGGCGGCGCGGCCGAGGGACCGGGCGATCGACACGCAGTGCTCGGCGAGCGACGGGCGTGCCTCGACCTCGCGCTGGAGGTGCGTGAGGGCCACGCCGGGGTCCTTCGTCTGCAGTTCGGACAGCAGCCGGTCGCGGAGGACCTCCTGCGGGGCGCGGGGCTTGGCCCGTACGGACACGTTCTCCGAGGAGGCGGTGAGCATCTGAGACTGTGTGGCCTGCCCCGCCCACGGGACGGCGGTGACCGCGAGGGTTCCCGAGAGCACCAGGACGACAGGCAGAACAAGGGCGAGTGAGCGGCCGATTCGGCGGGCTGTGTGGGTCACGCGAGTGAGCGTAGCGTCCAGTGATGATATGGCGACATTTAGTCACTCACGCGAGGGACCGTTCTACGTGTCTTTTCGAATCGCGTGTTGACGCGGTGCCGTGAAATGGGCCATATGCCCTGCCTATCGGGGTATTTGTCTCTTGAAACGAAAAGCCGGGCTCCGCACCGAAGTGCGGAGCCCGGCCCTGCCTGGGGGGACTGCCGTCAGTCGCTGAGGCGCTCGCCCGTCGACGTCGAGAAGACGTGCAGCTCGCCCGACTGCGGGACGACGTGCAGCTCGCTGCCCTTCTCGGGGACGCTGCGGCCGCCGACGCGGACGACGAGGTCCTTGTGCTGGCCGCCGACCTCGGCGGAGCCGTACACGTAACCGTCGGCGCCGAGCTCCTCGACCACGTTCACCGCGACGGCGAGGCCGGCCGGGGCGTCCTTGGAGAGCGTCTTGGCCTCGGCGCCGAACTCGACCACGTCGAAGTGCTCGGGGCGGACACCGACCGTGACCGTGGTGTCGCCCTTGTCGGCCGCAGCGGACAGGGCCTCGCGGGAGACCGGCACGACGCTGTTGCCGAACCGCACACCGCCGTCGGTGATCGGCACCTCGACCAGGTTCATGGCCGGGGAGCCGATGAAGCCGGCGACGAAGAGGTTGGCCGGACGGTCGTACATGTGGCGCGGCGAGTCGACCTGCTGGAGCAGGCCGTCCTTCAGCACGGCCACCCGGTCGCCCATGGTCATGGCCTCGACCTGGTCGTGCGTGACGTACACGGTGGTGATGCCGAGACGGCGCTGCAGGCTCGCGATCTGCGTACGCGTCGACACACGGAGCTTGGCGTCGAGGTTCGACAGCGGCTCGTCCATGAGGAAGACCTGCGGCTCACGCACGATCGCGCGGCCCATCGCGACACGCTGGCGCTGACCGCCGGAGAGCGCCTTCGGCTTGCGGTCCAGGTAGTCGCTCAGGTCGAGGATCTTCGCGGCCTCCTCGACCTTCTTGCGGATCTCGCTCTTGTTGACGCCGGCGATCTTGAGCGCGAAGCCCATGTTGTCGGCGACGCTCATGTGCGGGTAGAGCGCGTAGTTCTGGAACACCATGGCGATGTCCCGGTCCTTGGGCGGCAGGTGCGTGACGTCGCGGTCGCCGATCCGGATGGATCCGCCGTTGACGTCCTCGAGACCCGCGAGCATGCGCAGGGAGGTCGACTTGCCGCAGCCGGACGGTCCGACGAGGACGAGGAACTCGCCGTCCTCGGTCTCGATCTCGAGCTGGTCGACGGCGGGCTTCTCGGAACCCGGGTAGATCCGGGTCGCCTTGTCGAACGTGACAGTAGCCATGCTGAAGCGTCTCCTTCACCGGCAGGAACGTGCCGGACGATCCGTTGTAAGGGAGTGGTGTAGTCCAACGGAATGGACCTGCCGTGACGCTACCCGGACAGGTGGCGTATGTCAGCAGTTCATGGCCGGTGAAAATTCTTGACCATGGTGGTCCGGGGGTTCGTTACACTGCTCTGGCTGCCTCCTTAGCTCAGTTGGCTAGAGCGCTTGACTTGTAATCTTGAGGTCGTCGGTTCGACTCCGACAGGAGGCTCTGCGCAGCACGGAAGGCCCCGGCAGCTGGATGCCGGGGCCTTTGTCGTTTCGGGGGGCCGTCTGGCGCGTACGTGCCATGACGCCCCGGCCGCGGACCCGTGTGTGCGGACCGATCGCGAGCGGATCGACACTGAGCGCCCCGGCCAGCCCGGGGGCCATGTCCCAGAGCCGGAACTCCCACTCGTCCTCGTCGTCGCCCACGGCCGCGCGGACCTCCGCCTCGTACGGCAGCGGCGCACCGGCGGTCAGTTCCCCGTCCTCCGGTTCCCCGGTGAACGACGCGCGGCGCAGCACGCGGCCGTTCTCGGCGATGAGCCAGGCGGAGCCGTCGCACTGCGCGCCGAAGTAGTACGCCTGCACCCGGCCGAAGCGGGCGCTGAGGCGTTCGCACAGGGCCGGCATGCCGGGCTCGGTGAAGTCGCACCAGGCGCCGACGACGAGCGTCCGGCCGTCGAGTTCGGGCGTCACGAAGACCCCGGGCGTATCCGTGGTCCCGGTCGTGGGCGTCGTCGTCGACGGCTTCGTCGACGGCTTCGACGGCGGCTTCGAAGGCGACCGGGCGGGCGTCGGTGAGATCCATGGCGTCGAGGACGGCCGCCTGGTCGCCGGTGGGGAGGGCGAGCCAGTGCAGCCAGCGGGCGTGGATGGGCACCGGGGTGTCGGCGGGCCTCAGTGCCGGCCGGAGATCTTGTCGGCCAGGGTGGCGAGGCGGTCGGTGGTGGGGGTGTGGGCGGTCGACTCGCGGTGGTCGGCCCGGCGGTAGGCGGTGTAGAGGGTGCGGACGCCGAGCCAGCGCAGCGGTTCCGGCTCCCACTTGCGGACCTTGTGCCCGACCCAGGGCAGGGCGGTGAGGTCGGTCGGGCCCGACTGGCCGGAGTCCTGCCGGATCAGGTCGCGCAGGGTGCGGGCGGCCAGGTTGGAGGTGGCGACGCCGGAGCCGACGTAGCCGCCGGCCCAGCCGAGGCCGGTGGAGCGGTCGAGGGTGGCGGTGGCGCACCAGTCGCGGGGGACGCCGAGGACGCCGGACCAGGCGTGGTCGACGCGGGCGCCGGCGAGCCGGGGGAAGAACCGGACCAGGACGTCGCGGAGGGCCTCGACGGTGGCGGGCTGCGTGCGGCCGTCGTGGTCGGTCCGCGAGCCGTAGCGGTAGGGGACGCCGCGGCCGCCGATGGCGATGCGGTCGTCGGCGGTGCGCTGGGCGTACACGTAGGCGTGGGCCATGTCGCCGAGCGTCTCGCGGCCGGCCCAGCCGATCTCGGCCCAGACGTCCTCGGGGAGCGGCTCCGTGACGATCATGGAGGAGTTCATCGGGAGCCAGGTGCGGTGCTGGCCCTTGAGGGACGCGGTGAAGCCCTCGGTGCAGCGCAGGACGTACGGGGCGCGGACGGTGCCGTACGGGGTGACGGCGTGCTTGGGCCGGATCTCGGTGACGGGCGTCGACTCGTGGATGGTGACGCCGAGGGCCTCCACGGCGGCGGCGAGGCCCTTGACCAGTTTCACCGGGTGCAGCCGGGCGCCGTGCGGGGTCCAGCTGGCGGCGACGGCGCCGCTGACGCGGACGCGTTCGGCGGTTTCGCGGGTGCCGAGCAGGACGCGGTCCTTCTCGCCGAAGGCGACCTCTACGGAGTGGAAGTCCTTGAGGCGCCGGAGCTGGGCCGGGCTGTGCGCGATCTCGAGAACGCCGCCCTTGTGGATGCCGGCGTCGATGTTCTCTTCTGCGGCGACGCGGACGACCTCGTCGACGGTGTCGTTCATGGCCTGCTGGAGGCGTACGGCGGCGTCGTGGCCGTGGAGCCGCGCGAAGCGGTCGCGTCCGGCGATCCCGTTGTAGAGCCAGCCGCCGTTGCGCCCAGAGGCGCCGTAGCCGCAGAACTTGGCCTCCAGGACGGTGATGTCGAGGAAGGGCACGGCCTTCTTGAGGTAGTACGCGGTCCACAGGCCGGTGTATCCGCCGCCGACGATGCAGACGTCGGCGGTGCTGTCGCCGGGGAGGGGCTCGCGGGGCGCGGGGGCGCCGTCCTGTGCGTACCAGAACGATATGCCGCCGTTGACGGTGCTCATGTGGTGTGCCGTTCCCTGCCGGTGGTCGCCTGCGTCTGGCGGGAATCTACTGCTCGGCCCGGGGTTTGGCGACATACGATCACCGGCGTGATCGAGATTCCCCGGGAGCTGGTCGCGTCCTTGCTGTCGTACGGCGAGGAGTCCGGGCGGGCCGTCGTGGAGATGCTGCCCGGGCGGGCTGCGGAGTTCCTGGACCGGTGGGAGCTGCGGCTCGCGGGTCCGTCGATGTACGGGCGGGTGTCGCTGGTGCTGCCGGTGGTCCGCCCGGACGGGACGCGGGCGGTGCTGAAGCTCCAGCAGCGGGACGAGGAGACCGAGGGGGAGTGGCCGGCGCTGCGGACCTGGGCGGGCGGCGGGGCGGTGCGGCTGCCGGAGCACGGCGACGGGGACGCCGCTGCTCGAGCGGGCCGTGCCGCTGGGCAGGGTGTTGCAGAACAGCCTCTGGAGGGCGGGGAACGGCAGGGAACCGACCGTGGGCCGGTGCTCGTCACGCGGACGCCGCTGGCGCGATGAGCGGCTGTCCGTGCAGGCTGGGGCCATGATTCGCAACGCCACACCCGCCGACGTGCCCGTGATCCACGAGATGGTCCGGGAGCTCGCGGACTACGAGAAGGCCCTGCACGAGGCGAACGCCACCGAGGAGCAGCTGCGCGAGGCGCTGTTCGGCGAGCGCCCCGCCGCGTTCGCGCACATCGCGGAGACCGAGGACGGGGAGGTCGCCGGTTTCGCGCTCTGGTTCCTCAACTTCTCGACGTGGCGCGGTGTGCACGGCATTTATCTGGAGGACCTGTACGTGCGCCCGCGGCTGCGGGGCGGCGGGCACGGCAAGGCGCTGCTGACGGAGCTGGCGCGGATCTGCGTCGAGCGGGGGTACGAGCGGCTGGAGTGGTCGGTGCTGAACTGGAACACCCCGTCGATCGACTTCTACCGGTCGCTGGGCGCGCGCCCGCAGGACGAGTGGTCGGTGTACCGGCTGACGGACGGGGCGCTCAAGAGCCTCGGGTCGTAGGGCGTCAAGGGGGACGGACGGCATCGGGGGATCAGGGGATCAGGACGACCTTGCCCATGGTGCCGCGCGTCTCCAGGGCGCGGTGCGCGCCGGCCGCGTCGGCGAGGGCGTGGCGCTGGACGGCGGGGCGCAGCCGGCCGGCGGCGGCCTCGGCGAGAGCGCGGGTCTCGAGGGCGCGCAGGCCGCCGGCCTTCTCGAGCATGGCGGGGCCGAGGACGCTCTGCGAGGTGATGCCGCGTTCGGCGAGCTCCTCCTCGGTCAGGGTGAGGGGGCTGTCGGACCGGATGCCCTGGCTGGACCAGCCGAAGACGATGTGCCGGCCGCCCCTGCCGAGGAGGCCGACGGCGGCCCGGCCCGCGTCGCCGCCGACGGAGTCGTAGACGACGGTGGCGCGCCGGTCGCCGAGGTGGCCGCGTACGGCCTGTGGCCAGTCGGGCCGCCGGTAGTCGACGGCCAGGTCTGCGCCGTTGTCGCGCACGCGGGCGGTCTTGGCGGGGCCGCCCGCGAGGCCGACGACGGTGGCGCCGGCGTTCCCGGCGTACTGGACGATCAGGGTGCCGATGCCGCCCGCGGCGGCGGGGACGATCACGGTGTCGTCGGGGCCGAGTTCCGTGTACTGGAGGATGCCGAGGGCGGTGCGGCCGGTGCCGATCATGGCGACGGCTTCGCTCGCGTCGAGGCCGGCGGGGATCTCATGGAGTCTGCCGGCGTCGGTGACGGCCAGTTCCGCGTAGCCGCCGGGGACTTGACCGAGGTGGGCGACGACGCGCTTGCCGAGCCAGGCCCCTTCGGCGCCCTCGCCGAGGGCGTCGACGGTGCCGGCGACCTCGCGGCCGGGGACGGTGGGCAGCTCGGCCGGGGCGCCGAAGGGGCCTGCCGCGCCTTCGCGCAGCGCGGTGTCCAGGAGGTGGACGCCGGCGGCCGCGACGGCGATCCGTACCTGGCCGGGGCCGGGTACGGGGTCGTCGATGGTCTCGTACGTGAGCTTCTCGGCGGGGCCGAAGGCGTGCAGGCGGACGGCGTGCATGGGCGGGCTCCCTCGTGCTGCGGACGGGCCGTGCCGGTGCCGTGGAGGGCACCGCCGAGCCTGGGAGCCCCACTCTTCAACCTCAAGTCCGCTTGAGGTCAAGGTGGTTGCGGGCGGCCGGGCGCCGGCTGCCGCGCAGCGCCAGCGATGCGGCTTCGAGCGCGCTGTTGAACGACACCTCGGACAGCAGGCCGGGGGCGGCCACCTGGTCCCCGGCCAGATACACCCCGTCGCCGCGGTCGACGGCGGGGCGGTCGCGCCACGTGGTGCCCGGCAGGTCGACGGCTCCGGTGCGGCCGCTCGCGACGGCTTCGCGCCGCCAGACGGTCCGCTCCCGCCAGCCGCGGAAGCCGAGGTCGAGCAGGGCTTCCGCGTGGGCGATGCCGTCGGCCTTGGACCGGTCGGGGCCGATGGGCAACTGGCCCTGGAGGAGCTGCTCCCCGGCGGGGGCCAGCGTCGGGTCCTGGGCGGTGAAGCGTTCCAGCCAGCCGGGGGCGTCGAGGTCGGAGATCGCGAAGGGGTCGCCGCGCCGGGTGCGCAGCGCCAGGTCGATCAGGGCGGTGCGGCCGCTGGGCCAGCGCAGGGTGTCGTCGCCGAGGAGACGGCGGGCCGCGTCGAGGGTGGTGGCGACGACGACGGGGCCGTGGCCCTCGGGCAGCGCGTCGACGCGGGACGTGGTCTCTATGCGTACGCCGAGGTCCCAGGCGCGGGCGGCCATCCGTTCGAGGACCTGGCCCCAGCCGCCGCGCGGGTAGTGGGCCTCGGGCGGGAGGGCGGTGGCGCGGCGCAGCCGCTGCTGGACGAACGCGGCGGACAGTGAGCCGGGGTCGTGGTGGAAGAGGGCGACGCCCATGTAGTGGGCGGCGGCGCGGGCGGCCTCCTCGCCGGCGACGGAGCCGGCCCAGCTCAGGAAGTCCATGTCGACGGGGGCCGCCTCGGGGGGGCGGCGGGCGAGCCGCAGCATGGCGAGCGGCGGCGTCCTGCGCAGCGCGCCGTCACGCCGGAAGCGCAGACGCGTGGCTTCGAGGGGCGGCAGCGGCGCGAGCGGGCCGAGGAGACCGCGCTGCTTGAGCCAGGTCCAGTGCGGACCGCGGTGGTAGAGGGCGTGCGGGCCGTCGTTGGTCCTGTAGGTGCCCTCGCTGGTGCGCGCGCGTCCGCCCAGGGTGTGGTGGGCCTCGTACAGAAAGACGCGGGCGCCGGACTCGGCGGCGGTGACGGCCGCGGTGAGACCGGCGAAACCGCCGCCGATGACGGTGATCTCCTGCATGGTGTCTCTCTCCTGCTTCGCTCGACGCTCTCTCACGACTGGGACGGACCGGGGGCCGCGCGGCGTGACATCGGACGGCCGGAGGGGCGTTGTCAGTGGCGCATGTCACTGTGGGGTCATGGCGAAGGCGCGCAGGCCGGCGGTGGTGGCGGCGAGGGTGACGCAGGTGCGGTTGCCGCGGCTCGAGGCGTTCGGGGGCGGGGCGCTGGAGCCGGACGGGGACTACGACGGGGTGGAGTTCTCCGGGCTGGACCTGGGGGGACAGACGGGAGCGGGGGCGCGGTTCATCGACTGCGCGCTGCGGGAGTGCGCGCTGGACGGGACGGGGCTGGGCGGCGCGCGGTTCGTGGACTGTCTGCTGGAGGGCGTCCGGGGGGTGGGGGCGGACCTCGCGGGGGCGTCGCTGCGGGATGTGGAGGTGCGGGAGGCGCGGCTGGGCGGGGCGCAGTTGCACGGGGCGGTGTTGACGGGGGTGGTGCTGCGGGGCGGGAAGATCGACTATCTGAATCTTCGGGAGGCGAGACTGACGGATGTGGTGTTCGACGGCTGTGTGCTGTCGGAGGCGGATTTCGGGGGTGCCCGGCTGGAGAGGGTCGAGTTCAGGGACTGCTCGCTGCGGCAGGCGGACTTCACGGCGGTGCGGATGAAGGACGTGGACCTGCGGGGGGCGACGGAGCTCGACATCGCCCGTGGGGTGGAGCGGCTGGCGGGTGCGGTGATCAGCCACGGGCAATTGTTCGACCTGGCACCGGCGTTCGCGGCGCAGATCGGCGTGCGGGTGGAGTAGCGGTGCAGCGGGCCCGGCGGTGGAACCGGGCCGTGCTTCGGTCGGGCGGCGCTCTGGTCGGCGGCGCTTCGGTCGGGCGGCGCTTCGGTCGGCGGCGCTTCGGTCGGGCGGCGCTTCGGTCGGCGGCGCTTCGGTCGGGCGGCGCGCTGGTCGGCGGCGCTCCGGTCAGGCGATGCGGGGGAAGCGCGCCTGGAGGTCCCAGACCACCGGGTTGTCGCCGAGGCCCTCGTGCATGTCGGTGAGGTCGGCGATCAGGTCGTGCAGGAAGTCGCGGGCCTCACGGCGGAGTTCGCCGTGGTTGAAGGTGAGGGGCGGCTCGTCGCCGGGCATCCAGTCGGCCTCGACGTCGACCCAGCCGAAGCGGCGCTCGAAGAGCATCCGGTCGCTGGACTCGGTGAAGTCCAGCTCGGCGTGTATCGGCTTGGCCCGGCGGCTGCCGAGGGGGTCGCGGTCGAGCTGCTCGACGATGTCGCACAGCGCCCAGGCGAAGTCGAGCACCGGCACCCATCCCCAGGCTGTGGACACCTCCCGGTCCTCCTTGGTGTCGGCGAGGTAGACGTCGCCGCAGAAGAGGTCGTGGCGCAGCGCCTGCACGTCCGCACGCCGGTAGTCGGTCTGCGGCGGGTCGGGGAAGCGGCGCGAGAGGGAGTAGCCGATGTCGAGCACGTGGTCGATGGTGTCATGCCCGGCGGCGCCTGCCGTACGACCAGGTGACGGCGGTCAGCAGGAACGGGACGGCGGCGAGCGGTCCGAAGCACAGGGCCCAGACGGTCTCGGCGGTGCCCGACAGATAGGTCCGGCTCTCCACGGTGAACAGCACCACCACCTGTGACAGCGCGAAGACGATCGTCAGGACGGAGGCGGTCCAGGCGAGGCCGGCGAGGGTGCGCGGGCGCAGCGGCTGCCACCGGTCGCTGACGAGGAGCAGGGGGAACAGGGCGGCGAGCTCGGAGACCACGGCCAGGCCGACGACGTAGGCGATGCCCCAGCCGGGGATGCCGAAGGCGTCGCGCAGCACCTGGTCGCTGTAGCCGACGTGGACGCCGCTCGCCATGGCGATGCGCCACAGACCGGAGGGGACGGCGCACAGCGCGATCGCGTGGGCGGCGCGGCGGGCCCAGCGGGGGGCGGGGGAGACGGGGGCGGCGACCGCGGCCGAGTCGGTGGTGGTCATGGCGTACAGCCTGGCGGGGGCGGGCACCTCGCCGCCTCGCCTCGTGCGGCGGACCGTCTCCGCCGCACGGGGGAGTGCGGTCGGCTCGCGGGCGTAGGTGCGAGGTTGGGCGGCTGCGCAGACGTGCTCCCCCAGGTCGGCCCCGGGGCCGTACGCCGGGGCGGCGGCCAACGAGGCCACCGCGGCACCCCGGCCGCCGCGTCAGGGCAGCAGCCGCTGCTCCTTCGCGACGGCGACCGCGCCGGCCCGGGTGTCGACGCCGAGCTTGGCGTAGATACGGCCGAGGTGCGTCTTCACGGTCGCCTCGCTGATGAACAGGGCGCGGGCGATCTCCCGGTTGCCGAGGCCGTGGGCGAGCTGGCCGAGGATGTCGCGTTCCCGGTCGGTCAGCGACGGTCCGGCGGCCCCGCGCATACGGTCCATGACGCGGCTCGCGACGGGCGCGGAGAGCGCGGTCCGCCCCTGCGCGGCCGCGCGGATCGCGGCGAACAGTTCCTCCGGCCGCTCGGCCTTCAGGAGGTAGCCGGTCGCGCCCGCCTCGATGGCGCGGGTGATGTCGGCGTCGGTGTCGTACGTGGTCAGCACCAGCACATGGATGTCGGGCGAGGCGATACGGCGGGTGGCCTCGACGCCGTCGATGCCCGCGCCCAGCTGGAGGTCCATCAGAACGACGTCCGGCTTCAGCTTGGCGGCCATGGCGACGGCCTCCTCGCCGCTGCCGGCCTCGCCGACGACCTCGATGTCGGCCTCGCTGCCGATCAGGGCGAGCAGTCCGGCGCGTACGACGGCGTGGTCGTCGCAGAGCAGGATGCGGACGGCGGTCATGGGCGGGCCTCCAACGGGATCGCGGCGGACAGTACGGTGCCTTCGCCGGGTGCGGACTCGATGGTGAGGGTGCCGCCGAGCTGGTCCGTACGGGCCCGGATCGCGGGCAGGCCGTGCCCGCGCGGGCCGGTGGGCGGTGCCGCGCCGGGCCGGGCGGCGGTCGGGTCGAAGCCGCGGCCGTCGTCCGCGACGTCGAGGACGACCTGGTCGTCGAGGACGGTGAGCGTGAGCGTCGCGGTGCTCGCGTCCGCGTGCTCCCGCACGTTCGCCAGTGCGCCCTGCGCGATCCGCAGCAGCGCCGACTGGGCCGGCTGGGGCAGTGGGATGTCGGGCCCGTCGAGGTGGAAACGCACCGTCAGGGTGCCGGTCGTCTCCCGCGCCGCCAGGGTGCGCAGCGCCTGCGGCAGGCTGCCGCCCTCGGCGAGGTCCGCCGGGGCGAGGTCGTGGACGAACCGGCGGGCCTCGGCGAGGCTGCGCTCGGTGATCGACTCGGCGGTGCGGACATGGCCGCGCGCGGTGGACGGGTCGGTGTCCCAGGTGCGGTCGGCGGCCTGGAGCAGCATCTGCTGGCTGGACAGGCTCTGCGCCAGGGTGTCGTGGATCTCCATGGACAGCCGCTGGCGTTCCGCGAGGGTGCCCTCCCGCCGTTCGGTGGCGGCGAGTTCGCGGCGGGTGCGGACCAGGTCGTCGATGAGCGCCCGACGGCGCTCCGCGAGCCGTTCGGCGTGGACGAAGACGGCCGTCGCCACGGCGGCGACGGAGGGCGGGGCGAGGATCAGGTTCGGGTCGAAGCCGCCGTCCGCGAGCTGCAGCTGTGCGGCGACGACGAACAGCGTGAGCAGGGCGACCAGGGCGATGGCCGCGCGGGTCGGCAGGGCGCGCAGTCCGGTGTAGAGGAGGGGGACGGCGCACCAGGCGAAGCTCGGCGCGAGGACCACGAGGACGACCCAGACGGCCACGACGGTAAACAGCCACCACAGCCGGCGGGGTGTGGCGCGCGGGCCGAACACCGGGCCGACCGTGTAGAGGATCGCGAGGGCCACCGAGAGGCCGATGATCCACGGGGAGCGGAACTCCCAGGGATGGCGCAGCAGATAGCGGGCGAGGGAGGCGCCGAGCAGCAGGAAGAACGCCGTGTGCATCACCCCGGCCAGCCAGCGAGCGTCGGGGTCCCGCTCGTCGGCCTGCTGATCGTCCCGGACGTGCTCCCGCCGCACCACCGTCTCCTCGCTCGTCCTGCCCGGCCCCGTCTGTGCATCGTGACCCGGCGGGACCACGCGGGCATCAACCGATCGGCCGACCCCCGTGTCGTCCATCATGCGCGGCAGCGGCAGCCGGAGCGTTGACCGGGCGGGGCGCCGCGCGGCCGGAGGATCGATGGCGGAACGACAACCACGGCGGATCCCCCGCCCTCGTGAAGGAGCCACTCCAGATGAAGAAGACCATGATCGGCGCCGTCACCGCCGCCGTCGTCGCCGCCGGTACGTTCGGCGCGGTTTCGGCGAACGCCTCCGCCCCGGCCGCCGAGTCCAGGGCCGCCGTCACCGCCGACGTCTCGGACCGCGGCCTCCAGCAGTCCACGCATCTGACCATCGACGCCGCCACCAGGGCCGCGCAGGCCGCCCTTGACGCCGCGGAGAAGGAGAACCAGCGCGTCACCGTCGCCGTCGTCGACCGCAACGGCAACACGATCGTCACTCTGCGCGGCGACGGCGCGGGCCCGCAGTCGTACGAGTCGGCGGAGAAGAAGGCGTACACGGCCGTGTCGTGGAACGCGCCCACCTCCGAGCTGACGAAGCGTCTGGAGCAGGCCCCGAACCTGAAGGACATCCCGGGCACGCTGTTCCTCGGCGGCGGCGCGCCGGTGCAGGTCAAGGGTGCGCCGGTCGCGGGCATCGGGGTGGCGGGCGCGCCGAGCGGCGACCTGGACGAGAAGTTCGCGCGGGCGGGCGTGGCGGCGCTCGGCCGCTGAGCCGGCGCGGCGCGCCGAGGGCCGTGCCCCGGGGCGGCCCCGGGAGCGCGGCAGGGCCCCGGCCGGAGCCGGGGCCCTGCTGGGTGAGGCCGCGTCAGAGGTTGACGCCGAAGTCGCGGGCGATGCCCTCGAGTCCGGAGGCGTACCCCTGACCCACGGCGCGGAACTTCCACTCCGCGCCGTTGCGGTAGAGCTCGCCGAAGACCATGGCGGTCTCGGTGGCGGCGTCCTCGCTCAGGTCGTAGCGGGCGAGCTCGGCGCCGCCGGCCTGGTTGACGATGCGGATGTAGGCGTTGCGCACCTGGCCGAAGTTCTGGCTGCGGGTGACGGCGTCGTAGATCGAGACCGGGAAGACGATCTTGTCGACGTCGGCCGGCAGGCCCGCCAGGTTGACGTTGATCTGCTCGTCGTCGCCGCCGCCCTCGCCGGTGCGGTTGTCGCCGGTGTGGACGATGGTCTGGTCCGGCGTCGCCTTGTTGTTGAAGAAGACGAAGTGGGCGTCGGAAGCGACCTTGCCCGCCGGGTTCACACCGATCGCGGACGCGTCGAGGTCGAAGTCCGTGCCGGTGGTGGTGCGGACGTCCCAGCCGAGGCCGACGGTGACGGCGGTCAGGCCCGGCGCCTCCTTGGTGAGCGAGACGTTGCCGCCCTTGGACAGGCTTACTGCCATTGGGAAGTCCCCTTCAATTCGATTCTGCGGGCTTGCGGGTCCTCCCGAAGCTACCGTCACAGGTCATAACGCGGGGAGGGGACCGTCAGGTTCCTTCTGTGCCCAAAAGAGGATGACGTACCGCGCCGCACACGGGACCATGGATGTCATGTCCGGGCCCTACATCATCCGCGGTTCCGTCTCCCTGCCGGAGGCGGAGCTCATCTGGCGTTTCTCCCGGTCGTCGGGGCCCGGCGGCCAGCACGTCAACACCAGCGACTCGCAGGTGGAGCTCCGCTTCGACCTGGCGAGGACCGAGGCGCTGCCGCCGGTCTGGAAGGAACGCGCGCTGGAGCGGCTCGCGGGCCGGCTGGTGGGTGGTGTGATCGCCGTACGCGCCTCGGAGCACCGCTCTCAGTGGCGCAACCGGGAGACCGCGGCGGTGCGTCTGGCCTCGCTGCTGGCCGAGGCGACCGCCCCGCCGCCGCGCCCCCGCCGGCCGACGAAGATCCCGCGGGGCATCAATGAGCGCCGGCTGCGGGAGAAGAAGCACCGCGCGGAGCGGAAGCGTGGCCGCTCGGGCCGCGACTGGTAGCGCGCCCCGCGGACGAGGCCGCCGGATCGGCCGCCCCCGCCCCGCCGACGGACCCAGGTGCCCCGCCGACGGACCCCCGGCGCCCCGCCCACGGACCCCCGGCGCCCCTCACCCCAACTGCCGGTACCGCCCCCGGAAGTAGGTGAGCGGTCCCGCCGCGTGGTCGGCGAGGCCCGCCTTCAGGACATGGCCGATCACCAGCGTGTGGTCCCCCGCCTCCACCCGCTGCTCCGTACGGCACTCCAGCGTCGCGAGCGCGCCCACCACCAGCGGCGACCCGCACACCTCGCCCCGCTCGTGGGCCAGGTCGTCGAAGAGCAGGCGGTCGCTGAACCGCCCCTTCATCGCGAAGCGCCCGGCGATCTGCCGCTGGTTCTCGCAGAGCACGGACACGCCCCACAGCGGCTGCTCGGCGAGCAGGTCGTCCATGCGCGAGCCGTTGCGCAGGCTGACGAGCACCAGCGGCGGGTCGAGCGAGACGGACATGAAGGCCGTGGCCGTCATCCCCACGTCCTCACCGCGCGGCCCGTGGTCGGCGTCGTGCGCGGTCACCAGCACCACGCCGGCGGCGAGTCGGGACATGGCGGCACGGAATTCCTCGTTGCTCACCCCCTCAGGATGCGGGATGGCGGACGCGGTCGGTGCGGAGGTCGTGTGCAACACACAGCGAACGCTAGTGGCGGCCGCTTCGCCGCCGCATCGGCCGCTGGGACCAGCCGGGTCCTAGGTCCGCAGCCCCAGGAGCACGCGTAACCATGAGTACGGACCAATGGTTTTGTGTTCAATAATTGACGCCTGGGTAGCAGGGGGCCAGGCACCCCACCTCATCTGACCGTTCATCACCTGATGTGACTTGAGTCACAGAGGACAGTATTTGTTGACCCTGTGTACCGAGCGGGCTGCTCGCTGTGATTCAGTGGCCGGGATACCGCTACAAGTACGCCAATCAGACGCCCTGGAGTTTGCTGTCGAGGTCTCGGGGAGAGCGAGCGATGGAGACCGAGTCGGAGCCCTATGTCCGTCTTGCGACCCTGCGGCAGCTGCACCGGGTCGTCGCGGAGCTCAACACGGCCCGCAGCCTGGCCGACACCCTGCAGACCGTCGCCGACGGAATCGTCGTCGGCCTGGGTTACGAACTGGCCTGCGTCAACCTCGTCCGCCCCGACGGTGACCTCGTCGTCGCCGCATTCGCCGGCAGCGCCGCCGCGGAGGCGCTGATCACCGGCCGGGTCGGCTCCCGCCCCTCGTGGGACCGCCGCCTGTCCATGGGCGAGGCGTGGGGCGACCTGCGCTTCATCCCGCACACCGAGGGCTGGGTGCTCATCGAGGACGACGTGCCCCAGTGGCACACCGACGGCCCCGAGCCCCGCTTCGAGGACGAGTGGCACCCGCAGGACCGTCTCTACGCCCCCATGTACGCCTCCGGCGGAGGGCGCGAACTGCTCGGCGTGATATCCGTCGACCGCCCGCGCAACGGCCGCCGCCCCGGCCCCTGGGGCCAGGAGGCGCTGCAGATGTACGCGTCGCAGGCCGCGATCGCCATCAGCAACGCACGACTTCGCGCCAATATGCAGCGCGCCCTCGTCCGCCTCGAGCGCGAGCAGCAGGCGCTGCGGGCCAGTGAGGAGTCCTTCCGTCAGGCGTTCGAGTACGCGCCCAGCGGCATGGCCATCGCCGAGATGGGCGGCGACCAGCACGGCCGGCTGCTGCGCACCAACGACGCGCTCTGCCGGCTGCTCGGCCGCCCCGCCTCCGCGATGCGCCGCTACTCCTTCGCCGACCTCGTCCACCCCGAGGACGTGGGCACGCTGCTGCGCACCTCCGCCGAGGGCGGGCGCGCGGAGATCAGACTGGGCCGCAGGGACGGCTCGTACGTATGGGTGTCGCTGCGGAACTCGGTCGTCGCCGACACGGCCGACGGACCCCGCTTCCTGCTCACCCACGTCGAGGACATCGAGGACCGCAAGCGCCACGAGCTCCAGCTCGCGCACCGCGCCTCGCACGACGCCCTCACCGGTCTGCCCAACAGCGCCGAGCTGCGCGCCCGGCTCAGCTCCCGGCTGTGCGAGCGCCCGCACGCGGCGTACGCGACCGACATCGAGGCGCTCGACGCCGCGTACGACACCGACCGCACCTTCCACAGCGACGGCTTCGACTTCGACGCGGTCGGCACCCGGCCGTACGACCACCATGTGCACACCGTGGCGCCGGACGACGAGATCGACGACGGCGCCAAGGGGCTCGCGGTCCTCTTCTGCGACCTGGACGGCTTCAAGTCGATCAACGACCGGTTCGGGCACCAGACCGGGGACGCCGTCCTCGTCGAGGTCGCGCGCCGGCTCACCACCGGGGTGCGGGACGGTGACACGGTCGCCAGGCTCGGCGGCGACGAGTTCGTGGTCCTGGCGGACGGCCTCGGCGCGGCGGACGCCGCGGACCTGGCCGTACGCCTGCGGAACGCGATCATCCTGCCGATCAGGGTCGGCGGCCGCGGGGTCCGGGTGGGCGCCAGCTTCGGCATCGGCTGGGCGAGCTGCGGGATGTCCGTCGAGGAGATCCTGCAGTCGGCGGACCAGCGGATGTACATCGAGAAGCGGTCCCGCTCGAAGGTCCACCGCCGGGCGGGTTGACCGTCCGGTTCTGTGGTGATGTATCACACCTCTGCCGTACCCGGCCTGGTGACCGGGCGGTCGTCGGATCCGATGAGGCCCATGCCACCCAATGGGGTGTATGGAACCGGGTAGGCTCGCCACGCGTCAGCGTTGTGCTGGCGAGATGGTGAGGAGTGACTGGGATGACGGCCGCGAACAACGGCGCGAGCACGCCCGAGGACGAAGACCCGTTCGGTTACCTGTACGCCGACGGGCAGCAGGCGGGTGCCACGCCTCCCCGCCAGGGTGGCTACGGCTACCCGGGTCCGGCCGCGCAGCCCGGGGTTCCCCGCACCTCGTACAACCAGGTCCGCACGGTCGGCGAGCGCCAGTACGGCCAGCACGTCCCGCAGCAGCAGGCGTACGGCCAGCAGCCGACGGCCGCGTACGCCGCGCCCGAGACCTACCCGGGCGCCGCCGCCCAGACACGTCAGGTGCCGGTGCCGCCCCCGGGCGGCCACGGTCACGGCGGCCACGGCGGCGGCCGGGGCGGCGGCCCCAACACCAAGGGCCTGCTGATCGGCGCGATCGCGGTCGTCGCGGTCGTCGTGATCGGCATCGCCGCGGCGCTGATGTCCGGCGGCGACGAGAAGGACAAGGCCGGCGTCGGCGCGGACGGCACCAAGCCGCCGGTGGCGGAGTCGGTCAAGCCCAGCGACGACGCCTCGGACAAGCCGGAGGAGCCCGTCGAGCTTCCGAAGCAGGACGCGGCGACGCTGCGGCTGGACGGGGCGGCGGCCGCGGCCGACGTCGTGCCGGGCGCCAAGGGCACCAACGGCGCCTATGTGATGTTCCAGGGCGTCGGCGGCTCCGCCTCCTGGTCGGTGGAGGTGCCGGAGGCCGGTGCGTACACGATGTACATCACGTACAGCGTGCCCGGCAAGGACGCCAAGACCAGCCTGACGATCAACAGCGGGGAGCCCCGCGAGATCAACATGGCGAACTTCGCCAAGGCGAAGGAAGGCGACTGGGAGAAGGGCTGGACCAACACCTACGCCTACGTGAACCTCGAGAAGGGCAAGAACGACCTCAAGATCTCCTGCGAGCAGGGGAACCAGTGCGAGGCGTATCTCGACCAGGTCTGGCTCGAAGCCGGCCAGAAGAAGGGCTGAGGCCCCCCGGCCCCTGAACGACCCCTCACCTGAAACCCGTCCCGCCCGCGCCCCGCGCGAGCCGGGACGCGGCGTTTCACCGGGACTTCGCGCGTCACTTCCCCGGCGCCGGCGCCGGGTGCTCGACCAGCGTGACCCGCGGCAGCAGCTCCTCGTAGGCCGCCGCGTCGAACTCGCCCGCCGCCGGGGCCAGGACCGTCGCCGCCGAGAGGGCCACCGCCCGGGACAGCCGCTCTGGCCAGGGGAGGCCCGCGACGAGTCCGGACAGCAGGCCGGCGACCGCCGAGTCGCCCGCGCCCGTCGGGTTGCCCTTGACCTGCTCGGGCGGGGTGGCCTGCCAGGTGCCGTCCGGGGTGGCGGCGAGCAGCCCGTCGGGGCCGAGGGAGGCGACGACGGTGTGGGCGCCGCGGCGCCGGGCGTCTCGGGTGGCGCGCAGCGGCTCGCGGGAGCCGGTGAGCCGGGCGAGTTCGTCGGCGTTCGGCTTGATCAGGTCGGGACGGGCGGCGACGCCGCGGCGCAGCGGTTCGCCGCTGGTGTCGAGGAGCACCGGCACCTCGGCGGCGCGCGCCCGGCGCACCAGCTCGGCGTACGCGCCGACGTGGACGCCGGGCGGCAGACTGCCGCACAGCGCCACGGCCTCCGCGTCCCGCAGCAGCGCGTCGTACGAGGAGAGGAAGGCGGCCCACTCGGCGGGGGTGACGGTGGGGCCCGGTTCGTTGAGCTGGGTGGTGTCGCCGGCCGCGTCGTCCGCGACGGCGAGGGTGCGGCGGGTGTCGCCGGCGACCTCGACGAGCGCGTCGTGCGGCGCCAGCGGGGCGAGCATCCGGCGCAGTACGGCCCCGGTGGGCCCGCCGGCGAAGCCGGTGACGACGCTCTCGTGACCGAGCGCGGCGAGCACCCGGGCGACGTTGACGCCCTTGCCGCCGGGGCGCTCCGTGACCTCGCGGACGCGGTGGACCGCATGCGGGGTGAGGGCGGCGACCTGGTACGTGATGTCGAGGGCGGCGTTGAGCGTGACCGTAAGGATCACCTCTGCACCCCCGAAGAACGCCGATGCCGTGCTCGTACGGGTTCTGATCATGCCAAACGGAAGGCGGTTGGCCCAAGACCCGGTGACCAACCGCCTGCCGTGTGGTGTCGCGTGATCAGCCCACTCGGGGGTCGACGACCCATTCGCCGCGTCGCATGACGCCCTTGAGCGCGAAGCCGGCGTCGAGGACGACGAGGTCCGCGTCCTTGCCGGTCTCCAGCGAGCCGACCTTGTCGTAGACGCCGAGCAGCTTGGCCGGGTTGGCCGAGATGGCGGCGACGACGTCCTCGACCGGGAGGCGGTCGACGGTGACGGCGCGCCGGAAGGCGGTGTCCAGGGTGAGCGTGGAGCCGGCGATCGAGTGGCCCTCGACGAGCCGGGCGACGCCTTCCTTGACCTCGACCTCCAGGGGCCCGAGCTGGTAGCGGCCGTCGCCGAATCCGGCGGCGTCCATGGCGTCCGTGATGAACGCGACCCGGCCGGCGCCCGCGCTGCGGAAGGCCAGCCCCAGGGCGGCGGGGTGCAGATGCGTACCGTCGTTGATCAGCTCGACCGTGACCCGCTCGTCCTCGAGCAGCGCGGCGATCGGCCCGGGGGTCCGGTGGCCGAGCGCGGGCATCGCGTTGAACAGGTGGGTGGCGACCGTGGCGCCCGCCTCGATGGCCTCGCGGGTCTGCTCGTACGTGGCGTCCGTGTGGCCGATCGCGGCGATCACGCCGTGTTCGGCCAGCAGCCGTACGGAGTCGATGCCGCCGGGCAGTTCGGTGGCGAGGGTGACCATCCGGGCGGCGCCGCGGGCGGCGTCGATCAGCTTGCGGACCTCCGCCGGTTCCGGGTCGCGCAGCAGGTCCTCGCTGTGGGCGCCCTTGCGGCACGGGGAGATGAACGGGCCCTCGAAGTGGATGCCCGCGAGGTCGCCCTGCTCGACCAGCTCGGACAGGAAGCCCGCCCGGTGGGCGAGGAAGTCCATGTCGCCGGTGACGGTGGAGGCGACGAGGGTCGTCGTGCCGTGCCGCCGGTGCGTCAGCACGCCCCGCAGGACGTCCTCCGCGGTGCCCGAGGTGAAGGACGCCCCGCCACCGCCGTGGTTGTGGAGGTCGACGAAGCCGGGGACGACCCAGTGGCCGGACAGGTCGTGCACGGACGCGTCGGCGGACGCCGCCGTGACGATCTTCGTGCCCTCGACGACGACCCGTCCGCCTTCGACGGTCCCCGTCGGCAGCACCACGCGGGCACCGGCCAGGACGGTGCTCTTCGGGTGGTGCGGGCTTCTGGCGTGAACCGTGCTCGTGGCGCGAGCGGCGCTGGCGGCCATCAGGCGGTTACCTCCGTGGCGAGTAGATCCCAGGCGAGCAGCCCTGCGCCCAGGCATCCGGCGGTGTCCCCGAGGGCCGCCGGGACGATCGTGGGCAGCTTCTGGAACGTGACGCGTTCCGCCACGGCCGCCCGAAGGGGTGTGAACAAGGTTTCCCCGGCCTCGGCGAGGCCGCCACCGATGATCAGCGTGCGGGGGTCCAGGAGGGTGAGCGCCATGACGAGGCCGTCGGCGAGCGCGTCGACGGCTTCCTGCCACACCGCGGTCGCCTTCTTGTCGCCGGCCGCGACGGCCTTGGCGCAGTCGGCGGCGTCGGCGTCCGGGTCGCCGCTCGCGGCGGCCCAGGCGCGGGTGACCGCGGCGGCGGAGGCGAGCGTCTCGAGGCAGCCGCGCTGGCCGCAGCCGCAGGCGGGGCCGCCGGGGCGGACGACGACGTGGCCGATCTCGCCGGCGCAGCCGTGGGCGCCGGCCTCGATGGCGCCGTCGATGCCGATCGCGCCGGCGATGCCGGTGCCCAGCGGCACGAACAGGAACCGGTCGGCGCCGCGGCCCGCCCCGATCCGGCCCTCCGCGAGGCCGCCGGTGCGGACGTCGTGTCCGAGGGCCACGGGGACGGAGCCGAGCCTCTGGCTCACCAGGTCCCGCAGTGGGACGTCGCGCCAGCCGAGGTTGGCGGCGTAGACGGCGAGGCCCTGCTCGGCGTCGACGATGCCGGGCACGGCGACGCCCGCGGCCTCGGCGGACGTGCCGAAGTGGCGCTGCCCGTGGGCGCGCAGGTCCTCGGCGAAGCCGAGGATCGACTCGACGACGGCGTCCGCCCCGCGCTCCCGCCCGGTCGCGCGCCGCGCCTCGTACAACAGCGCGCCGTCCGCCCCGACCAGGGCAGCCTTCATACCGGTGCCGCCCACATCGAGGGCGATGACGTGTCTCACGTGAACAGTCTGGCGGGGAACCCGGAATAGGTCTAGTCCACTGCCCGAGATTGTTGCCACGCCATACAAACCAGTGGCCTCGGCCGAACCCCCGTATCAGTGCCGAACGGGAGTCCGGGCGGGCCCGTCAGGGCCGGGCGGCGGTCAGCCGATGATCACGCTGCGCGAGAGATGGCGGGGGTGGTCCGGGTCCAGGGCCTGCGACTCGGCCAGGGCCACCGCGAGGCGTTGTGCGCGCACCAGGTCCGCCAGCGGGTCGGCGTCCTGCCGGGCCACGAGCGTGCCGCCGGCGCGGGCGACGTCGCCCGCCAGGCCCTCCGGGAGCGCGCCGAGGACCCAGGTGACGCGCCCCGGGCGGGTGACGGCGATCGGGCCGTGGCGGTACTCCATCGCCGGGTACGCCTCCGTCCACGCGCCTGCCGCCTCCCGCATCTTCAGCCCGGCCTCGAGCGCCAGCCCGTAGGTCCAGCCCTGCCCCAGGAAGGTCCACTGCTCGGCGGTGGCCACGGCCTCCGGCAGCGGTTCGGTGAGCGCGAGCTCGGCGTCCACCGCCGCCTGCGCGACCGGCTTGACGCCGGGCAGCTCCCCGAGCCCCGCCCGCAGGAACGCGAGGGCCGTCGTCGCGAACCGCGTCTGGACGACGGACTCCTCGTCCGCCCAGTCCAGCACCGCCGCCGCGTCCGCCGCCCGTACGACCGGCGCCGCGGGGTCGGCGGTCAGCGCGAGCGTGGGCACCCGGCCGCCGCGCCGGGCGAGCAGGTCGAGGACCTCGGTCGTCGCGCCGGAGCGGCTGATGACGACCACACGGTCGTACGCGCGGCCCGCCGGGAACTCCGAGGCGGCGAACGCGTCGGTCTCGCCGAGTCCCGCCCCCTCCCGCAGCGCCGCGTACGCGAGCGCCATGCACCACGACGTCCCGCAGCCGGTCACGGCGACCCGCTCACCCTGCCCCGGCAGGCCCTCGAACCCCTCGGCGGCCTCGGCCGCCCGGCGCCAGCAGGCGGGCTGCGTGGCTATCTCTGCTGCGGTACGCGACATGCGGCGAGGCTCCTCGGGGGGCGGCGGTCATGACCCGACGTGCATAGCAGCCGTCGTGTCGCGGCGGCAACGGCGCCCCGCGCCGGCCCCGTACCGCAGTCGCGTGCGTTGTGAAAGTGAGACCGCAGTGGTGTAGACCTTATGGTCCGGATAGGGGAGGATCGCTCCTCATCTCACAGGACGTCGCGGGGGACCGACTGCGAACAAACGGACAAAACGAGCAGCAGAGGGTGGGGAAGAGCTGTGCAGCGGCGCTTCTTGGGTCTGACCGCGGCAGTCGCCGCAATCGGAATGACGGTCTCGCTGGCGGGCTGCGGCACCTCCGGCGGTTCCGGTGACGGCGTCACCCTCAAGCTGGTCGCCGCGGACTACGACGTCGCCGGTGGCCAGAGCAGCAAGAAGTACTGGGCCGACCTGACGGCCGCGTTCGAGGCCGACAACCCCGGCATCGACGTCGACGTCCAGATCGAGTCGTGGAACGACGTGGACCGCAAGGTCGCCGAGATGGTCAAGGCCGGAAAGGCCCCCGACATCGCCCAGATCGGCGCGTACGCCGACTACGCGGCGGCGGGCAAGCTGTACTCCGCCGACCAGATGCTCTCCATACCCGTCCAGTCCAACTTCCTTCCCCCGCTCACCGACGCGGGCGAGATGAAGCGCACCCTGTACGGCCTGCCGTTCGTCGCCTCCACCCGGCTGCTCTTCTACAACAAGGAGCTCTTCAAGGACGCCGGGATCACCGGCGCCCCCAAGACCTGGGAGGAGCTGAAGAGCGACGCGGAGCTGCTCAAGCTGAACACCGGCGTCAAGTACCCCTTCGCCCTGCCGCTCGGTCCGGAGGAGGCCCAGGCGGAGACGATGATGTGGCTGCTCAGCGGCGGTGGCGGCTACACCGACGAGCTGGGCAGATACGCCATCGACTCCCCGCAGAACATCGAGACCTTCGAGTGGCTGAAGGAGAACCTGGTCGGCGCTGAGCTCACCGGCCCGGTCTCCCCCGCGAAGCTCAACCGCAAGGACGCCTTCGCCGCCTTCACCCGCGGCGAGGTCGGCATGGTCAACGGCCACCCGTCGCTGCTCCAGGCCGCGGAGAAGGCCGGCATCGACGTCGGCACGGTGGCGCTGCCCGGCCGGGAGGGTCCGGCCGAGGCGTCGATGGGCGTCGCCGACTGGATCATGGGCTTCGAGCAGAACGGCCACCGCAAGGAGATCGGCACGTTCCTGGACTACCTCTTCACCGACCGGAACGTCCTGGAGTTCGCCGGCCAGAACGACCTGCTTCCGGTGACGGTCTCCGCCCAGGAGGCGATGAGGGACGACGCGGAGCACGCGGACCTCAAGGAGTTCCTGGAGGTGCTGCCCGGCTCCGTGCTGCCGCCGGTGGGCAAGACCTCGTGGGCCGCGGCCAGCGAGGACATCAAGAAGAACATCGGCGAGGCCGTGGGGCCGGGCGGCAGCCCCGCCCGCACACTGACCCGGATCTCCCAGGACGCCAGGGCGGCCGAGGCCGCGGAGTAGGCGCCGCCTGCGTTGTCCACAGGGGGCGGTCGAACGTCAGAAGGCGCCGATATGTTGGATCGTATGACCGAGGACCAGGGACCCGACGACCCGGCGACGGACGACCGGCCGGCCGGCGGCCGGGAGCTGTCCGCGCGCGACCGCGCCGTTCTGGCCATGGAGCGGCGGTCCTGGCGCGGACCCGGCGCCAAGGAGCGGGCGATCAGGGAGCAGCTCGACATCTCCCCCGTCCGCTACTACCAGCTGCTCAACGCCCTCCTCGACGACCCGCGCGCCCTCGCCCACGATCCGGTCACGGTCAACCGGCTTCGCCGGGTGCGGGACGCGAGGAGAAGTCGCCGCTAGCGGCGTGACCGGCAATGTTCGCGCGACGGGCAAAGCCTGCCGGGAGGGGCGCTAGGGTCGGAGGCATGGGCAGCTCCCCGTACGCAGAAGCAGCAGACTCCCTGCCGACGCCGTCCACCGCCGCCGGCCGGGACGGCCTCGCCGCACTCCTCGAACGGCCCGGCAGAGCCGTGATCGCCCTCGACTTCGACGGCACGCTCGCCGAGATCGTGCCCGACCCCGAGCAGGCGCGCGCCCATGAGCGCGCCGTCCCCGCGCTCGCCGCGCTGGCGCCGAAGGTCGCCTCGGTCGCGGTGCTCACCGGCCGCCCGGCCGGGGTCGCCGTCCGCTACGGCGGCTTCGCCGGCGTCCCGGGCCTGGAACACCTCGTCGTCCTCGGCCACTACGGCGCGGAACGCTGGGACGCCGTCACCGGTTCCGTCCGCGCGCCGGCCCCCGACCCGGGGGTCGCGGCGGCCCGCGCCGAACTCCCGGGCTTCCTCGACGGCATCGGCGCCTGGCAGGGCACCTGGATCGAGGAGAAGGGCCGCGCCGTCGCGGTCCACACCCGCCGCGCCACGGACCCGCAGGCCGCCTTCGACGCGCTGCGCGACCCCCTGGCCGCGCTCGCCGCCCGGCACGGCCTGGTCCTGGAACCGGGCCGCCTGGTCCTCGAACTGCGCCCGCCGGGCATGGACAAGGGCGTCGCCCTGTCCGAGTACGTACGCGAGACCGGCGCGGAGACCGTGCTGTACGCGGGGGACGATCTCGGCGACCTCGCCGCGTACGCAGCCGTCGACAAGCTCCGCTCCGACGGGATGGCCGGCCTGCTGGTGTGCAGCGGCAGCGAGGTCACCGAACTCGCGGAGCGCGCCGACCTGTTGCTCCCGGGCCCCGCGCAACTGGCCGGTTTCCTGGCGGCCCTGGCGCAGCGCCTCTAGCCGTCCTCGCGCAGCGCAGTCAGCTGGTCGAGGAACCACTGCCGCGGCGGCAGCGCGGTCGCTGCCGCCGCCAGGCGCTTGGAACGCTCGGCACGCTCGTCCGCGGACATCGTCAGGGCCTCGTGCAGCGCGGCCGCGGTGCCGCTGACGTCGTACGGGTTGACGGTGAGGGCGTCGTCGCCGAGTTCCTCGTGGGCGCCGGCCTCCCGTGACAGGACCAGGGCGCAGCCGAGGTCGGTGACGACGGGGACCTCCTTGGCGACCAGGTTCATCCCGTCCCTGATCGGGTTGACCAGGACCACGTCGGCCATCCGGTAGGCGGCCAGCGAGCGGGCGAAGTCGTCCTTCACATGGACGACGACCGGCGTCCAGCCGTCCGTGCCGTACTGGGCGTTGATCTCGTCGGCGACGCGGGAGACCTCGGACGTGTACTCGCGGTAGACCGCGAGGTCCTGGCGGGAGGGGTAGGCGAGCGCGATGTGCACGACGCGTTCGCGCCACTCGGGGCGCTGCTCCAGCAGCTCCCGGAAGGCCAGCAGCCCGCGCACGATGTTCTTGGACAGTTCGGTGCGGTCGACGCGGACGATCGTCTGCCGGCCCTCGCCCGTCTGCTCCCGCAGGGCGGCCAGGTGCTCCTCGACGTCGGGCCGCGCGGCACGCTCACGCAGGAAGCCGGCGTCGGCCCCGAGCCCGTGCACCCCGAGCCGGGTCCGGTGGCGGCCGCGGCCCTCCATGCGGAACTCGAAGGCCGGCTCGTTGTCCTTCGGCCACACCGACGTCCCGTCGTACGGGGCCAGCACGGTGGTGGCACAGTTCTGGAAGGCCCGCATCCAGCGCTTGGTCAGGAAGCCGAGGCGGTCCGCGCCGAGCATCCCGAGCATCAGCTCCTCGGCGACGTCGCCCGGGAGCATCGCGAAGTACTCGGGAGGAGCCCACGGGGTGTGCGAGAAGTGCCCGATCCGCAGATCCGGGCGGAGTTCGCGGAGCATTCCCGGCACCAGCGCCAGGTGGTAGTCCTGCACCAGCACCACCGCGTCGTCGGCCGCCTCCGCGGCGAGCGCCTCGGCGAACGCCCGGTTGTAGAGCCGGTAGGCGCCCCACTGCCGCCGGAACTCCTGGCCGAAAGCGGGCTCCAGGGGCGTCTGGTAGAGCATGTGGTGGACGAACCAGAGCACCGAGTTGGCGATGCCGTTGTACGCGTCGTGGTGGACGGCCGCGGGGATGTCCAGCATCCGCACGCCCGGCTCGCCGACCCCGCGCCGCACGGCCTCGCGGTCACCGTCGCCGAGGGCCGCGCACACCCACAGCGACCTGGCGTTCGAGCCGATGGCCGACAGGCCGGAGACGAGTCCTCCACCGCCGCGGCGGGCGTCGAGCTCTCCGTCCTCGTTCAGCGCGTACGAGACTGGGCCGCGGTTGGACGCGACGAGGATCTGGGCTGCGTCGGAGACCATGTGCCGAACCCTAGCCCGTACCGCTGCCGCTCAAACGTGCGTACGTCCGGTTCCGGGCAGGGGCCGCGGCGGCTCCGGGGGAGCCGGCGCGGCCCCCGCCCGGCCGTGTCACGGGTCCCGGCGGCCGCGGGTGGCGGCGAGGGCGACGAGGCCCGCGGCCGTGAGGCTCAGGGCGATGCCGCCCAGGAGCCAGAGCTGCTCCGTCGTGGCGCCGGTGCGGGCCATCTCCACTTGTCGCGCCGCCGCGGGGGTCGCCGGGCCGAGGGTCGCGGCGGTCGTGACGGCGAGTACGCCGAGCAGTCGGGTCAGCCGGTCGTGCGCGGCCAAGGGCGTGGGCCTGCGGTGCCTGCCGCGCGCCGGAGCAAGAAATCCGATGAGTCCCATACATCGGAAATGTAGGCAAAATGACCGCCGGGTCCCGTTTATGCCGCGCGACGCGCCGCGTACTCACTGATCTCGAGCATCGGCGGCCGCTCCTCCGTGTCCACCCGGTAGGTCCGCGGTGCGAAGCCGTTGTCGACCCGGTCGAACTGGGTGATCGACGGACGGACCAAGTGCGGCCGGGAGAGCCGCAGTTGCGCCGTGCGGTAGATCGTCGCGGCCATCCTGCCGAGCGCCTGCCCGTCCTGGTGGCGGTGCTTGCGGGTGCCGACGTCGACCTGGGCCAGCGCGTCGAGGCCGACCAGGTTCAGCGAGTCGACCAGCAGGCCCAGCTCCACGCCGTAGCCGACCGGGAACGGGAGGCGCTCCAGCAGCGAGCGCCGCGCCGCGTACTCGCCGCCGAGCGGCTGGACGAAGCCGGCCAGCTGCGGCCAGTGCAGATTGAGCAGCGGCCGGGCCACGAGCTCGGTCACCCGTCCGCCCTGGGCGGGCGCGCCGTCGGGGCCGGGCCCGGCGCCGCCGCCGAGGGGGCGGTCGTACATCGCCTTGACGAACTGGACCTCCGGCTCGGTCAGCAGCGGCCCGACGATGCCGGAGACGAAGTCCGGCGAGAAGTCGCGCAGGTCCGAGTCGCAGAAGCAGACGATGTCGCCGCCGGTCACCAGGAGCGACCGCCACAGCACCTCGCCCTTGCCGGCCACGGCGGGCAGGCCGGGCAGGATCGCGTCGCGGTGGACCACCCGGGCCCCCGCGGCCGCGGCGACCTCGGACGTGCGGTCGGTGGACGCGGAGTCGACGACGACCAGCTCGTCGACGAGCGGGACGTTCTCCATCAGCTCGCGGCGGATGATCGTGACGATGTCCCCGACCGTCGCCTCCTCGTTCAGCGCGGGAAGGACGACGCTGACCGTCGTACCCCGTCTGACCTTGGCTGATATCAGCCGGTCGAGGGAGCGGTCGGACGCGGACCAGGAACGCCGGCTCAGCCAGCGGGCCACCTCATCGAGCACTTCGGGTCTCCCTCGGCAGTCGGCGAACAGGCGGTGAACAGGGGGCTGTGATCCATCTCGCGGTTCGGACGACTATCTCAACCGTCCGGGGCTTCGGTTACAGTCTTGAACAACGCGAACGACCCTCGCATCTCGGGGGGTCCACGCACACAAACGCCCGGACCGCACGTCCGGAGCCATACCGCTCATCCAGAGGGGCAGAGGGAACGGCCCGTTGAAGCCCCGGCAACCCTCCCGCCGACCGCGAGGTCAACGGTGGGGAAGGTGCCAATTCCGTCTTGTGGCGAAATGCGTCACGAGGAAGATGAGGAGAAAGGGCCTCGCCATCATGGCTGCGCAGACCGTCGCAAGCACCAGCACCAGCACCTCCGCCACCGCGTCCACCTCCGTGGACCTCGGCCCCGCCGCCGCCCTCGCGTGCCGGGAATGCGGACAGCGTTTCGAACTCGGCCCCATTTTCGCGTGTGCGGAGTGTTTCGGGCCGCTCGAAGTCGCATACGACCTGCCGAGCGGCAGCCCCGAAGAGCTGCGGAAGCAGATCGAGGCCGGCCCGGCCAACATCTGGCGCTACGCCCCGCTGCTGCCCGTCCCCGCCGACGTGGCCGACAAGCCGAACCTGAACCCGGGCTGGACCCAGCTCGTCAAGGCCGACAACCTCGCCCGTGAACTGGGTGTCACCGGCGGCCTGTTCATCAAGGACGACTCGGGCAACCCGACGCACTCCTTCAAGGACCGCGTCGTCGCCCAGGCCCTCGAGGCCGCCCGCGCCTTCGGCTTCACCACCCTGTCCTGCTCCTCCACCGGCAACCTCGCGGGCGCGGTCGGCGCCGCCGCCGCGCGGGCCGGCCTGCGCTCCTGCGTGTTCATCCCGCACGACCTGGAGCAGGGCAAGGTCGTCATGGCCGCGGTGTACGGCGGCGAACTCGTCGGCATCGAGGGCAACTACGACGACGTGAACCGCTTCTGCTCCGAGCTCATCGGCGACCCGCTGGGCGAAGGCTGGGGCTTCGTCAACGTCAATCTCCGCCCGTACTACGCGGAGGGCTCCAAGACCCTGGCGTACGAGATCTGCGAGCAGCTCGGCTGGCGGCTGCCGGACCAGCTCGTCGTGCCGATCGCGTCGGGCTCGCAGCTCACGAAGATCGACAAGGGGCTGCAGGAGCTGATCAAGCTCGGTCTCGTCGAGGACAGGCCGTACAAGATCTTCGGCGCCCAGGCGGAGGGCTGCTCGCCGGTCTCCGCCGCGTTCAAGGCCGGGCACGACGTGGTGCGTCCCCAGAAGCCGGACACCATCGCCAAGTCGCTGGCCATCGGCAACCCGGCCGACGGCCCGTACGTGCTGGACATCGCCCGCCGCACCGGCGGCGCGGTGGAGGACGTGACCGACGAGCAGATCGTCGACGCGATCAAGCTGCTGGCCCGTACCGAGGGCATCTTCGCCGAGACGGCGGGCGGCGTGACGGTGGGTGTGGCCAAGAAGCTGATCGAGGCGGGCGTCCTCGACCCGTCGCTCACCACCGTCGTGCTCAACACCGGCGACGGCCTCAAGACCCTCGACGCGGTCGCGGAGACCTCGCAGGCGACCGCCGTCATCCGCCCGAGCCTGGACGCGTTCCGCGACGCCGGCCTGGACCGCTGAGACCCGCCCGAGACCCAAGGAAGGCTGCACACATGAGCGTCAACGTCCGCATCCCCACCATCCTCCGTACGTACACGGGCGGCCAGGCCGAGGTCACCGCGGAGGGCGCGACCCTCGCCGAGGTCATCGCGGACCTCGAGAAGAACCACACCGGTATCGCGGCCCGCGTCCTGGACGACCAGGGCAAGCTGCGCCGGTTCGTCAACGTGTACGTGAACGACGACGACGTCCGGTTCGAGCAGGGTCTGGAGACGGCCACGCCGCAGGGCGCGGGCGTGTCGATCATCCCCGCGGTCGCCGGCGGCTGATCTCTCCCCAGGGAATTACCCGCAGTTACCTGATTGCCCTCTCCGCCCCAGAAGCGGAGGGGGCAATTCTGCATGGTTGAGCGCGGTAGAGTCTGGGAAGCCCCCTCCGCCGGCTACTCGTGAATGCTCCGAGTTCCGCAAGAATGCGGCCAAAGTACGTGATCGAATTGCCACTTAGGCGCCATTTGCCGGGCCCGACTTGCCCCGGAATTCCATGGAATCGGATGGATCGGCCGTTCGGTCCTGCCCAGATTTCTCGTCCGATTGACCTGTTGCAGAGGGCAGTTGGGCAGATACATTCAGCCGCGGTCGACGCGTTCCGACGCACACCCCTCCTGCTGGGGTGGAGATATGACCCGGGTCCGCGAAGTGCGGTCCTGCGCAAGGGCCAGTAATAGGGGAGTTAGGCATGGCTCAGGGCACCGTCAAGTGGTTCAACGCGGAGAAGGGGTACGGCTTCATCGCGGTCGACGGTGGTGCGGATGTTTTCGTCCACTACAGCGCGATCCAGATGGACGGATACCGCACCCTTGAAGAAGGTCAGCGAGTCGAATTCGAGATCTCGCAGGGCCAGAAGGGTCCGCAGGCTGACATGGTCAAGCTCGCCGTCTGATCCAACTGATCCAGGCGCGTTCGGCCACCGACGCACTCACGCATGAGGGGCTCGCCTCCCGGTCACCGGGATGCGGGCCCCTCACGCGTGTCCGGACGCCCGCGCGTCGACGCCCGCGCTGTCCACAGGCGCTTGCACTCTCGGGGGTCGAGTGCTAATCATTGCGTTAGCACTCTCCTGGTGAGAGTGACAGAACTTGGATCGAGTCGGTGAGGTCCGCAAGCCGGGTGGGGCAAGGAACCACATGGCGCGCAGGCCGTCCGTCGCGGGCGCCGGATGCGATCCGAAGCAATCCACCCCAGTCCGGGAGGACCACTTCACATGGCCAAGATCATCGCGTTCGACGAGGAGGCACGGCGCGGTCTCGAGCGCGGGATGAACCAGCTCGCCGACGCCGTCAAGGTCACCCTTGGCCCCAAGGGTCGCAACGTCGTCCTCGAGAAGAAGTGGGGCGCCCCCACGATCACCAACGATGGTGTTTCCATCGCCAAGGAGATCGAGCTCGAGGACCCGTACGAGAAGATCGGCGCTGAGCTGGTCAAGGAAGTCGCCAAGAAGACGGACGACGTCGCCGGTGACGGTACGACCACCGCGACCGTCCTCGCCCAGGCGCTCGTCCGCGAGGGCCTGCGCAACGTGGCGGCCGGCGCCAACCCGATGGCCCTGAAGCGCGGCATCGAGCGTGCCGTCGAGGCCGTCTCCGGCGCCCTGCTCGAGCAGGCCAAGGATGTGGAGACCAAGGAGCAGATCGCCTCCACCGCCTCCATCTCCGCCGCCGACGTCCAGATCGGCGAGCTCATCGCCGAGGCGATGGACAAGGTCGGCAAGGAAGGCGTCATCACCGTCGAGGAGTCCCAGACCTTCGGTCTGGAGCTCGAGCTCACCGAGGGTATGCGCTTCGACAAGGGCTACATCTCGGCGTACTTCGCCACCGACATGGAGCGTATGGAGGCGTCCCTGGACGACCCGTACATCCTGATCGTCAACTCCAAGGTCGGCAACGTGAAGGACCTCCTTCCGCTGCTGGAGAAGGTCATGCAGTCCGGCAAGCCGCTGCTGATCATCGCCGAGGACGTCGAGGGCGAGGCCCTGTCGACCCTGGTCGTCAACAAGATCCGCGGCACCTTCAAGTCCGTCGCGGTCAAGGCTCCGGGCTTCGGCGACCGCCGCAAGGCCATGCTGAACGACATCGCCATCCTCACGGGCGGCACGGTCATCTCCGAGGAGGTCGGCCTCAAGCTCGAGAACGCCGGCCTGGACCTGCTGGGCCGCGCCCGCAAGGTCGTCATCACCAAGGACGAGACCACGATCGTCGACGGCGCCGGTGAGAGCGACCAGGTCCAGGGTCGCGTCAACCAGATCCGTGCCGAGATCGAGAACAGCGACTCGGACTACGACCGCGAGAAGCTCCAGGAGCGCCTGGCGAAGCTGGCCGGCGGCGTGGCCGTCATCAAGGCCGGCGCCGCGACCGAGGTCGAGCTCAAGGAGCGCAAGCACCGCATCGAGGACGCCGTTCGCAACGCGAAGGCGGCCGTCGAGGAGGGCATCGTCGCCGGTGGTGGCGTGGCTCTGCTCCAGGCTTCCTCGGTCTTCGAGAAGCTCGAGCTCCAGGGTGACGAGGCGACCGGCGCCAACGCCGTGAAGCTCGCGCTGGAGGCCCCGCTCAAGCAGATCGCCGTCAACGGTGGTCTCGAGGGTGGCGTCATCGTCGAGAAGGTGCGCAACCTGCCCGTCGGCCACGGCCTGAACGCCGCCACCGGTGAGTACGTCGACATGATCGCCGAGGGCATCATCGACCCCGCGAAGGTGACCCGTTCCGCTCTGCAGAACGCGGCCTCCATCGCGGCGCTGTTCCTCACCACCGAGGCCGTCATCGCCGACAAGCCGGAGAAGGCCTCCGCGGCCGCTCCGGGCGGCATGCCGGGCGGTGACATGGACTTCTGATCGGCCCCTGGTCGATCAACCGTCCTTGACCGAGGGCGGCACCCCACTGAACGGGGTGCCGCCCTCGGGCGTTTTCTCCTCGGGGCGTTTCATGCGGAGAAACCGGTACAGAGTGTGAGATGCGGCACGACCGGAATGTCTTTTCAGCGGGACAGGGCCCTGGTTAGCTTCCCAGAGCTTTGAACGGAAGAAGTGCTTCCGCGGCCTGGGGCAGCAGCCGTACGCGACCCGTACGCCGGCGGCCCGAGCCGAGCCCCGACTCACAAAGACCCGGGACGCACCACATCATGAGCACGCTCAACACCTGGATCGTCGACATCAATGATGTCTTCTGGACCTATCTGCTGATCCCCCTGGTGGCCGTGGCCGGCCTCTGGTTCACCTTCCGCTCCAGGGCGGTCCAGCTCCGGATGCTCCCGGACATGTTCCGTGTCTTCAGGGACAAGCCCGCCGACGGCGTCTCCCCCTTCGGGGCGTTCACCATCTCCGCCGCCGCCCGCATCGGCACCGGCAACATCGCCGGCGTGGCCACCGCCATCACCATGGGCGGGCCCGGCGCGGTCTTCTGGATGTGGATGATGGCGCTCATCGGCGGCGCCTCCGCGTTCGTCGAGTCCGTCCTCGCCCAGCTCTACAAGGCGCGCGGCAGCGAGCCCGGCACCTACCGCGGCGGCCCGGCGTACTACATGGAGCGCGCGCTCGGGAAGCGCTGGCTCGGTGTCCTGTTCGCCGTGCTCATCACGCTGACCTTCGGCTTCGTCCTCACCGCGGTGCAGTCCAACACCATCACCGTGGCCGTCAAGGGCTCTCTGGACGGCGGCGCGGACTCCGGCTGGTTCGCCCCGGTGCTCGGCGTCGTGCTGGCCGTGCTGCTCGCGATGGCCGTGTTCTTCGGCGTGAAGCGCCTCGCCGCGGTCACCAAGGTCCTGATTCCGGTGATGGCGACCGTCTACCTGCTGCTCGGCCTCGTGGTCGTCCTCTTCAACATTACCGCCGTCCCCGGGATGATCGCCGACATCGTCGGCGGCGCGTTCGGCTTCCGCGAGGTCGCGGGCGGCGCGGTCGGCACGGCGATCCTGCAGGGCGTGCGGCGCGGCATGTTCTCCAACGAGGCCGGCATGGGCTCCGCGCCCAACGCCGCCGCCTCCGCGGAGACCACCCACCCGGTCAAGCAGGGCCTGGTGCAGACCCTCGGCGTCTACTTCGACACCCTCGTCGTCTGCAGCATGACCGCCTTCATCATCCTCAGCGCCAACCCGACCCTGGGCGAGCGCGGCGGCGCGGACGTCACCCAGTCCGCGCTCAACGTGGCGCTGGGCGACTGGGCCGGTCACATCCTGACGCTGGTGGTCTTCATGGTCGCCTTCAGCTCCATGATCGGTAACTACTACTACGGCGAGTCCAACATCCGGTTCATCACCGGCAGCACCTCCGCGATGACCGGCTACCGCGCGGTCGTCCTGGCCTGCGCCGTGCTCGGCGCGATGGGCTCGGTCAGCATCGTGTGGAGCCTCGCCGACATCACGATGGGCGCCATGGTCCTCGTCAACCTGATCGCGATCCTGCCGCTGTCGGTGATCGCCTTCCGGCTGATGGACGACTACACGGCCCAGCGCCGCGCCGGACTGGACCCCGTCTTCACCCGGGACCGCATCCCCGGCCTGAAGGGCGTGGAGTGCTGGGAGCCGGCCGGCACGGACGTCGGCGGCGAGCAGCCGCTCGCGGCGGCGCACGGCGGGCGGTGACACGGACTTCCGGCCTCTGATCCTCTTTGGTTCGGGCCTGTCCGCAGGACCGAGGGCGGTACCCCTTCACGGGGTGCCGCCCTCGGGCGTTCCCCGGACGGGACGCGGCGGTGCATGACGTGGGCCACTTCGGCCTGTCATGCGCGTCGCGACAAAAAACTGCCCAGCGCGTTCTCACCATCGGCACCAAGCGGTCAGCGCCCTCGCCCGGCCACGCCCGGCGCGGCAAGCATGTGTGCCGAGCGGTCGACCGATCGCTCCTCCTGTGAGAGAGGACTGAACGATGGCGAAGAAGGCTTACGAGACCCCGGAGTTCGTTTCCGCCGGTTCCTTCCGCGACGTGACCGGTTTCGTCGTGTTCTTCGGCAACGACGGCACCGGCCGCGGCTGGCTCTGACGGGTACCCGGAGGAATCAGCGATGACGAGCCACGGCGCACCGCACTTCTTTGCGCTTCCTGACCGCGAGGACGCGGGCGCCGTGGCCCGTCGCCTCCAGACGGACGCCCCCGGCCTGCGGGTGTTGCACCACCCCTCGGGCCGCCCCTGGATCATCGGCCAGTGGGCCGACGAGGACATCGCCGTCGCCCGGGCCGGCACGGACGCCGTCGCACTGATCGGCATGCTGCCGAAACGGACGGACGAACTGCCCCGGTGGACCGGAAGGCTACGGGGCGGCACCGGACGGCTCGGGGGCCTGTCCGCGGCGATCCCCGGCAGCTTCCACGTGGTCGGCAGCGTCGGCGGCACCCTCTACGTACAAGGCACGGCCTACGGGATGCGGCGCGTGCACCACACCGTCGTCGACGGCTGCCCCGTCGCCGGCGACCGGGCCGTGGCGCTGGCGGACCTGGCCGGCGCCGAGATCGACCTCACCGCCCTGGCGCTGCGGCTGCCCGAACCCCTGGCCGTCCAGCTCCCCCCGCGCTCCATGTGGCGCGGCGTCACCGACGTGGAGCCCGGCCTCTGCCTGCTCGTCCCCGCCGGCCGAGCCGCCCCCCGGCACGTCCGCCGGCACACCCCGCCCGCCCCGGTGCGTCCGGCGGCCGACGGCGCGGCGGACGTACGCGAGGCGCTGGCCGCCGCCGTCGCCGTACGGACACAGCGGGACGGACTGCTGAGCGCGGACCTGTCCGGCGGACTGGACTCCAGCTCGCTGTGCTCCTTCGCCGCCGGCCGGCTCGGCGCGGGCGAACTGGTGGTCGGCGGCATCCCCGGCGACGAGACGGTCAGCGACGACGCCCACTACGCCCGCCTCGCCGCCGCGCACTGGCCGCACGTCGAGCACGTGGAGCTGACCCCGGAGCAGACGCCGCTGTTCTACCAGGGCATCCTCGACGACGGCTGCCGCACCGACATCCCCGCCGGCATCGCGATGAGCCGCGACCGGGCCACCGCGGTGATCTCCCTGATGGCGCGGCGCGGCTCCCGGCTGCACATGACCGGGCACGGCGGCGACCACCTCTTCTTCCAGAGCGGCGCGTACTGCCACGACCTGATCGCCCGCCGTCCGCTGCTCGCCTGGCAGCGGATCCGCGGCTACCGCACGCTCTACGGATGGCGCTGGCGCCCCGTGCTGCGCCAGCTCGCCGACCGGCGCTCCTACCGCCGGGCCGTGGCCGGGATCGACCTGACCAAACCCGGCGACCTCGGCTTCTGCAACCCGCTGCTGACCTGGATCACCCCGCCGGTGGTCCAGCCCTGGCTCACCCCCGAGTGCCGCGAACTGGTGACCGCCGGGCTGCGCGAGGCCGCGGAGCGTGCCGAACCGTACGCGCCGACCCTCGGCCGCCACCGGGAGCTGTCCGCCCTCTACACCGGCACCCAGGAGTGCGCGGCGATCGCCGAGGCCGGACGCCGGGCCGGTGTCCCCGTCACGATGCCGTACTTCGACGACGCGGTCGTCGACGCCGCCCTCTCCGTACGCCCGGAGGACCGGACCGACCCCTGGCAGTTCAAACCCGTCCTCAAGGAGGCGGTACGCGGCGTCCTCCCCGAGGAGTGCCGGGCCCGCGCCACCAAGTTCGAAGGCACCGTCGACGCGGTCGGCGGCCTCTACCGGCACCGCGACGAGATCCGGTCGCTGTGGGAGGACAGCGCCCTGGCCAAGGCCGGGCTCGTCGACGCCGAGGCCCTCTCCCGGCTGACCGGGACGCCCGGCACGCCCGCCCTCAAGGACGGCGCCGTGGACTCCACCATCATCTGCGAAGCATGGCTGCGCGCGGTCGCCTGACGTGCCCGGCCGGAAGGAAGGAATGCGATGAACCTGCGCAACCGCCCGTATCTCACCGTCACCGAGACCGAATACGGTGCGGTCCTGCTGGACACCAAGACCGGCCATTACTGGCAGATGAACCCCAGCGCCGCCACCGCCGCCCAGGCCCTGCTGGACGGCGGCGACGCCGATGACGCCGTCCGCCGCGTCACCGACCACTTCGACGTGGACACGGCGCGCGCGGCGGACGACGTACGGGCCCTGATCGAGGCCATGCGCTCCGCCGGGGTGGTCCAGGAATGAGCATCACCGTCGCCCTGGACCGCGACCGCACCAGACGGCCACTGCGACTGCGGCTGCTCACCCGGCTGGCCATCTGCACGGGCCGGCTGCTGGCCCTGCTCAAACCCCACCTGCTGACCCGTGTCCTGACCCGGCTCAGCCGGGGCGCCGCGCCCGCCAGCAGCGCGCAGGCCCATGCCGCCCGCAGCTCCGTCCTCGCGGCCAGCCTCAGCCTCAACGGCCTGCGCTCCTGCCTGCCGCGCTCGGTCTCCATCACCCTGCTCTGCCGCCTCCAGGGCGTCTGGCCGACCTGGTGCGTGGGCGTACGGGCCGCGCCGCCGTTCGCCGCGCACGCCTGGGTCGAGGCGGACGGCGAACTGATCGGCGAACGGGGCCGCCCCGAGAGCTTCGCCCGCCTGATCGCCGTCCCGCCGCACGACAGGACATCGAGCTGACGGGCACCCAGCGCGGCGTGCCGGCCCGACATCGGCCCGGGGGCAGGCCCCGGGCCCCATCACCCCCGTGCCGCCGGGTGGGCGGACCGGGCTCGGCCAGGGCCCGGTACCGCGCTTCGCGCGGTGGCCCCAGACTCCCCTACGGCCTGGCGGCCGTGGGTGGGGGCACCTCCCACGCCGGCGGGCCGTAGGGGGAGTTACCCCCAGGCCGGGCTGACTGTGTCAGCCCCGCCGGCGTTTGAGGCGCGGGTCCGGGCAGAGTCCGGTCCGGGCGAACGCCCCGAGCACGACCGCTACCGCGCCTCCTGACCGGCCGGCGCGGGGGCTGGCCGGGGTGAGCGGCCCAGTGCGGCGGCCACCAGCAGGTAGGGCATTGCCAGCAGGGCGAAGACGCCGCCGTGCGAGACGAACGGGGACAGCGCCGCGTACGCGCCGAAGCCCAGCAGCGAGGCGATGTTGGTGCCCAGACCGGTCAGCGAGGTGATCGTCGCCCGGCTCCGGCCGGTGATCGCCGACTGGAGCCGTACGTCCGCCAGTACGTCCGCGAGCTGGAACGCGCCGAACGCGGCGCCCAGCAGCACGAACCCGGCCGGCGCCCCGGACAGCGCGCCCATGGCGAGCGCTGCGGCGGCCGCCGCGACCAGCGCGCCGACCGTGCGCTCCGTGAGCCGTTCGCCCCGGCCCACCAGCAGCGAGCCGAGCGTCACCCCGACCCACACCACCAGCACCAGCAGCGGCACGGTCTCGGTCGCGACGCCCGTGGACGCGGCCAGCAGCGGCACGTACTCGTCCAGTACGCCCCACACCGAGGTGATCACCACGGCGAGCACCATGGCCCGGCGGACCGGCCGGCTGCCGCGCACCTCGGTGAGGCCGTCCCTCAACGTCGCGAGGTGGCCGGGCCGTTCGGCGTGCTCGTGCGGGACGGCGGCGCGGTGCTCGGGGAGCGTCGCGCCGACCGCCGCGCACAGCAGGCACGCGGCGATGCTGCCCGCCCACACCAGGGTGTCGCCGCCGAAGGCGAGCGCGGGCGCGGCGGCCGCGGTCGCCGCAGCTGTCGCGGCCATGCTGACGGCCGCCGCCCGGCCCATGACCCGCCCGTACCGGGCGGCCGCGCCGAGCCGTTCGAGTTCGTCGTGGACGAGCGCCTCCATGGAGCCCGAGCGCAGCGAACCGCCGATCGCCCAGAGTGTGAACCCGGCGGCGTAGGCGGCGTACGACGGGGTCAGCGCCCACAGCGCGAACCCGCAGGCGGTCAGCACCGGGCCGACGACCATCACGGCCCGGCGGGACACGACGTCGGCCCACACACCGGACGGCACCTCGACCAGCAGGCCGACGACGCACCAGATGGCGAACAGGGACGAGATCTCTGCGGTGTTCAGACCGTGCTCGGCGAAGAGCAGGGCGTAGAGGGGGTAGAGGAGGACGAAGTCCTCAAGTCCCGCGTAGGCGTAGAGCCTTCGCTCAAGTCTGCGGACGCGGGGATCGAGCGGGCCGTTGGCCCCGGGCGGGCACGACGAAGCGGTGAGCATGCGTGTGGTCCTTGCGTGGAACGGACGGGGGACGCCGGGTGCTCACCCGCGCGGCGGCCCGCGACAGCCCGTTCCTGGACCAGAGGCGGTGGATCAATGTCGTCGTCGGCTCATGCAGCCGAGTTTACGCCTGGGCGTACTCCTTGAGCTTCTCCGTTTCGAGGGTGACGCCCTCGGGGGCGTTATGGGCGAGCTCCTCGAAGTCCTCGACGGACATCTCGGGGTTCTCGGCGCTGATGCGGGTCATGGCGTCGCCTCCTCCCCTCCATCGTGCCCCGTGGCGGGGCCGGGTGAGCGGCACTGTCATGGCTGTGTCCTCGTCGTCCCGGGCGGGCGGGTCGCCGCCGCGCGGGCCTGGGCCGCGTGGGCGCGGACGCGGGCGGCCGGGAGGGCGGGTGGTGGGGCCGTGCCGCCGCCCCGGCAGCGGGCGCACACGCCGTCCACGAGTGCGTCCGCCCGGCCGGGCGCCCCGCACTTGCCGCATTCGAGGATGCGGCGGGGAGGCGGCAGCGGGACCGGCTCGGGCGGGAGCTTGTCGGTGAGGCGGCGGCGGGCGAGCGCGGCGGCGTGGTGGACCGGGACGGGCAGCCCGTCGGTCAGCGCGTGCAGCAACTGCCGCTCGGTCGCGTCCCGTGCGAACCACTCGTCCACCAGCGGCACCAGTGACAGGCACTCGGTGTGGGACAGCGACATCATCGGATTCGCCCGGCCCAGGGCCGCCAGCAGGACGTACGCCCGTGAGCGGGTCGGCCGGCGCTTCTCCACCGGCTCCACCGGCACGTCCCCGCGCTGGAACGCCGCCCACCACGCGTCGTCGTGCGCCGTACGCGACCACCAGGTGCGCGTCACCCACAGGGTGCTGCCCGACTCGGAGTCGATCGCTTCCAGCCCGCGCCGCAGATGCCCGGCCCGGATCAGATGGTTGAGCGCCTTGGAGGCGGCCCACTGGCCGTACGGGGTGAACTTCGCCAGCGTCTTCACAGAGATGTCGCTGTTGTCGTCCAGCCGGTCGATGTACGCGGCGACGGCCGCCTCACGCTTGGGCAGGTGTGCGAAGTCGTCGGCGGTTCGTGGCAGTTGGCCCGACACGGTTCGTTTGCCGTAGCCGGGGTTGGCGAGGGGATGAGGGGCAGCACTAAGCTGGCGGTCAGCCATGGATCGAGTCTCTTTCGATCTTGATGGTCAGACCCCCGCAGGTGTTGGTAGCACCTGGCGGGGGTTGTTCTTTGTTCGTTTATCGGAACGCTAGAGCGTGATGACCCTGCGTGGCAAGTCGGTCGCTGGAAGTCAACGTCCGCGTCAAGTCGCCAGGGTGGGTGGGCGGGTTACATGAGACCCGACCGAACCAATCCTTGTTAAGAGCGCTCGAATCCCGGCTCTTGAGCTCCGGGAGTGCTCCCGGTGCGCCCCTGCTGGACGGGTGAACCGTCGAACGGGCGGGCGCGGTATGCGGGTGGGAGGGCGAGCGGGGACGCCAAGATCGACTGCGCTGTCCCACTCATCGGAGGAACCCGCCGTGAAGCACTACCTGGCCTGCTGTCCCTCGTCGCGTCCACCGCCGCGCCGGGGCGTGTCGGCCTGTCGGGAAGGGCCGACACGCGCCCGGCGTCGCTCAGCCGTGCTTGAGGTCGGTGACGAACGCGGACCAGGCGCCGGGCCGGAACGCGAGCTTCGGGCCGTCGGGGTCCTTGGAGTCGCGGACCGGGACGACGTCGGGGTGACCGTCGGCGACTTCGAGGCAGTTGCCGCCGCTGCCGTCGCTGTAGCTGGACTTGTGCCAGGTGGTGGCGACCTCGACGCAATTGCCGCCGCTCCCGCCGCTGTAGCTGGATTTGTGCCAGACGGCTGCCGTCAGGTCATGCTCTGGGCTGGACTTCATGCGCGTAATCCTCCGCCACTGACTCGATCAGGGCCAAGGAGGTTTCCGGAGACAGAGCGCTGGCCCTGAGGAGATCGTAGGTCAGTTCGTGTCGGGTGACGGTGGCTGGATAGTCCTCCAACTGACCCATGCCAGGACCTTCCAAGTACGCGAGCGGAGGCGCGTCAGGGAAGGTCATGATCTTGACTGCACCCTCCATCGACGCGTGCGCGCCCGCCCCGAACGTCAGCACCTGCACGATGATCCGGTGGCGCCTCGCCAGAGCCGCCACATGCCGCAGCGCCTCCGCCATCACGGCTGCGTTGCCGACCTCCCGTCGTAGCACCGCCTCGTCAAGCACCGCCCACAACAAGGGCTTTGTTGGATCGGCCAGCAGGCCCGCCCGGTCGAGCCTCGCCTCCACCAGCTCGTCGATGGCCTCCTCGGGAGCCGTCGGGTGGTACGCGCGGAAGACCTCGCGGGCGTACGCCTCCGTCTGGAGCAGGCCGGGGATCAGCAGCGGCGCGTACTCCTTGATGGTTTCCGCCGTGGCCTCCGCCTCCGCCGCCTCGGCGAAGTGGTCGGGGTAGCGGGACTTCTTGGAGACCTCGCAGTTGCGCGTGAAGAAGTCGTCCGTGCCCAGCGCCTCGTCCAGGCGGGCCGCGTGCTCCGGGAGGATGCGGCGGGTGCCGGCTTCCATCTGGCCGATGTACGAGCCGCTCACGAACAGCGGCCCGCCCAGCTCGTCCTGGGTGAGACCGGCCTTTATGCGGGCGTGGCGCAGCTCCGCGCCGAGCAGGGCGCGTGGTGAGGTCGACGGGTCGAGGTCCTTGGGTCCGGGCATGGTGCAACTCCCTGATCGACAGGTCGCGTTGTTGGGCCGCCGTCTCTTCCCAGGCTAGCGGCGCCCGGACACGCTGGGTGAGGAATCGGAACACTGCGTACTGGAGGTGCGGAGAACATGACGGTGGTGCGATCGGCCGAGCGGCTGCGGACGGCCGAGGAGGTGGTGGACCGGCTCAGGGCCGGGCTCGGGGTGGTGTCGGTGACGCTGCCGTCGTTGCGCGTGGATGTCGTCTCGCTGGCGAGCGAGGCTCCGTATCCGCTGATCGACCTGGGCCGCTGCAATCTGGACACGGCGCTTCGGCTGGCGGCGGTACTCCGGGAGCTGGAGAAGTGAGCATGCCTCGCCTCGGCCGGTACGCCGTCGACGTCCGGGACGGGCGGGTCGGGATCGTCATGGGGCAGGTCGGCACGTGCGTACAGCTCCGGCCGCCGGGCGGGGGCAGGGAGTGGGACTGCCCGCCCGGGGATGCGCGGCCCGCGACGCCGGCGGAGGTGTTGCGGGCGCGGGTGCGGGAGGTGAACGCGGCGGCCCGGCTGCCCTGAGGCGTATGCCTTCGTGTGCACGGCGGTTGATGTTCCTGAAATGATCTGCGGACCACTTCGGGAGGGGACGCGGGCGTGACATTCGGGGGACAGAATCCGTACCGGCGGGACGGGCGGCCGCAACCGCCGGGGCCGCCGCCGCGTCCGGGCGTACCGCCGCAGCCGGGGCCGTACCCGGGCCCGTACCCCGGCCCCCAGCCGGGGCCGCATCCCGGTCCGTATCCGGGGCCGCCGCCGCCGTACGTTCCGTACGGGCCGCGACCGACGCTGTGGCAGCGGTTCCGTGCGGACGAGTGGCCCCCGCTGCGGGAGTTGCTCAACGAGGTGCGGCGGGTGCCGGGTTGTCTCCTGGCGCTCGGCATGTGCTGTGTGTGGCCCGCGTTGGCGGTCCTCGTCGGCTATCCGCTGGCCAGGTCGGCCCGGCGGCAGGCACGGCGGAAGTTCCCGGCGCACAGCATCCGCCGGTACCACGACCCGGAGGTGTGGCGGGCGCAGAAGACGCGGGCGTGGGCCGCGCTCGCCGCGTCGTTCCTGATCCTGGTCGCGTACGGCACGGAGGCGGACTGGGACGAGGTGCAGGAGCAGTACTTCTTCCGGCTGGCGATCACGCCGTGGCTGCTGCTCCTGACCACCCCGCTCGTGCTGATGGTCCTGTTCCGGCTCGCGCCGCCCGCCGCGCGGCCGGGGATGCGGGCGCGTCTGCGGCCGGCGGTCCGTTCGGTGCTCTGGTACTTCGGCGCGTTCACGGCCGTGCCGCTGCTGTTCGCGGGCGTGATGCTGCTCGCCCAGAGCTACGCGAACAGTCCCGTCAGCCCGCTGATCACGCTCGCGCTGCTGGTGCCGGTGCTGTGGGTGGTGTTCTTCGTCGTCTTCGCGTCGACGACGGCCGTGCGTACCGCGTTCAACACGGCCGAAGTCCACGCGGGGCTCCCCGCTCTGCTCACCGGCGTCCTGGTGTGGGAGCTGGCGGCCATCAACCTGGCCACGGCGGGGATGCCGCCGGGCCCGCCTCTCGTCCAGATCTGCGCGGTCATCGGCGGCCCGGCGTCGGTGACGGCCATCGCGTGGTGGGAACTCACCCGCCTGCGGACGCGGTACGGGGTGACGCTGCGCGGCTGAGCCGGCCGGTGCGGCCGAACGCCACAGCCGCGCACGCAAGACGCCCGGCTGGGATACCCAGCCGGGCGCCTGCATGAACGGCCTGCGTCCCGGCAACCGACCGCCCTTTGCGGCAGGCCGGAAAGCTCACTCCTGCGGCCACGGCGGTCGACCAACTGAACGCCACGGCCCGCAGGAAGGGCTTACAGCAGTTGTGCACGCTGCTGCCCGAGTCGGCCGAGCTCAACGGGCACGCCCGTTGATCGCCCGCCGGTGAGCGCTGGTACGCGTCCCTCGTCGTTAGAGAAGACCGTCGAGGCCGAGGTCGAGGTCGAGGCCCGTGCCCGACTCGGCGGCGGAACCATTGCCGGCCACGGTGTCCTCGCCGCTGCAGATCTGCTGGACCGAGGTTGCGGTCGCCGGGCCGCTGCCCAGGAGGGTGATGGGCCCGGTCACGACGTTGATGAGGCCGAGCTGGAACGTGTCGTCGCCGACACGAGCGTTCTGCTCGCACACGACCAGGTTGGTCTTGTCGCCGCCCGTGTTGTCGTTGTCGCCGGTGGCCTCGGTGGCCGCAGCAGCACCGGCCCCGAACACACTGACACTTCCGAGCATGGCAGCTACCAGGACAGCATTGCGAAGCTTGCGCACAACATCTCCACTTCCGTCGGAGTCGACGTGATGAGTGATGGGTGGAACCCTACAAACTCACAATCTAAGTCATTTTTGCGTCATTTCGGGCGTGCCATGCCGACGCTTGCCCCTGTGTCGGGAGCGATGGCGGTCGCGAGCGAGCACACCGAGTGCCCGAGGGTCAGACGCGTTCGGTCAAGCCCGTGGCGGTGGGGTGCGATTCGGGCGCGGGCGTCAGCCGGTGCGTCCACAGCAGGGCGCCCAGCAGCAGAGCGGCGGCGGCCATCAGCCACGGCAGCGGGCCGATCGGCAGGGAACCGGCGGCCAGGCCGGCCAGCGCGCCGGTCAGTTGGAGCGCCAGGGACTTCACCGACAGGGCGGTCGCGCGACGTGAGCTGTCGACGCGGTGGTGGAGCAGGTCGTTCTCGTTCGGGCCGGCGGCGCCGAGGCCGAGATAGACCAGGCCGTAGCCGACCGCGGCGAGGACCAGAGGGGCGGTGCCGCTGTCCCACGCGGCCGTCGTACCGAGCAGCACCAGCCCGGACACGCTCACGCCGAGCGCGGTCAGCACCGCGCGCTCACTGCTGCCCGTCAGCCGGGCCACCAGGGGTGCGCAGTGGCTGCCGAGCGCGGTGCACAGGAAGCCGGCGCAGGCGAGGGAGGCGTAGAGCACGGCTCCGGACTCCGGGGCGCCGGTGAGCCGGGCGGCCCGGCCGGGGGTGAGGAGTTCGATGGACGCGAGCGCCGCGCCGGCGGCCGCGGAGGTCAGCAGGACCCGGCGCACCAGCGGCTCGGTGACGCCGAGCCGCAGCCCGCCGAGCATCGTCGCCGGGACGCCCCGGAGCACCCCGCGCAGCGTGGCGGGCGGCCGGGGCGGCTCCGGCAGGGCCGTCAGCACGAACGCCACGAACCCGACGCCGACGGCCGCGCCGAGCAGGCCAGGGACCGACAGCGGCAGTACGAGCCCGCCGGTGGCGTCGGCCAGCCGGGCGCCCGGGTCGGCGCCGAGGCTCAGCAGGAGCGGCAGGGCGCCGCCGGTGAGGGTGCCGACGGCGAGCGCGGCGGCAGAGGCGGTGTTGCCGCGGGCGAGTCCGGTGCGCAGTTCGGCGGCGGGGCCGGAGTGGGCCTGGACGGTGTCGACGTACCAGGCCTCCGCGGGGCCGCTGGAGAGCGCGCGACCCGTGCCCATCAGGAACATCGCGACGGCCAGGGCCCAGACGGTGGTGCCGAGCGCCATCACGGTCAGCGCGGAGAGGTTGAGCACGCCCGCGGCGGCGAGGACGGTGCGGCGGCCGATGACGTCGGACAGGCCGCCGGTCGGCAGCTCCATGACGGAGACGGTGACCGAGTGGACGGCGAACAGTCCCGCGACGACGGCCAGGCTCATGCCGCGCTCGCTCAGCAGCAGCACCTGGGACGGTATGTAGAGGCCGACGGGCAGCCAGAAGAGGAACATGACGGCGGCGAAGCGGCGCCCGGCGGTACGCGGATCCAGCGGCCGGTCCATCGACCGGTCCATCGGCCGCTTCACGAGCGGTCCTCCGCCCTGACGGCGAGGCCGGCGGCGAAGAGCACGACCTGCTCGGCGCGAGGGTCGCCCTCGTCGCGGTCGGCCAGCTCGGTCACGGCACGGGAGAACGTGTCGAACAGCTCCGTGACCGACTCGGGCGTCAGCCGCGCCACCAGGTCGGTGAACCCGGAGGGCTCCCGCCATGCGTCGCCGAGGCGGCCGGCCGCGAGGTCCTCCTGGTGCTGGGCGAGGGACCGCTCCAGATGGTCGAGTTGGGCGCGGCGGGCCACGTCGACGAACGCCTGCGCTTCGTCGGAGCCGGTCATCGCGTCGTTGCTCCAGCTGGTGACCTCGTGCACCGCCTTCCAGCGCCGCTCCCGGCCGTCGCGGTGCTCGGCCTCGGCGATGAAGTCGTACTTCGCCAGCACGCGCAGGTGGTAGCTGGTCGACGCGGACGACTCCCCCGTCCTGACCGCCAGTTCACTGGCGGTGGCGGGCCCGTCCATGCGGAGCAGCCCCAGCATCCGGATGCGCAGAGGGTGCGTCAACGCCTTGAGCGCGGCGGCGTCCTTGCGGGGGTCGAGGGTGCGGCTGCTGAAGCCGGAGGGCTCGGGGGAGGGGGTCTCGGCGGGCATGAGAGGAGCGTAGGAGGAGCGTCAGGGTTTACCAAAGGATTTTTGCAAAAAAACCTTGGCGAATCTGGGGGCGGCAGCGGGGGCGGTCGGTCACGGCTCGGGTTGCCACTCGTCGAACACCCAGCCCGGACAGGAGGTGCCGAGGAATGGCAGGTGAGCGTCCCAGTCGCCGGGTGCCAACGGCTGCACGGGTCGCAGCGTGATGCGGCCTTCCGCGCCGAAGAGCGCCCGACAGCCCTGCCCCGGGTGGTCCACGACAGCCGTGCAGTTCGGGAAGCCGCGGGTCGAGGGGGGCTTGCCGATCGCGGCGGGATCATCGACCTGCTCCACGGTCACCGTCAGCGAGCCCTGTGTGCCGTCACGCAGGAAGGAGGCGATCACGAACCGGTCCCGTCAGGGTCGGGCTCCGGAGCGGTCCGGACGTGTTCCAGGGCAGCGCGGAGGTTGCCGTTGGCCTGTGACAGGAGGGTGGCGGCCGTCGGGGCGTCCACGGTGCCGAGGACGACCAGGATCGCGTTCTTCACCTCGCCGTCCGTCGCATCGAGGGCCGACTCGATCTCCTCGTCCGACGCGCCCGTCGCCAGTGCCACGATCCGGCGGGACCTGGCGTGGAGCTTGTCGTTGGAGGCGCGGACGTCGACCATCAGGTTTCCGTAGGTCTTGCCGAGGCGGATCATCGTGATCGTCGAGATCATGTTGAGCACCAGCTTCTGCGCCGTGCCCGCCTTCAACCGGGTGGAGCCGGTGAGGAGTTCGGGTCCGGTGACGACCTCGATCCCGTGGTCCGCGGCGGCGGCGAGCGCGCTGTCCGCGTTGCAGGACAGGCCGATGGTGAGCGCGCCCAGGCCGCGGGCGTGTTCCACCGCGCCGACCGCGTACGGCGTGCGGCCGGACGCGGAGATGCCGACCACCGTGTCGTCCGCTGTCAGCTTCAGGCCGTCCAGGTCCGCGGCGGCCAGCTCCTTGCTGTCCTCCGCGCCCTCCACGGCCCTGACCATGGCGGTCGGGCCGCCCGCGATCAGGCCGACGATCTCCGAGGGGTCGGTGTTGAAGGTGGGCGGGCACTCGCTGGCGTCCAGGACGCCGAGCCGGCCCGCCGTGCCGGCCCCCGCGTAGATCAGCCGTCCGCCGCGGGCCATGCGCTCGGCGGTGGCGTCGATCGCGGCGGCGATCACGGGCAGTCGCGCGGCGACGGCGGCCGGGACGGACGCGTCCTCGCCGTTCATGGTGCGGGCGATCTCGAGCGTCGGCAGCCGGTCGATGTCGGCGAACTCGGGCCGGAACGCCTCGGTGGTCAAGGCGGCCAGCTGGGCGCGGAGTTCACCGTACGTGGAGGTCATGGAAGGCGGCTCGGCTTTCTCGGTCGGCGTCGGCGTCAGCCTCGGCGGCGGCGTGCGCGTCAGCGGGTGCGCGGATTGTGGCGGTGGGCGAGGGCCTCGTACGACGCGGCGAGGGCAGGCGCCGCCGACTCGTACGTACGCTGCGCCACGCCTATGAACAGGCAGTCGACCACGAGGAGCTGGCTGGTCCGCGACGACATCGCCGCCGGCCGCAGCTCGCTCTCGCGGGCGGTCGAGGTGGTCAGGACGTGGTCGGCGTACTGCGAGACCGGCCCGTCCGGGCGGCCGGTGATCGCGACGGTCGTCGCGCCGCGGTCGAAGGCGACCCGCAGCGGCTCGATCACGTCCCCCGTGGAGCCCGAGTGCGTGATCGCGATGGCCACGTCGCCGGAGCGCAGCTGCACCGCGTTGGTGATCGCGAGGTGCGGGTCCGCGTGCGCGTGGGCGATCAGACCGATGCGGAGCAGCTTCTGCGCGAGGTCCATGCCGACGAGGGACGACGCGCCGACGCCGTAGATGTCGATGCGGCGGGCCGTCGCCGCGGCGGTCACGGCCGCGCCGAGCTGGACGGTGTCCAGGCCGGCGGCGGTGTCGGCGAGGGTCTGCTGTTCGTCGTAGGCGAGCTTGGCGACGACGTCCGCGATGGGGTCGTCGACGGCGATGTCGGTGGTGAGGGCGGGGGCCCGCCCGGACTCCTGGTGCGCGGCGAGACCGGCGAGGGCGAGGCGCAGGTCGCGGTAGCCGGGGTAGCCGAGCAGGCGGGCCGTACGGACCACGGTGGCCTCGCTGGTGCCGGTGAGCTCCGCGAGGCCGGTGACCGTGAGGGCCGCGCAGCCGGCCGGGTCGTCGGCGACGGCTTCGGCGACCCGCTGCATGGAACGGGTCATGGACGGCGCGAGCGTCCGCACCTTGGCCGCGAGGGCGGCAGGAGCGGGAGCGTCACCCATGAAAATTTCCTTCACTGGATTGGTCACCCTTGAAAGGTATTTTCGCGTTTCGGGTGCCGTCAAGACCCGGAGACAATGGGTGCATGGACGACTCGAACCCACTGGAGCAGGCGCTGCACACGGCCCGTGCCCTGGTCCTCGCCGATCTGGCCGCCCGCGACGTCGCGGAGGCGACGGTCGTCTCCATGGTCGAGGACTCGATCACGCATCGGCGCTGGTGGGTCGAGCAGTGGCCGGACGGGGTCGAGTACGTCGCCGGTCTGGTCGCCCAGGACGTCCAGGACGCCCTGCTGGAGCGGCACGGCCGCTGGCCGCTCTGTCCGGTCTGCGACGCGGGCGACCCGCACGCCCTCGAGGTCGAGCCGGAGCTCGGCCCCGACCCGCACTGGGTGTGCGCCAAGGCGGGCGTGGTGATCGCCCCCATAGGCGGGCTCCGGTGACGGTCTACATCGACCCGCCGACCTGGCCCGGCCACGGACAGATGTGGTCCCACCTGGTCAGCGACGTGTCGTTCGAGGAGCTCCACAGCTTCGCCACCCGCATCGGCTGCCCGCCGCGCGCCTTCGAACGCGACCACTACGACGTCCCGTCCCACCGCTACGCGGACGCCGTGGCGGCGGGCGCGGTGGAGATCGGCTCCAAGGAACTGGTGCGCCGGCTGACGGCCGCGGGACTGCGCAGGCCGAAGGGCCGGTCCGCGTAGCCCGTCCGCTCCGTCGCCATCGGCCGGATCCCGCCGCGGCCGCCGCGGCCGGTGAGTGGCCGGTGAGTGGCCGGCGGGTGGAATCAGACGTGCTCGGTGCGCAGGGCGCCCGCCCCGGCGTCGGTCGTCGTCGCTCCCGCCACCACCCGTGAACTGCCGTGCAGCCGCATCGCGACCGCGACGAGACCGATCGCGACGAGCATCATCGCCGCGCCCGCCCACGCCGTCGACGCGTAGCCGAGATCCGCGTCGATGACCACACCGCCGAGCCAGGGGCCGCCCGTGTTGCCCAGGTTGAAGGAGGCGGTCGTCGTCGCGCCGGCGAGGGTCGGGGCCGCGCCCGCGACGTTGAACATCCGGGCGTTGAGCGCCGGGGCCGTGAAGAACGACGAGAAGCCGAGCAGGAACGACAGCGACACCGCGACGGCGGCGTACGAGGAGAACAGCGCGAGCGCCGCCAGCAGGACGGTCGACGCGGCGATGCCGCTGAGCATCACGCCGAACAGGTGCGCGTCCGCGACCCGGCCGCCGATCGTCGAACCGGTCAGCGCGCCGATCCCGAACAGCGCCAGCACCGTCGGGACCCAGCCGGCGTCCAGCCCGGCCACGTCCGTGAGCAGCGGGCTGAAGTACGTGAACAGGCAGAACACGCCGCCCGCCGCGAGCGCGGTGATCGCCACCGCCAGCCACACCTGGCCGTCGCGGTAGATCCTCAGCTCCTCGTTGAGGCGCGGCTTGCGCTCCGGGAGCGGGATGCGCGGGATACGGGCCACCACGCCGACGAGCGCGACGCCGGACGCCGCGCCGACCGCCCAGAACGCGGAGCGCCACCCCAGGTGCTCCCCGAGGAACGCGCCCGCCGGTACGCCGAGGACGTTCGCGATCGACAGCCCGCCGATCATGACCGCCATGGCCCGGGCCCGCTGGTTCACCGGCACCATGGCGATCGCGACGGCGGCGCCGACGGCCCAGAAGCCCGCGCACGCGAGCGCGCTGATCACGCGGGACGCGAAGAGCACCTCGTACGTCGGGGCCAGGGCGCCCGCGACCTGCCCGACGCCGAAGATCGAGATCAGGGTGATGAGGGTGGTCCGGCGCGGGAGCCGCAGCGTCGCCACGGCCAGCAGCGGCGCGCCGACCACCATGCCCACCGCGAAGGCCGACGTCAGCAGCCCGGCCTGCGGAATCGAGACGTCCATGTCGCGCGCGATCGGCGGCAGCAGCCCGGACAGCATGAATTCACTGGTGCCGAGGGCGAACACGGACAGGCCGAGTATGTAGACGGCGAGCGGCATACGGGTACGGGATGAAGCTGCGGGCATGACAGGTGCCAACAATTGGTTGAAGCCCGTAATTCCCGGCCGGGCGCTCCTCCCGGGCCGCTCAGGACGCGGCGAGCAGCTCCAGCTCGACGGTGAGGTTGTGGCGCGCCCGCCGCTCCCACTCGCGCTGCCCGTGCGGCGTGCGGAACAGCCGCGGCAGCCCGAGCAGTTGCCGCAGCACCCCCGCGCGGCCGTCGCGGAACGCCTCGTCCGGGACGAAGGCGTACTCGTCGCGGACGGCCGCCGCATAGGCGGCGTACGCCTGCGGGTCTGCGGCCAGGACCGCCAGGTCGGCGTCGCAGAGCACCTGGCCGTTGCGGTCGGCCGGGTCGGGGTCGTGAGTGACGGTGAGGCGGACCAGGCGGGCGACCTCGGCGGTGGCCCGTTCGCCCACACCGGCCTCGGGCAGCGCGCGCTCGGCGAGACGCGCGGACCGCTCCTCGTTCTCCGAGCGGTCGGGCAGATAGACCGCGTCGTGGAACCAGGCGGCGAGGCGTACGAGCGCCGGGTCGTCGGCGTACTGCTCCAGCTCGTCGATGCGGTCGAGGACGGCGACGAGGTGATCCGTGGTGTGGTACTTGCGCTGCGGCTCGGCCCAGCGGGCGAGCAGATTCTCCGCGTACGCGGAGGGGTCTGCGTCCACGGTCTCGCTGTCGCGGGCGGTCTCGCGGGCGGTCTCGCGGGCGGTCTCCCGGGCGGCGAGCAGGGTACGGAGCCAGCGGCTGCGGAGGTCCTCGTGGGCGGGGTGCTGCTGCGGAACGGCGGCCATGGTCCTCATTCTGCCCGCAGCCGTATGCCCGCCTCCTGCGGGCCGGTGGCTGCCGTGGGGCGCCGTGGGTATTAGGCTGACCAATGGACTAGACCTGTCGGAGCCCCTGGAGGAATGGGTCCCATGAGCAGCAACCGTGCACTCCTGGAGGTGATCGCCCTCGACGCCGAGGACGCGGTCGCCGCCCAGTCCGGAGGGGCCGACCGGCTCGAGCTGGTCACCGACATGGCGGCCGACGGACTGACCCCGCCGGTCGACGTGTTCGCGGCGATCCGCGCGGCCGTCGACATCCCGCTGCGGGTGATGCTCCGCCTCGCCGACGGTTTCTCGGCCGGCGGACCCGCGGAGGCGGACGCGCTCGTGCGCGCCGCGGAAGGACTGCGCGAGGCGGGCGCGGACGAGTTCGTCCTCGGCTTCCTCGACGACCACGGGCAGCCCGACCTCGTCACGGTCGAGCGGTTGCTGGCGGTACTGGACGGGTGCCGGTGGACGTTCCACCGCGCGATCGACCGGGCCGCTGACCGGGACGCGCTGCGCAAGCAGCTCGCGGACCTGCCCGGACTCCACACGTATCTGACGGCCGGGTCCGCGGCGGGCGTGGACGACGGCCTCCCGACGCTCCTCGCGGAGGCGGCACGGGCGGGCGAACCGGGCTACGAGCCCCGGCTGCTGGTCGGCGGCGGACTGCGCCTGGACCATGTGCCGCGGCTGCTGGCCGGCGGCGTGACGGGCTTCCACATCGGCGGCGCGGCACGCCCGGAGGGCTGGTCGGGACCCGTGTCGGCGGCGGCGGTGCGCGGGTGGCGGGACTCGCTGGACGCGTAGCGGATCGCCGCCCGCGGCGAGGCCGGCGGGGTGCCTGGCCGCCGCGCCCCGTCCGGCCCGGCGGACCGGACCCGCCGGGCGGTGGAGCACCGGGCGCGGACACCGGCCGCGGGAGAGGTCCTGTCGTCCCTTCGGGGGAGGGGAGACCGTCTTGTGCGCGTTCCCGGCCCGCGGGGGCACCTCTTGATGAAACGAGAGGAGGCGTGATGCCGCTCTATCTGTCGAGATTCAGCTACACGCCGGAGACCTGGGCCAGGCTGACCGGCCATCCGGAAGACCGCGCGCAGGCCGCCCGGACCTACATCGAGTCCGTCGGCGGGGAGCTCCACGGCTTCTGGTACGCCTTCGGCACGCATGACGGCTACAACCTGTGGGAGGCCCCGGACAACGTGTCCATGTCCGCGGTTGCGCTGGCGATCAGCTCAGGCGGTGCGCTCAGCTCGTTCGAGACGACCGTCCTCCTGACCGTCGACGAGACCCTGGAAGCGCTGCGCACGGCCGAGCGGATCCAGTACCGGGCTCCTGGCACGTAGCCGCACGCCAACCCGCCAACCCGCCAACCCGGCGACCCGGCGACCCGGCGACCGCCAACCCGCCAACCCGGCGACCCGGCGACCCGGCGACCCGGACGCCCCGTGCGACCGCATCGCCCGCAGCGCGGCCACTCCCCGCCGGGGCCGGCGGTCAGGACAGTTCCGCAGGGAGGGGCTCGGCGTGCAGGACCGTCAGGCCCGAGACCGCGCGGGTCAGGGCGACGTACAGACGGCGCAGGCCCGTGCGGCGGTCCGGTTCCCCCGCGACGACGGACGAGGGCTCGTCGAGGACCACGTAGTCGTACTCGAGGCCCTTCGCCAGCGACGCCGGCACCAGCGTGAGGCGCGCCTCGGCGGTGGTCTCCTCACCGGGGGCGAGGTACGGCAGGCCCGCCGACGTGAGGGCCGCCGCGAGCGCGGGGACGCGGGCGTCCGCCGCGATCAGGCCGATCGACCCCTCGTGCCGCAGCGACTCGGCGCAGGCGGCGACCACGGCCGCGTCGAGCCCGTCCGCGTCGGGCCCGTCCGCCGGCACGGCGCGTACCGCGAGCGAGCCGGGCGACTCGCGGACGGACGAGACCGGCGCCAGGCCCGGCGACATGTGCGGCAGCAGACGCGACGCGTACGCGATCACCTCGCGCGGCACGCGGAAACCGGCCGTCAGTTCCTCGACCGCCGCTTCGGGCTTGCCGAGATGCTTCAGGGCCTCCGCCCAGGACGCCGTGGCCCACGGCGTCGTGCCCTGCGCCAGGTCGCCGAGGACCGTCGCCGAGCCCGTCGAGCAGCGGCGGCCGACCGCGCGGTACTGCATCGGGGACAGGTCCTGCGCCTCGTCCAGGACGACATGGCCCAGCGACTGGGTGCGCTGGACCAGGTCCGTCACCTCGTCGATCAGCACCGCGTCCGCCGCCGTCCACTTCGCCGTCCGCACGCTGCGCGGCGGCTTCGCGAGAAGGATCGTGGCCTGCTCCTCGGCGGAGAGGACCCCCTCCGCGTGCTCCGCGAGGAACCGCGCGTCGGACAGCAGGCGCAGCACGAGCTTCGCCGGGTCGACCGGCGGCCAGATCGCCTTGACCGCCGCCTTGACGGCGGGGTTCCGCGCGACGGAGTCCTGGACGCGGTCGTCCGGTGCTTCCCCGGACTGCTCCATGCGCACCAGCACGGTGTGCGCGATGCGCTGCGGGAGGGCGTCGCGGGCGGCCCCGTAGCGGATGTCACGGTCCAGCAACTCGCGGACGATCTCCTCCAGTTCGTACGCCGGGACCCGCCGGCGCCGCGAGCCGCGCACCACGACCACCGGCTCCGTCGGAATCGTGACGTGCGAGCGGACCGCCCGCCGCAGGACCCGTGCCATCCTCGCGTCGCCCTTGACGACGGCCGCCGCGGCGGTGTCCGCGCCGCGTACGTCGACGTGGGCGACCAGGTCGTCCACCGTGGACTGCCTGACCTCCAGCTCGCCCAGCGCGGGCAGGACCTGCTCGATGTAGTGGAGGAAGGAACGGTTCGGCCCGATGACGAGCGTGCCGGTGCGGGCCAGCCGGTCCCGGTGCGCGTACAGCAGATACGCGACACGGTGCAGGCCGACGGCCGTCTTTCCGGTGCCGGGCCCGCCCTGCACGCAGACCGTGCCGGCCAGGCCGCCGCGGACGATCTCGTCCTGCTCGGGCTGGATCGTCGCGACGATGTCCCGCATCGGGCCGACGCGCGGCCGCTCGATCTCCGCCTGGAGAAGCCTCGACGTCTGCTCGGCCTCCGACGGGTCGGTGAGGTGCTCGTCCTCGTACGCCGTGAGGTCACCGGCCGTGTAGCCGAAGCGGCGGCGCAGGGCGACGTCCTGCGGGTCCTTGCGGGAGGCCCGGTAGAAGGGCTGGGAGACGGGGGCGCGCCAGTCGATCACCATCGGGTCGCCCCCGGCGTCGTGGACGTGGCGGCGGCCGATGTAGAAGCGGCGGCCCTCCTGCGTGGTGGGCAGGTAGTCCAGGCGGCCGAAGAAGAGCGGGGTGTGGGCGAGGTCGGCCAGCGCCTTGATGCGGTCCTCGATCTGCGACTGGAGGACGGCGGCGTTGACCCAGTTCGCGGTGACGTCCTTGATGTCGAGCGACTGGACGTCCTCGCGCATCGCCCGCAGGGCGGACCGGGACGCGGCAAGGTGTGCGCGTTCGCGGGCGAGCGGGTCGTCCCCGTCCGTGGCGGTGGCGGTGGACACGTCGGGTACAGGGGCGTGCGCGGGCACGGGTTGCCTCCGGCTGAGCTGCGTGATCACGACATGGCGGACCGGCCGGTTTCCGTCCGGACGGCGGCGCTCCTCGAAGTCGTTCGAAGGAGGCGGGGAGGAACCCGGGCGGGGCCCGGGGCAAGCCCGCGAGTGTAGTGGGGGCGGTGAAGTGGCGCGAACGCTTTTCAGGAGGGCTGTGCTACGCCTTGCTCCACACTCGCCGACATGGCCGTTCAGTCGCCTGTTGGGCCAGGAATCCGTGCAATGGTCCACACCCGGTCCAGCGGATCCGCGCACAATGCTGAACACGCCCCACGCAGAATGCGGCGGCAAGGCAGATACACATGGCCACAGGGCTTGCCCAACCCTCACGAAGCCGGTCCGCATGTGTGCAGGCTGATTGAACAGATTCAGCGTGAAAGGCCCCGCCGCAAGGAAGCGCCGACGGGGCGACCATCAGCTCAGTTCCTTCTCGATGGCCTCGAAGATGTCCGCGTCGGTCTCCTGCTGCCAAGAGGGGAGGTCGGGCCAGTCGGCCACGTAGCCGGGCTTCGGGTCCTCGAAGTGTTTGAACATCTGGGCCGTCCAGCACGTCGCGACGAAGCGGCTCTTCTGCTCGCGGGACAGCCGCGCCGTAGTGCCGCCGCTGATCTCGATGAAGTGGCGGACCTGCTCGTAGACGGACCCCGCGGCCTCGCGCTCCCACTGCGGAGTGTCGTCCCACGGCGTGACGTAACCGGCCTTCGGCTCTCCCGAGAAGTGCTGGTGGACTCCTGCGATCCAGGCTTCCCGGAAAAGTCGTGCACCCTCGGTCTGCGGCATGCCTACCCCTCTCGTCACGGCGTGCTCAGGACGGCGATCTCCGCCCCCAGCTCCGCCACGCGGTGGTCGCGGCTCAAGGGACCGAACTCGTCGCACAAGGCTTGAAGTCTACGGGCGACGTACCCGGATCCGGAGGCTCGGGCCAGGTCGATGGCCTCCCGCGGCCTGGCTCGACGCCGGCTACTGGATCATCTGGCTCATCGCCGCCGGACACACCCCCGCGTCGGCCGAAGAGTGGGCCGCCGAGATCCCCTCCTGGCACACCGCCCCCGCCGAGGGCATCACCGCCTTCGCCGCCGCCAACGCCACCGTCTGGTCCGAGATCAGCAAGGCCGACCCCGACCCGTGGACCCTGCGCCTCGCGACTGCCGCCACCGCCTGGCACGCACACCGGAGGACTGGTTGAACCGACCTCCACTTGGGTGAGCCGAACGAGCGGCCGACCAAGGGGGCTTTGGCTGGTGTCGGTGGCTGCTGCTGTACCCCGCCACGAGGAGCGCGAGGTCGCGGCGTCCTCGGTGACAGCGACGCGGCCGATCTCCGCACCGGGGCGGTCGTCGTCCGCCCGGACGTCCTCCCCGTAGGGGACGGGCTATGCCTGGAGTAGTACGCGGGGTGCTTCGCGGTTCAGCCCGCAGCCCGATGCTCCGACCGGGTGACGCGCGCACCATGGACGCATGACCACTTTCGCCGCCCCTGTCACCCCAGCGACGCACTCCCTGCCCGGCGCCACGGCGAGCGGTGCGGGCGGGCGCCCGCGGTGGCGCGTGGGGGGTGCGGTGCGGGCGGTGAGGGTTTTCGCGGGGGTGGTCTTCAGTGTGGCGGTGCTGGGGGAGTACGGCGAGGAGGCGGGGGTGCGGCGCCGTTGAGCCGGGGGCTTGTTCCCCTGCCCGCCCCTTCCCGAACCGGGGCAGGCCCCGGACCCCGTACCGCGCTCCGCGCGGTGGCCTCAATCTCTCCCTACGGCCGGGCGGCCGTGGGAGGCGCCCCCCGGCGGGGCTGACTGTGTCAGCCCCGCCGGCGTCTGAGGCGCGGGGCTCGGGGCGGGGCCCTGACGAGACCGGCCCACCCAGCCCCGCCGGCGTTTGAGGCGCGGGTCCGGGCAGAGCCCGGTTACGGGAAGGGGCGGGTGGGGGAACAGCCCGCCGCAGGCGGTGCCCCCGCCATCTCAGCGCACCGGGTCCTCGCCCGCCAGGAGGTCGTCCGAGTCGATGATGCGGTACGCGTAGCCCTGCTCCGCCAGGAACCGCTGGCGGTGCGCCGCGAAGTCCTGGTCGATCGTGTCGCGGGCCACGACCGAGTAGAAGTGGGCCTTGTGCCCGTCCGCCTTGGGACGCAGCACGCGGCCCAGCCGCTGCGCCTCCTCCTGGCGTGAGCCGAACGTGCCGGAGACCTGGATCGCGATCGTCGCCTCCGGCAGGTCGATCGAGAAGTTCGCGACCTTGGACACCACGAGCACGCTGAGCTCGCCCGTGCGGAACGCGTCGAAGAGCTTCTCGCGCTGGGAGTTCGGCGTCTCGCCCTTGATGACCGGCGCGTCCAGGTGCTCGCCGAGCTCGTCGAGCTGGTCGATGTACTGGCCGATGACGAGGATCTGCTGGCCCGCGTGCTTGTGCACGAGCTGCTCGGTGACCCGCCGCTTCGTCGCCGTCGTCGCGCAGTAGCGGTACTTCTCCTCCTGCTCCGCCGTCGCGTACGCGAGCCGCTCGGCGTCGGTCAGGTTGACCCGTACCTCCACGCAGTCCGCGGGAGCGATGTACCCCTGTGCCTCGATCTCCTTCCACGGCGCGTCGAAACGCTTGGGGCCGATGAGGGAGAAGACGTCCGACTCACGGCCGTCCTCGCGCACCAGCGTCGCCGTGAGGCCGAGCCGGCGGCGGGCCTGGAGGTCGGCGGTGAACTTGAAGACCGGCGCGGGCAGCAGGTGGACCTCGTCGTAGACGACCAGGCCCCAGTCGCGGGAGTCGAAGAGCTCCAGGTGGGGGTAGACGCCCTTCCGCCGGGTCGTCAGCACCTGGTAGGTGGCGATGGTGACCGGGCGGATCTCCTTCTTCGTACCGCTGTACTCGCCGATCTCGTCCTCGGTCAGCGAGGTGCGCTTCACCAGCTCGTGCTTCCACTGGCGGGCCGAGACGGTGTTGGTGACGAGGATCAGGGTGGTGGCCTTCGCCTCGGCCATCGCGCCCGCTCCGACCAGCGTCTTTCCCGCGCCGCAGGGCAGGACGACGACGCCGGAGCCGCCGTGCCAGAAGCCCTCGACGGCCTGCTTTTGGTACGGGCGCAGGGCCCAGCCGTCCTCGGCCAGCTCGATGGGGTGCGCCTCGCCGTCCACGTAACCGGCCAGGTCCTCGGCCGGCCAGCCCAGCTTCAGCAGCGTCTGCTTGATCTGGCCGCGCTCGGAGGGGTGCACGGCGACCGTGTCCGGGTCGAGCCGCGTGCCGACCAGCGGCTGGACCTTCTTGGAGCGCAGGATCTCCTCGAGCACCGGCCGGTCGGTGGAGGTGAGGACCAGGCCGTGGGTGGGGTGCTTGGACAGGGTGAGCCGGCCGTAGCGGGCCATGGTCTCCGCGACGTCGACGAGCAGCGCGTGCGGCACCGGATAGCGGGAGAACTCGACCAGCGCGTCGACGACCTGCTCGGCGTCGTGCCCGGCGGCGCGCGCGTTCCACAGGCCGAGCGGGGTCACCCGGTAGGTGTGGATGTGCTCCGGCGCGCGCTCCAGCTCGGCGAACGGCGCGATGGCGCGCCGGCAGGCGTCGGCCTGCTCGTGGTCCACCTCGAGCAGGAGTGTCTTGTCGCTCTGGACGATGAGCGGTCCGTTCACGCCACACCCTTTCCCCGGGGTTCCCCTCGGGCTTTGCGTCGGGCCGGTCCGTCGGTCCGGGACACGGCCAAACAACCAGTGTCCCGCATCGCGCGCCGATCCGGGGAGTGCGAGGGCGTACGGATCACCGGCGGCCCTGGCGGGGGCGGCTCAGCGGGCGTCGTCGGCGTCGTCGGCCAGTTCCGCCACGCCCGTGATGCGGTGCAGCGGATACGTCCGTACCTCGTCGGCGGTGTGGTCGTAGGCCGTGACGAAACCGCCCTCGACGCGGACGGGCGCGATGACGCGCTGGCTGGCGGCGCCCTCCGCGTTGACGTAGCCGATCCAGATCGCGGAGCCGGTGAGGGCCGCGGCCTGGACGGTGGCCAGGGTCTCCGCCGGGGTCGTGCGCGGCAGCTCGCCCCGCTCCGGGCGGCCCTGTTCCGCGCCGCCGGGCTTGCGTACGACGGTGGCCGCCATGTCGCCCGCCCTGATCGCCTTCACGGCCGCGCCGAGCAGCGTCCCGTCGGGCACGGGCGGCCCCTCCGGTACGGGGGCGGGCGCGGCGCGCGGCGGGGTGCGGCGGGCGTGGGCGCGGGTGATCAGCACGTCGCCCTCCGCGGACTCGGCGGCCGGCGCGTACCCCATGGCGCGCAGCCCCTGCAGCAGTGTCCCCGGGTCGGCCTGGGAGGCGAGGACGGTGGGCGCGATGCGGCGCAGGCCGAGGTCGTGGGAGCGCTTGTCGGCGAGGATCTCGCCGAGCATCGCGTCGTCGTCGCAGCGCACATAGGCCGACGCCGCGCCGATCCGCAGATGGCCGTGGCGGCGGGCGACGTCGTCGATGAGGTAGCTCAGCGGCTGCGGCACGGGTGTACGCGAGTGGGTGGCCAGGAAGGCGTGCAGGTCGGACGCGGACCGGCCGGCGTCGAGGGCGCGGCGCACCGAGCCCGGGGTGAAGCGGTAGACGGTCGCGCCGCCCTTGGACTCGACGTCGGCGAGGACGGCGAGCGTCTCCGCGAGCGGGCGCTCCAGCGGGCCGGGGGCGACGGCGGTGAGGTCCGCCTGGAGGAGCACGTGGTCGAGGGGCTCCGGCAGCAGCGGGGCGAGCGCCTTGACCGCGCGGGCGCGGCGGTCGGCGAGCGCCGTGCGGTCCGGGGGCGTGTGGTCCTCCGGGGACGTGGGGGCGCCGGAGAGCAGCGCGCGGCCGTGCGTGGACAGCGCGCCCCGGCCGGTCACGCCGATCAGCTCCGCCTCCGACAGGGTCCACGCCGTGGCCATGGCCCGCAGGTCCTTGCCCGCGCCGGGCGCCGCGCCGCCTCCCGTGCCGCCGCGCAGCGGCCGTTCCCAGCGCAGCCGGGCGAGCAGGGTCTCCGGGTCCGGGGCCGCGCCGGGCGGTAGCTCCGCGGCCAGTGCGAGGACGCGGTGGCGCACCTCCACGACGGCCGAGCGGTCCAGCTCCGGCCCGAGGGCGGAGAGCGTACGGCCCTTGGCGTCCTGGGTGCCGACGAGGCCGGGCGTTCGGGTCGCCGTCAACCATGCGGTGGCCAGTTCACCCCACCGCTCCGCCGTCGGAAGCTCCAGCCACTCGTCGTATGCGGGCGTCGGCGCGTACCGCTCCTCCGCCTCGCCGTCCGCGGCCAGGAGGCCCGCGGCGTAGGCGAGTTCCAGCCAGAACGCGGCGAGCTGCTCGGTGGTGTCGAGCGCCGCGGCCGTCCGCTTGAGGTCCCGTACGGCCAGGCCGCCGGCGCGCAGCACCGGGGGACCGCCCTCGTGCCAGTCCTTCAGCAGGTCCTCGACGGTGGTCAGCGCCGTGAACGCCTGGCCCGCCGCCGTACTGTCCACAGCCTGTGGACCGTGTTCGCGGGCCGGCGCGATCGCCGGCGGCGACGGCTCCGGCACCCGGTGGGCCCGGCCCGCCCGCAGATGCAGCGCCGCCTCCCGCGGCAGCACGACCGTGCGCGCCGACGCGGGCAGCAGCAGCCCGCGGTCCCGCAGCCAGCGCACCGGCGGCGTCGGATCGGACGTCACCTCACCGTACGGAGGTCCCCACACCAGCCGGTCCAGCACCGCCAGCGCGTCCGGCGGGGCCGTGTCCAGCAGCGCCGCCATCCGCGTACGGTCCGTGAACAGCGAGGTCAGCGCCGCGACCGCGGACACCGCGTCGTACGTCGTCGGCAGCCCGGCCGCCATCAGGATCTCCTGGACCCGGCCGGGCGACATGCCGGTGGTGGCCTCCGTGACGGTCGGCCCGAGACCCGTCGGCGAAGGGCGTGTCGGGGACGGCGCGAGCAGCTCACGCGCCGTGCGGACCAGCCGCAGCCGGTCGTCCCCGCCCCACACCAGCGCCTGCCGGCGCAGCGTCTCGAGCGCCCCGGGCAGCGCCCGCTCGACGGCCGCGTCACCGTCGTCGCCCGTCATCAGCGCCTGCAGCGTCTCGTACGGGGCCGGGTCGGGTGCCACCGCCAGCGCCTCGGCGGTCTGCAGGGCGAACCGGTCCAGCCGTTCCAGGGCGCGTACGACCGAGGCACGGGTGCCGGCCCGGGTCGCGAGCTGGGTGACGTCGTTCGGAACCGGGCTCAACAGATCGGGGCGGGCGCGCAGCAGCGCCGCCAACTCCTCGTCGTCGCGGGCGCGCAGCGCCTCCGCGAGGGTGCGCGGGCTGCTGCCGCTTCCTTCGGGCATGGTCCCCATCCGCCCCACGTTAGCCCCTGGAGCGCTACCGTCGGGGACGGGGCGGCCCGGGAAGGCGGGCGGCCCGTGGCCAGTGCAGGGGAACCGTCGGTGGGGATCGAGAGCGATCAGCTCGTCTACGACTATCTGAGCCGTGTCGGCGATCTGGCCCAGCAGGCCCAGCTCCCGTCCGCCACGCGGATGCGGCTCGTGGCGACGCTGCGCAGCGAGATCGAGAAACAGCGGACGAAGTTCGGCGGCGACAGCCCGGCGGGCGTCCGCCGCATCATCGGGCGGCTCGGTACGCCCGACGAGGTGGTGGCGTCGGCGGGCAGCGCGGACGGCGCGGAGGACGACGCCAGGTCGTCGGAGGGGTCGCCGTCCCGTATGCCGCCCTCCCGTATGTCGCCGGCCGCGACCGCGCTGGCGCCGCAGCCCGAGCCGTCCGGCGGCGCGGTGCCGCGCCAGCGGGGCCGGCGACGGGTGCCCCGGCCCCGCGAGGCAGACGCGCCGCCCTCGCGTGGAGCGGCGTCGCCGCCGCACCTGGCCGGCATGGACGAGCTGGGTCCCTCCGGCTCGGAGCCCGACTGGTGGCGTATCGACCCGGGGGCGATGGGTGCGAGCGACGGCGTGGCGGGGTTCGTCGGCGGGGTCGAGATCCCCGAGATACTGAAGCCGCCGCCGGAGCCGCCGGAGCCGTCGTCCACGGCGTCCACGGAGGACGAGGAGTCGGAGGCCGACGGTGAGGAGGACGCCGGGAAGCGCCGGTGGTGGGCGGCACCGCGTGGCCGCCTCGGCAGCCCGCTGCTGCTGCTCGCCGCCGCGCTGCTGGTCGCGGGCGCGGTCCTCGGCTCGCTGATCCCCCTCGGCCTCGGCTGGCTGCTCGCGTACGCCTCCCGGCGGCTCTCCCGCACCGAGGCCAAGCTGGCCGTGTTCGGCATCCCCGGCACGGCGCTGGCGGCCGGGGCGCTGTGGCTGTGGGGCCGCGTGAACGACCACTGGGGCGAGACGATTCCCGAGGACGGGGTGCGGGACGCGCTGGCGGGGACGTGGCCGTGGGTGCTGAAGGGGGCGGCGGTGGGGTCGGCGGTGTTTCTGGTGTGGCGGGGGAGGCGGGCGCGCTGACGCCTGCGGCGGGCGGTTTCCACCGCCCCGCCCCTTCCCGTGACCGGGGGCGCTGCCCCCGGACCCCCGCGCCTCGATCTCCCCCTACGGCCTGGAACTTGCCGGTCCTGTCGGGACTCCGCCCCGAGCCCCGCGCCTCGATCGCCGGCGGGGCTGACGAAGTCAGCCTGGCCGGCGACCGAGGCCACCGCGCGCGGAGCGCGGTACCGGGTCCGGGTGGAGCCGGGGTCCCGAACCGTCAGTGCGTCAGGTGGGTCCCGAACCGTCAGTGCGTCAGGTGGGTCCGGAGCTCGGTCAGGATCCGCGTCGCGGCCGTGTAGCCGATGCCCTGGATCCAGACCTCGTCCTCCACGCCGAAGACCTTGTCGTTCTTCGCCGCCTTCATGTTCTTCCACAGCGCGCTGTCCAGCGTCTGCTTCTCCTTCGCCTTCTCCGGGTCGCCGTACGTCGAGTGGAAGACGACGTCCGCGTCCGCGAGGTCGATCTTCTCGGGGCTCACGTCGTACGAGAAGCCGTCCTTGGCCTTGTCCGTGATGGCCGGGCGGCCCAGGCCGACGTCCGCGAGGATCGTGGAGATGTAGTTCTGCTTGCCGTAGATGCGGATGTCCGCGCCCTCGACGAAGCGGACGACGTTGACCTCCGTCGCGGCCGCCTTCTCCTTGCCGCCGAGCGCCTCGGTGACCTTGCCGGCCTGTGCCTCGTACGCGGCGACGGCCTTCTGGGCCTCCGCCTTCTTGCCGAGGGCGTCGGCGTGGATCTGGAAGTTCTCCTTCCAGGGGTGACCGGTGGTCTCGGTCATCACCGTCGGCGCGATCTTCTTCAACTCGGCGTACTTGTCGCCGTGGCGGATCTTGCTGGTGAGGATCAGGTCGGGCTCGAGCGCGGCGATGGCCTCCAGGTTCGGCGTCATCATCTCGCCGACGTCCTTGATGCCCTCGAGCTTCTCCTTGGGCAGGTAGGGCAGGAAGCCCGACTCGGTGCCGGCGTGCGTGGCGCCGACGGGCTTCACGTCCAGGGTGATCGCCGAGTCGAGCTCCGCGGTGTCGAGCACGACGACCCGCTTCGGCGCGTCGGGGACCTCGACGTCGCCCATGGCCGTCTTCACCGTGTGGGTGCTGTCGGTCCCGGTCTTCCTGTCGGAGGAACCGGCGGCGTCGTCGTTCGTACCGCAGCCGCTCAGCGCCATCGCGGCGGTGAGGGCGAGGGAACCGGCGAGGAGACCGCGGCGGCGAAGGGTGTTGCTCATGGACAGGGAACCTTTCAGGCTGACTGCGGGGTGGGCGCGGGGGCTTGCGAGGCGGGGGCGTACGGGGCTCCCGGCACGACGAGCGGCGATCCGGTCACCGGGTCGGGCACGACGACCGACTCCATGCCGAAGACCTCGCGGACCAGTTCGGCGGTGACGACGTCGTCCGGTCGCCCTTCGGCGACGATCCGTCCCGCCTTCATGGCGACGAGATGGTCGGCGTAGCGGGCGGCCTGGTTGAGGTCGTGGAGGACGGCGACGACCGTGCGGCCACGCTCGTGGTTCAACTGCCGCACCAGGTCCAGCACCTCGACCTGGTGCGCGATGTCGAGGAACGTCGTCGGCTCGTCCAGCAGCAGCAGATCCGTCTCCTGCGCGAGCGCCATCGCGATCCACACGCGCTGCCGCTGGCCGCCGGACAGCTCGTCGACGGGCCGGTCGGCGAGCGCGGTGACGTCCGTACGCTCCATGGCGTCCGTCACCGCGCGCTCGTCCTCCTGCGACCACTGCTGCCACCAGTGCTGGTGCGGCTGGCGGCCGCGGGCGACCAGGTCGGCGACGGTGATGGCCTCCGGCGCGACCGGGGACTGCGGCAGCAGCCCGATCGACTGGGCGATCTTCTTCGTCGGGATCCTCGCGAGCTCGGCGCCGTCGAGGAGGACCGCCCCGCTCTTCGGCTTCAGCAGCCGGCCGAGGGCGCGCAGCGTCGTCGACTTGCCGCAGGCGTTCGGGCCGACGATGACCGTGACCCGCCCGTCGGGCACGGCCAGGTCGAGGTCGTGCACGACCGTGCGGTCGTCATAGGCGAGCGTCAGCTCGCGGGCCGTCAGCCTGCTCACGACTTTCCTCCAGCGGTTCGGCTACGGATGATCAGCCAGATCAGGTACGGGGCGCCGATGGCGGCCGTCAGCACGCCCACCGGCAGTTCGGTGGGCGAGAACATCCGGCGGGCCGCGAGATCGGCGAGGACGACGATCACCGCGCCGAGCAGCGCGGAGCACAGCAGCGGGATCTGCGCGGTACGGGTCATCCGGCGCGCGATCTGCGGCGCGAGCAGCGCCACGAAGTCGACGGGGCCGGCGGCGCCGGTCGCGATCGACGCCAGTACGACCCCGAGCAGCACCAGCCCGAGCCGCAGCCGGCCGAGCCTTACGCCGAGCGAGGTCGCCGTGTCGTCGTCCATCGACACGGTGCGCTGGGCGCGGGCCGCCCACAGCACGGCGGGCAGCAGCACCAGCAGCGTCCAGCCGAGCGGCGCGGCCTCGTCCCAGCCGCGGCCGTTCAGCGAACCGGTCATCCAGATCTGCGCCTGCTGGGCGACGAGGTAGTCGCCCTTCGTCATGAACAGCGTGGTGATCGAGCGGAGCGCGATCGCGAAGCCGATGCCGATGAGGACGAACCGGGTCGCGTGCAGTCCGCCGCGCCAGGCGAACACGTACACCAGCGCGGCGGCGAGGATGCCGCCGGCGACGGACAGGTAGGGCAGGAAGGTGTACGAGGTGACGCCGAAGGTCAGCGCGCCCACGGTCACCGCGCTCGCGCCCTGGCTGATGCCGATGATGTCGGGGCTGGCGAGCGGGTTGCGCGCGACGGTCTGGATCAGCGCGCCGGCGACGCCGAAGGCGGCGCCGACGAGCAGACCGAGGACCATGCGCGGCAGGCGCAGCGTCCCGACGACGAGATCGTGCGGCGACGGCTGCCCGAAGACGACCTTGAGGACGTCACCGGGCGCGACGAAGCTCTCGCCGACGCAGAGGTACGCGACGCAGGCCGCCGCGAGCACGGCGGCGAGGCCGAGGGCGACGGCGGCGGCGCGGCGGTGCAGCAGGAAGCTGGCGCGGCCGCGGGCGGGGCGGACGAGGGTGTAGCCGGCGGGGCGGACGGGGGTGACGCTCTCAGCGCTCATGCGGCGCCCTCCTCGTGTACGTGCCGCCGCGACGGGCTACGCCGTGCCCGGGACCTGGTTCCGCGCCGGCCGGTCGCCCGTGCCGGACTCGGCCCGGGCCCGGTATCGCGCTGCGCGTGGTGTCCTCAGTCGCCGGACGGGCTCGGGTTGCCGTCGCGTGGCCGTGTCGTCCGGCGGGCGGGGTTTGCTGGGCGGGCCGACTCTGGTCGCCGGGCCGGGTTTCGCCGCGCGTCGCAGTCTCGTCGGGCAACTCAAGCCTCGCCGGGGGCACTCCCCCTGCGCCTGGCGGCGTGGGAGGTGCCCCCACCCACGGCCGCCAGGCCGTAGGGGGAGTTTGAGGCGCGGGGGTCCGGGGGCGGAGCCCCCGGGGCACCGTGCGGCGCGCGAGGGAGAGCGTCATGCCGGGACCGCCTTGCGGCGGACCAGGGCCACCAGGAACGGGACGCCGATGAGTGCCGTCATCACGCCCGCCGGGACCTCGCTCGGCGGGAAGACGATGCGGCCGATCACATCGGAGACGAGCAGCATCACCGGACCGATGAGCGCCGCCATCGGCAGCACCCACCGGTGGTCGCCGCCGACGATCGCGCGGGCGATGTGCGGGACCGCCAGGCCGATGAAGGCGATCGGGCCGGCGGCCGCCACGCCCGCGCCCGTGAGCACCGTCGCGCCGACGCCGCCCACGATCCGTACCGCGGCGACGTTCTGCCCGAGGCCCTTCGCGACGTCCTCGCCGAGGGCCAGCGCGTCCAGGCCGCGGGCCACGGCCATCACCAATACGGCGCCGACCAGCAGGAACGGCCAGATCTGGCCCACCACTTCCGCGTCGCGGCCGGCGACCGAGCCGACCTGCCAGAAGCGGAACTCGTCCAGCGCGGCCGCCTTCGTCGTCAGGACGCCCATCGTCACCGACACCAGCAGCGCGTTGATCGCCGCGCCGCTGAGGGCCAGTTTGACGGGCGTCGCGCCGCCGCGGCCGCGGGCCGCGATCGCGTACACGGCGACCGAGGCGACGGCCGCGCCGGCGAAGGCGAACCAGACGTATCCGGTCAGCGTGTGCACGCCCGCGAACGCGATGGCGAGGACCACGCCGACCGAGGCGCCCTGGCTGATGCCGAGGATGCCGGGGTCGGCGATCGGGTTGCGGGTGATGCCCTGGAGGGCCGTGCCGGCGAGCGCCAGGGCCGCGCCGACCATCAGGCCGATCAGGGTGCGCGGGACGCGCAGCTCGCGGACGACTTCGGCGTCGGCGCTGTGCCCGCCGTTCAGTACGGCGTCGAGGACGGCGGTCGGGGCGACCGAGCGAGCCCCGACCGCGAGGCTGAGCAGCACCGCGAACAGCAGGGCGGCGACGGCGGCGGCCGTCCACCCGATGCGGCGGGCCGCGAGCGCGCGTCTGACTGACATGGGCACCAATCGGAGGCAGGGGACCGGCAAGGTTGGTAAGGCTTGGCTAAGTCTAGGCGTCCGAAAATGCGTACCCACGGGTGGGCACAATGAGCCCCATGGCTCCTCACCCCGCCCCGCGCCCACCGGCCACCGGCCAGATCCCCGGACTCACCGTCGGGTTCGACCTCGACATGACGCTCATCGACTCACGGCCCGGCATCCACGCCGCCTACCGCGCCCTGTCCGCCGAGACCGGCGTATGGATCGACGCGGACCTGGCCGTCACGCGTCTCGGGCCGCCGCTGGAACAGGAGTTGGCGCACTGGTTCCCCGACGAGCGGATCCAGGAGATGGCCGACCGGTACCGCGAGACGTACCCGGTCCACGCGATCGGGCCGACGCCCGCGATGCCCGGCGCGCACGGGGCCGTGGCGGCCGTACAGCAGCTCGGCGGCCGCGCGATCGTCGTCACGGCCAAGCACGAGCCGAACGCCAAGCTCCACCTGGCGCACCTCGGCATCGCGCCCGACGAGACGATCGGCTGGCTGTGGGCGGAGGCCAAGGCGGAGGCGCTGAGCGAGCACGGGGCGAGCGTGTACGTCGGCGACCACATCGGCGACGTACGGGGCGCGCGCCTCGCCGGCGTGCTCTCGGTGGCGGTGCCGACGGGGCCCTGCGACGCGGACGAACTGCGGGCGGCGGGCGCGGACGTGGTCCTGGCGGACCTGACCGCGTTCCCGGCGTGGCTGCGTTCCTACGCGGCCGACCGGCCGGATCCGGCCTGACGCCGCTGCGCGGCGATCGAGCGCAGTACGCCGGCCGCGGCGACGAGGAACCCGACGCCCATCAGCATGCTCACCAAGTACGCGACGGTCGGAAAGGGCTCGGTGCCCAGGAACAGCGGCGCCACCGTCACCAGGGTGGCCACTGCGCCGACGATGAAGACGATCGCACCGGCGCGCACCAGCCCGTCACCCGGGGCGGGCGCGGCGGCGGGAGGAGTAGCAGTCATTCGGCCAGGGTAGTTCCCTTGCGCACGGGAACGGATCGGGGACGTCTTGTCACCAGCCTCTGGACCATTAGCCTTGGGGGTGGCGGGTCAGGCGACCCGCTGTAGTGCTATCACGAGCCGTTTTTTCGGCGGACCGACTTGCGGTGCCCCAGCGCCCAACGAGTACGAGGACGAGGACAGACGTGCCTACCGGCAAGGTCAAGTGGTTCAACAGTGAGAAGGGCTTCGGCTTTCTCTCCCGTGACGACGGCGGCGACGTCTTCGTGCACTCCTCCGTGCTCCCGTCCGGAGTCGAGGCCCTGAAGCCGGGCCAGCGCGTCGAGTTCGGCGTGGTGGCCGGCCAGCGCGGCGACCAGGCGCTGTCGGTGACCCTGCTCGACCCGGCCCCGTCCGTCGCGGCAGCCCAGCGGCGCAAGCCCGACGAGTTGGCGTCCATCGTGCAGGACCTCACGACGCTGCTGGAGAACATCACGCCGATGCTGGAGCGTGGCCGCTACCCCGACAAGGTGCACGGCGCGAAGATCGCGGGCCTGCTGCGCGCGGTGGCCGACCAGCTGGACGTCTAGGCGCTCCTTGCGCGACTCACACGAACGAGAGAGCATCCGGGCCGAGGGGCGGTACGAGCCCCTCGGCCGCGGCGCGTGTCAGCAGCCCGCGCACGGCCGCGTAGCCGTCGGCGCCGAGGTCGGCCGTGAACTCGTTGACGTACAGCCCGATGTGCTGGTCCGCGACCGCCGGGTCCATCTCCTGCGCGTGTGCGAGCACATACGGGCGGGAGACCTCCGGGTCGTCCCACGCCATCCGGACCGAGGCGCGCGCGGACTCGGCGAGCAGCCGGAGCGTCTCCTCGCCCAGCGACCGCTTGGCGATGATCGCGCCGAGCGGGATCGGCAGCCCGGTCACCGACTCCCAGTGCTCGCCCATGTCGGCGAGGCAGTGCAACCCGTAGTCCCGGTAGGTGAAACGGGCCTCGTGGATGACGAGTCCGGCATCGACCTTTCCGTCGCGCACGGCCGGCATGATCTCGTGGAACGGCATCACGACGACCTTGCCGACGCCCTCGGGGACGACGTCCGCCGCCCACAGCCGGAACAGCAGATACGCGGTCGACCGCTCGCTCGGCACCGCGACGGTCTTCCCCGCCAGGTCTGCCGAGCCCGCCTCCCGGGTGAGCACGAGGGGGCCGCAGCCGCGGCCCAGTGCGCCGCCGCACGGCAGCAGCGCGTACTCGTCCAGCACCCACGGGAGCACCGCGTACGACACCTTGAGCACGTCGTACTCCCCGCGCTCCGCCATCCCGTTCGTGACGTCGATGTCCGCGAACGTCACGTCCAGCGCCGGCGCGCCGGGGACCCGGCCGTGGGCCCAGGCGTCGAAGACGAAGGTGTCGTTCGGACAGGGCGAGTACGCGATCCGCAGCGTCACGGTTGCTCCTGGAGTACGGGTACGAGCTGGTGGAACGCCCGGCGCAGCGCGGCCAGCGCGTCACCGATGCGCCAGGCGGCACGGTCCCGGGGGCCGACGGCGTTGGAGACCGCGCGTATCTCGACGACCGGCACCCCGTGCGCGGCGGCGGCCTCCGCGACACCGAAACCCTCCATGGCCTCCGCGGCGGCCCGCGGATGCCGGGCCGCGAGCTCGGCGGCGCGGGCGGTGGAGCCGGTGACGGTCGACACGGTCAGCACCGGTGCGTGGACGGCGCCCACGGTCTCGGCGACGAGCGCCGACAGGCCGGCCGGCGACGGGTGGACCGTACGGCCGAAGCCGAGCGCGTCGACGGGCAGGTAGCCGTCCGGGGTCTCGGCGCCGAGGTCGGCGGCGACGACGGAGTCGGACACGACGAGGGAGCCGACGGGCGCGTGCGGCGGGAAGCCGCCGCCGATGCCGGCGGAGACGACGAGGCCGTACGGGGCGTCCGCCACGGCGAGGGCGGTCGCCGTGGCCGCGGCGGCGGCCGCGGGGCCGACGCCGCCGACGAGGACGTCGTAGGCGGGGGTGCGGGTCAGCACGTAGCCGCCGGGCAGGGGCACGTCCGTGCTTGCGTCCGCGTCCGCGACCGTGTCCGCTTCGGCGATGACGGCGGCGGCCTCGGCCGCCACCGCGGTCACGACCAGCACGCGCACGGCGTCGCCCCCTACTCCTTCACGAACTCGAAGTTCCAGATGCCGACGACCTTCTTGCCCTTGGTCTCCATGACGCTGACGGCCGTCTTGGTCGTCGGCTCACCGGTCATCGAGGAGAAGAAGGCGTTGCCCGGAATGGTCCGGTACGTCTTCTTGAACGGCTCCTGCTCCACCGGCTGCGCGCCGAAGAGCAGGGTCCAGCCGTTGTCCGCGATCTCCGGGTCGACGCCCATGCGGACCTTGTCGTCCATGGCGACCTTGACGGTCTCCGTCGGCTTCTTGGTCAGGCAGTCCTGGATCTCGGACTCCTTGATGGCCTCACCGTCGTTGTAGCAGGCGGCCTCCGCGTGGATGGAGTCCGAACCGATGGTCACCGTGACGAGCGGCGTCGGCTTGTCGCAGGCGGAAAGGACGAGGAGCCCGGCGGACACGGCACCGAGAGCGGCAGCGGCCCGGCGGCGCTTGCCCGAGAAGAACGCAACGGTCATGAGCCGAAGGCTATCGGGCGCGCTTCGCCCAGCCGCGCGGGGGTACACGGCGCGGCGCTCTTTCCGTGCGCTCAGCCCCGGAGGCCGGGCGTCTTGAGCGCCGGCGGGGCGGGGGCGGCCAGTCTTGTCGGGGCTCCGCCCCGAACCCCGCGCCTCAAGCCCCGGCGAGGCTGAAGTTGCCCGGCCGCACGCCCGTGCCTCAGTCACCCGCAGGCTGTCAGCCGGGCAACTCCAACCCGGCCGGCGATTGAGGCCACCGCGCGGAGCGCGGTACCGGGCCAGGGCGAAGCCCCGGCCCGCCCGCCCAGCGGCACGGACCCTGGGGGCGGGGCGGAGCCGCAAAGCACCGGGCCAGGGCGGAGCCCGGCACAGGGTCCGGGGCCCTGACCCGGTTCAGGAAGGCCGGGGCCCCCGCGGCCGCCAGGCCGCAGGGGAAGGCTAGGGGAACAAGCCCGCCGCAGGCGGCACGCACCCGCACGCGCCTACGCCACCCGCGCCCTCGGCGTCCCCGGGCGGTGGCGCGCCGCCGTCAGGAGGCCGTGGAAGGACGCCGCCGCCCCCGCCGCGAGAACGCACGCCGCCACCGACATCCCCAGCGTCCCGTTCAGCGGCAGCACGATGCCGATCGCACCCCCCACCACCCACGCCATCTGCAACAGCGTCTCCGAGCGTGCGAACGTCGACGTCCGGACCTGTTCCGGGACGTCACGCTGGATCACCGCGTCCAGGGACAGCTTCGACAGCGCCTGCGACAACCCCGCCATCGCGCCCAGCACCGCCACCATGCCCGCGCCGAAGAAGACCGCCGCCGTGATGGCCGCCCCCAGAACCAGCGTCACCATCGTGACGATGATCGCCTCCGGGGCGCGGGCCTTCAGCCACGCGCCGATGGCCGTGCCCAGCGCGTTGCCCGTGCCGGCCGCGACGCCCACCATCGCCAGGGAGACCGCCGCGGACTGGCCGGGAAGCGGATGCTCACGCAGCAGGAACGCGAGGAAGAAGATCAGGAACCCGGACAGCGCGCGGTGCGCGGCGTTCGCCTGGAGGCCGTACAGCACCGAGGGGCCGACCGTACGCAGGGTCGGCTTCTTCTCGCCGTGCGCGATCACCTGGACCGGCGTCTCGCCCTTCGCCGAGTCGACCTTGTGCGGCATCGTGAAGGCCCAGTACGTACCCAGGATGAACAGCACGCACGCCCCGTACAGCGGCCACTGCGGCCCGACCTGCTGCAGCCCGATCCCGATGGGCGCCGCGATGCCGGTGGCCAGCAGGCCCGCCAGGGTCACCCGTGAGTTCGCCTTGACCAGGGAGAAGCCCGGTGGCAGCAGCCGTGGCACGACGGCGCTGCGGACCACCCCGTACGCCTTGGAGGACACCAGCACGGCCAGTGCCGCCGGGTACAGCTCCAGGCTGCCCGTCGCGACGGCGCGGGACAGCATGAGCGCCAGCAGTACGCGCGCGAGCATCGCGCCCGCCATGGCCGCGCGGCGGCCGTGCGGGATGCGGTCGAGCAGGGGACCGATCACGGGGGCGAGCAGGGCGAAGGGCGCCATGGTGATGGCCAGGTAGAGCGCGACCCGGCCGCGGGCCTCGTCGGTCGGTACGGAGAAGAAGACCGTGGACGCCAGCGCCACGGTGATCATGACGTCGCCCGCGCCGTTCACCGCGTGCAGTTCGATGAGTTTCCCGAGACCGGACTCGCCGGCGCCGTGCGCGTGGGTCGCCTTGCGGATGCCGCGGGCGGTGCCCGTGAAGGGCAGATGCAGCGCGCGGCCGACCGCCCGGCCCGCCTTGCGGACCGGGCCGTCGGTTTCGGACGACCTTGCGGCTGCCACCCCGTCATAGTGCCCCAAGCCCTGCCGTCCCGAACCGAGATCGGGGCACCGGCGTGCGGCGTGTTTCCTTCTTGTCGTGTGCGCCGGGGCCCGTCCCGAGCGGTCTTGCCGACGCTCCGTCGTCGTCGGTTCGTCCCGTGTTGGGACGGGCAGGTGGGCGGCAGGCGTAGGAAGGGGTAGCGTGCGTAGCGCGCCACCGGCGGTTGTTCTCGGCCGCGCGCCTCTTCGGCATCCCGCAGAATGGATGACGTTAGGTGTGCCCGGGATCTGGACGGTCCGGGCGTGCGGACGTCGATGCGGCCCTCCGGTCCGCTCCGTTCGCCGCCCTCACCCGTGCCTCTTCATCGGCCGGGCGCATCCGTGAGACGGCGTAGGAGAGAAGCGAGACTAGTGAGTGCTGCGACGACGCGAAGCCGTACCCCCGACCGCCTGTGCGCCGAGGCGGTAGACCTCGCCAGGAATGCCGCGGAGGAAGCGGCCGCGCCCGGGGTGGTGGGAGAGCATGTGTCGCTCGTCTCCGAAGGGGACCGGGTCGTCACGCACTTCTTCGAGTGCCGGGAGCCGGGCTACCGGGGCTGGCGCTGGGCCGTGACCGTGACCCGTGCGTCCCGCGCGAAGCTGGTCACGCTCGACGAGACCGTCCTGCTGCCCGGGCCCGACGCGCTGCTGGCCCCCGAGTGGGTGCCGTGGAGCGAGCGGCTGCGGCCCGGCGACATGGGGCCCGGCGACCTGCTGCCCACGGAGGCGGAGGACCTGCGACTGGAGCCCGGCTACACCGGCGAGGACGAGCCCCCGCCGAACTCGGTCCTCGCCGAGCATCCGCCGTCGCACGACCTGGCCGAACGGGTTGAGGCGGAGGACGCGGAGCTCACGGACCGCCGGCCGGCGATCGAGGCCACGACCAACAGCAGCCGCGGCCAGATCGCGGCGCTCGCCGAGGAACTGGGCATGCGCCGGGCGCGTGTGCTGTCCCGCTACGGGCTGCACACGGCGGCCGACCGCTGGGAGGAGTCCTACGGCGCGAAGACGCCCATGGCGCAGGCGGCGCCGGCGTCCTGCGTCTCCTGCGGCTTCCTCGTGCCGATCGGGGGCTCCCTGCGGCAGGCCTTCGGCGTCTGCGCGAACGAGTTCTCGCCGGCGGACGGGCGTGTGGTGTCCCTCGCGTACGGGTGCGGCGGGCACTCGGAGGCGGCCGTCATGCCGAAGCCGCCGGTGCCGGCGCCGCCGGTGCTGGACTCGATGGCGGCGGACGAGTTGGTCCTGCGGCCGGCGCGGGACGGGGGCTCGGTTCCGACGGAGCCGGACGGGGCGGAGGACCTGGGGCACTCGTAGGCGCGTGCGGGCGCGGTTGCCGCCTGCGGCGGGCTTGTTCCCCTAGCCTCCCCCTGCGGCCTGGCGGCCGCGGGGGCCCCGACCTTCCTGAACCGGCTCAGGCCCCGGACCCTGTGCCGGGGTCCGCCCGGGCCCGGTGCTTTGCGGCTCCGCCCCGCCCCAGGGTCCGTGCCGCTGGGCGGGCGGGCCGGGCTTCGCCCTGGCCCGGTACCGCGCTCCGCGCGGTGGCCTCAATCGCCGGCCGGGCTGGAGTTGCCCACTTCAGCCCCGCTGGGGGCGCCTCCCACGGCCGCCAGGCCGCAGGGGGAGTGTGAGGCACGGGGTTTCGGGCCGGCTGACAGCCTGCGGGTGACTGAGGCACGGGCGGGCAGCCGGGCAACTTCAGCCCCGCCGGCATTTGAGGCGCGGGGGTTTCGGGGCGGAGCCCCGACGAGGCGGGTCGGCTGCCTGCGGGCGGCTGAGGGGCCGGGGCATGCGGCCGGGCAACTCCAGCCTCGCCGGCATTTGGGGCGCAGGGTTCGGGGCGGAGCCCCGACAAGCGCGCCGGCAGGCTCACAGCATCGCCGGCCCCGTTCCGGGACACCCGGAACCGACGCGGGCGTCAGCCCGGCCCCGTACGCGGTACCTTCGGGCGCATCGGCACTCGGCGGCCGCCGACCCCCGTAGCCGACCAGTGACCAGCGTAGAGAGCGGAGCACAGCGTGAGCGTCAGGACGACCGAGTGGGCCGACCCGTTCGGGACGGCGCGGCTGCGGCGCGGTGTGCTCGACGCGTGGGGGGCCAGCCCCGCCCGTTTCCGGGAGGACGCGAACGCCGAGGAGGACCTCGCCCTCGGCGGCTACCGCGACCGCCTTGTCGTGGAGCTCGCCCAGAACGCCGCGGACGCGGCCGCCCGCGCCGGTGTCCCCGGCCGGCTGCGGCTGACGCTGAGCGGGACGACGCTCGCCGCCGCGAACACCGGCGCCCCCCTGGACGCCACCGGGGTCGAGTCGCTGAGCACCCTGCGCGCGTCCGCGAAACGCGAGGGGCACGAGGCGGCCGTCGGCCGGTTCGGTGTCGGGTTCGCCGCCGTGCTGGCCGTCAGTGACGAGCCCGCCGTGCTCGGCCGCCACGGCGGCGTGCGCTGGTCGCTGGCCGAGGCCAGGGAGCTGACCGCGCAGGTGGCGAAGGTCAGCCCCGGACTCGGCGACGAACTGCGCCGCCGGGACGACCACGTACCGCTGCTGCGGCTCCCGCTGCCCGCGGAGGGCACCGCGCCGGAGGGCTACGACACGGTCGTGGTGCTGCCGCTGCGCGACGGCGCCGCCGTCGACCTCGTGGAGCGGCTGCTCGCCGGCATCGACGACGCGCTGCTGCTGACCCTCCCCGGCCTCGCCGAGATCGTCGTGGAGACCCCCGGCGCCACCCGCGTGCTGAGGCGCTACGAGCAGGAGCCGTACGTCCGCGTCGAGGACAGCGTCCACGGCGAGCGCCGCTGGCGGGTCGTCAGCCACGGGGGCGCGATCGAGCCGGCGCTGCTCGCGGACCGGCCCGTGGAGGAGCGGCTGCGGCCGCACTGGGCGGTCACCTGGGCGGTGCCCGTCGACGACGAGGGCGCGCCCGTCCGGCCGCTCACCCAGCCCGTGGTGCACGCGCCGACCCCGACCGACGAGCCCCTCGGCGTACCGGCGCTGCTCATCGCGTCGTTGCCGCTGGACACGACCCGGCGTCACCCGGCCCCCGGGCCGCTCACGGACTTCCTGGTGGAGCGGGCGGCCGACGCGTACGCCGAACTGCTCGGCGCCTGGCAGCCGGTGTCGACCGGGCTGATCGACCTGGTGCCCGGCCCGCTGGGCAAGGGCGAGCTGGACGGGATGCTGCGGGCCGCCGTCCTGGCGCGCCTGCCGCGTACCGCGTTCCTGGCGGCGGCCAGTCCACGCGTGGGGGTACCTCCCACGCCGCTGGGCGTAGGGGGAGTGTCCGAGGAGGACACCGGCCTGCCGGACCGGGTGACCACCGGCGGCCTGCGCCCCATCGAGGCGGAGGTGCTGGAGGGCGCGGGCACGGACACCGTGCGCGTGCTGGCCGAGGTGATGCCGACGCTGCTGCCCGCCGGTCTCGAACGCCGGGTTGAGCTGCGCACGCTGGGCGTGGCGCGGGTGCCGCTGACCGAGGCGATCGACCGCCTGGCCGGTCTGGAACGCGAACCGGCCTGGTGGCGGCGGCTCTACGACAGCCTCGCCGGCGTCGACCCGGACCGCCTGTCCGGTCTGCCGGTGCCCCTGACCGACTCCCGTACGGCCATCGGCCCCCGCCAGACGCTGCTCCCGCTGGCCGACACCCCGGCGGACCTGGCCCGGCTCGGGCTGAAGGTGGTCCATCCGGACGCGGCCCATCCGCTGCTGGAGAAGCTGGGCGCCCTGCCCGCCACCCCGCGCGCGGTCCTGACGACGCCCCAGGTGCGGGCGGCGGTCGCGGCGTCGCTCGACGAGGGGGAGGTCTGGTACGAGGACACGGACTCGCTCGACGCGGAGGAGTTGGCGGAGACGGTTCTCGCCCTGGTCAGGGAGGCCGAGTTGGAGCCGGGCGACGAGCCGTGGCTCGGCGCGCTGGCGCTGCCCGACGAGGACGGCGAGCCGGCCCCGGCCGGTGAACTGGTCCTGCCCGGCAGCCCGTTCGCCTCGGTGATGCGCGAGGGCGAACTGGCCCTGTGCGACGCCGAACTGGCCGAGCGATGGGGCGAGCAGCCCCTCGCCGCCTGCGGTGTCCTCGCCAACTTCGCCCTCGTGCGCGCCACCGACGTGGTCCTCGACCCGGACGAGATCGAGCCGCGCGACGGGGACTTCGCGGAGCCCGACGACGCGGGCCTGCTGGACGCGGTCGACGTGTGGTGCGAGGACGTCCTCGACCGGCTGCCCGACACCCCGGTGCCGCCGGTCGCCACGGAGATCGTCGCCGTGCGCGACCTGGACCTGGTGGACGACGACCGCTGGCCGCAGGCGCTCGCCCTGCTGGCCCAGCCGCCGCTGCGGGACGCGCTCACCCAGAACGTACGGGTCCTGCTGCCCGACGGCACGACCGAGACCGTGCGTCCCTACACGGCGTGGTGGCTGCGCGACCACCCGGTGCTCGACGGCCGCCGCCCGGCGGGCCTGCGCGCCTCGGGCGCGGACCCGCTGCTGGAGGGCCTGTACGAGACGGCCGACACGACCGGCTTCGAGGACGCGCAGGTGCTGCACGCGCTCGGTGTCCGTACGTCCGTGGCCGCGCTCCTCGACGAGCCGGGCGGCGCGGCGGAGCTGCTGTCCCGGCTGGCCGAGCCGGAACGCGACGTGACGGCCCGCCAGCTCCACGCCCTCTACACGGCTCTCGCCGACATGGACCCGGACCAGGTCACGCTGCCCGACGAGCTGCGCGCGGTCGTGGACGGCGAGGTGCGGGTCGTCGACGCCGCCGACGCGGTCGTCGCCGACACCCCCGACCTGCTGCCCCTGACCGCCGGGCTTCCGCTGCTGCCGGTGGCCCCGTCCCGGGCCGACGACCTGGCGGAGCTGTTCCAGGTCCGCCGGCTGAGCGAGACCGTCGAGGCGGACGTGACGACGGAGGGCGAGGAGCACGACGTCCCGGAGTCGGTCCGCGTCCTGCTGGGACCGGCCACCCCGGCGTCGTACGTCGAGCACGAGGAGCTGATCGCGGGCGGCACCGAGCTGGACTGGCGCCGCACCCCCGACGGCGTGCTGCACGCCGCGACCCTGGAGGGTGTGGCGGCGGGCCTGGCCTGGGCGGCGGGCCAGTGGCCGCGCCGCTTCGAGGTGGCGGCGCTGCTGGAGGACCCGTCGCGTACGGACGAGCTGGCACGGGACCGCTGGTTCGACGCGTAGGACGTGCGGGGCCCGGGACCGCGCGTAGGACGTGCGGGGCCCGGGACCGCGCGTAGGACGTGCGGGGCCCGGGGCTGCGCGTAGGACGTGCGGGGCTCTGGGCGCCGACGGTGTCCGGGGAGTGATCTGCGTCATGCCGTGTCACAGGATCCGGTCGCGCGGTGTCTTGATGTCGAACCGCTCAGAAGCGAAGGGGACACCATGACCGCGAACATCGATGTCGTCGTGATCGGCGGGGGATACTCCGGCGTGATGGCCGCCAACCGTCTGACGCAGCGCGACGACGTGACAGTGACCCTGATCAACCCGCGCCCGTCCTTCGTCCACCGGATCCTGCTGCACCAACTGGTGGCCGGGTCCGGTGACGCGGTCGCCGGCTACCGGGAGATCCTGGCCGAGGGCGTCCGGCTGGTGGTCGACACCGTGACGCGGATCGACGCGGCCGGACGCGGCGTGACTCTGGCGTCCGGCGGGACGGTCCGCTACGACTACCTGGTCTACGCGGTGGGCAGCGGGAGCGCCGACCCGCGCGTGCCCGGAGCGGCCGAGTTCAGCCACCCCGTCGCCACCCTGGAGGACGCGCAGCGGCTGCGGTCCGTCCTCGACGGCGTATCCGGGTCGGCCCCGGTGACGGTGGTCGGAGCCGGTCCGACCGGTATCGAGACCGCCGCCGAGCTGGCGGAGACCGGCCGTGCCGTGACCCTGGTCTGCGGAGGGGAGCTCGGCCCCTATCTGCACCCCCGGGGCCGGCGCTCGGTGGCCGGGCGGCTGGCCAAGCTCGGTGTGACCGTGCTCGACGGACCCGACTCGCTGGTGACGGCGGTGACCCGCCGCTCCGTATGGCTCAGTGGCGGCCGCGAGCTGCCGAGCGAGGTGACCGTCTGGACCGCCGGATTCGGCGTGCCGGACCTGGCCGCGCGCAGCGGGCTGAGCACCGACGCCCTGGGCCGCCTGCTCACGGACGAGACACTGACCAGCGTGGACGACGAGCGCGTCATCGCGGCCGGGGACTCGGCGGCGCCGTCGGACCTGCCCCTGCGGATGAGCTGCCAGGCCGCGATGCCGCTGGGCGCACGGGCCGCCGACACGGTGCTCAGCCGCGTCGCGGGTGAGCGGCCCGCGCCCCTCCACCAGTCGTTCGGCGCCCAGTGCATCAGCCTGGGCCGGCGCGACGGCATCTTCCAGTTCGGCAACCGGTCCGACGTCGCGGTGCCGTTCAAGATCGACGGCCGTCCGGGCGCGAAGCTCAAGGAGCTCGTGTGCAAGATCGTCGTCAAGCACCTGGCGGAGGAGGCGCACAAGCCCGGCGGGTACAGCCTGCACCGCGCCTCGGGAGGCGCCGCCAAGCGCCGGCAACTGCTGGAGGCCCACCGCGGCAAGGCGCCGGCCACCGCCGAACGGGCTGCCTAGACCCGGCATCACCCTCGCAGCACGTACATTCCAGGAGGCATCGGCCATGAACGAAGGCGTCAGTCCTGTCGGCGACCCCGCCCCCGACCCGGCGACCGAGGCTTTCGTAGCCCACCGCAATCTGCTCTTCACCGTCGCCTACGAGATGCTCGGATCGGCGGCCGACGCGGAGGACGTCCTCCAGGAGACCTGGCTGCGGTGGGTCAAGGTCGACCTGGAGCAGGTGACCGACCAGCGCGCCTACCTGGTCCGGATCACGACCCGGCAGGCGCTCAACCGGCTGCGCACGATGAAGCGCCGCAAGGAGGCGTACGTCGGGTCCTGGCTGCCCGAACCGCTGCTCACCGCGCCGGACGTGGCCGAGGACGTCGAGCTCGCCGAGAGCGTGTCGATGGCGATGATGCTCGTCCTCGAAACGCTGTCGCCGACCGAGCGCGCCGTCTTCGTGCTGCGCGAGGTCTTCGACGTCGGCTACGACGAGATCGCGGCCGCCGTCGACAAGACCCCGGCGGCCGTCCGCCAGATCGCCCACCGCGCCCGCCGGCACGTGGACGCCCGCCGACCCCGTGAGGCGGTGTCCGCGAGCGACACCCGGGCGGTCATGGACTCGTTCCAGCGCGCGATCGAGACCAGGGACCTGCAGGGTCTCCTCGACGTACTCGCGCCGGGGGTCGTCCTGATGGGCGACGGCGGCGGCGTCAAGCGTGCCGCGCCGCGACCGGTCACCGGTGCCGACAAGGTGGCCCGCTTCGGCCTCGGCGGCCTGGGCAAGGCGGAAGGCGTGATCACCTGCGAGCCCACTCTGGTCAACGGCGCCCCGGCACTCGTCGTGCGCCTGAACGGCGAGCTCGACGGCGTCATGGCAGCCCGCGTCGAGGGCGCCCGCATCACCGGCCTGTACTACGTCCGCAACCCGGAGAAGCTGACCCGCGTCGAGTCCGAGACGGCGCTGACCCTGCGGTGACGACCGGCGGCCCGGCTCCGGCCCGGCCGCCGGGACCGGCCCCCTGCGTTCGGCCGCCGGGCCGGGTGCGCCCGCCGGTTGACGGGCATCGTCAACCGACGGCGCCGGCGGGCCGGTCGCTCCGGAGGTCTCCCGCCACCTCGCCGTCCCGCGCCGCGGGGGCCTGCTCACGGCCCGGCGGCACGGCCGGTACGTCCGTCACGGCCTCCACCTGCCGGGGCCGGCGGCGCTGGGGACGGACCTGCCGGCGGCCGTACTGCGCTGAGCAGCTCTGTCATGCCCGTACTTGCGAAGGAATCGCACCTGGTCACAGGGCGTATGACGGTTGTAGCCGCAATGTGATTCCTGTGCCACGGTGGGCGTATGGCGGGCAACCGGCACACTCATCATCACAATCACAATCACGATCACGGTGGCGGTCATCACCACCACCACGGCCGCGGACGGCTGTTGAGGCCGCACAGTCATGAGGCGAGCGACAAGGTCGACGCGGCGATGGAGACCTCCCGCGAGGGAATGCGCACGCTGTGGATCTCCCTCGCGGTGCTGGGCGCGACCACCGCCGCCCAGGCCGTGATCGTCGCCCTCTCGGGGTCGGTGGCGCTGCTCGGCGACACGGTCCACAACGCGGCCGACGCCCTGACCGCCGTCCCGCTCGGCATCGCCTTCCTGCTCGGCCGCCGCGCGGCCAACCGCCGCTACACGTACGGCTACGGCCGGGCCGAGGACCTGGCCGGTGTCGTCATCGTCGCCACCATCGCGGCCTCCGCGGGCCTCGCCGCCTACATGGCCGTCGACCGGCTGCTGCACCCCCGCGACATCACCCACCTGTGGGCCGTCTCCGGGGCCGCGCTGGTCGGGTTCGTCGGCAACGAGTGGGTCGCCCGCTACCGCATCCGCACCGGCCGGCGGATCGGCTCCGCGGCGCTCGTCGCGGACGGCCTGCACGCCCGTACGGACGGGTTCACCTCGCTGGCCGTCCTGTTGGGCGCGGGCGGCGCCGCGCTGGGCCTTCGGTGGGCCGACCCGGTCGTCGGTCTGCTGATCACCGTCGCCATCCTGCTGGTCCTGAAGGACGCCGCCCGCGAGGTCTGCCGGCGTCTGATGGACTCGGTCGACCCGGCCCTCGTCGAGACCGCGGAGCGCGCGCTGCGCGGGGTGGAGGGGGTGCTGGACACGGGGCAGGTGCGGATGCGCTGGATCGGTCACGCCCTGCGCGCGGAGGCGGACATCGTGGTCGCCCCGCATCTGACGGTCGTCCAGGCGCACGCGCTGGCCGTCGCGGCCGAACACGCCCTGATCCACGCCGTACCGCGGATGACGGCGGCCACCGTCCACATCGACCACCGGCCTGTGGGCGGCGACCCGCACGCCGCGCTCGCGCACCACGGCAGTGTCAGTGCCGGATGACAGGCTCGGAGCATGACCGACTCCGCAGCGATCACCGCGTACTGGGATGCAGCCGCCGCCGACTTCGATGCCGAGCCGGACCACGGCCTCCGGGCGGAGGCGACCCGCGCGGCCTGGTCGCGACGGCTCCTGACGTCCTGGCTGCCGTCGCCTCCGTCGCGTCCCTCGCCTTCGTCGCCTCCCCCGCGTCCGTCCGACGTGCTGGATGTGGGGTGCGGCACCGGTTCGCTCTCCGCTCTGCTGGCGGAGGCCGGACACCGGGTCACGGGGGTTGACCTGTCCCCGCGGATGGCCGACCGGGCCCGCGCCAAGCTGGCGGCGGCCGGTCTGCCGGGCCGCTTCCTGGTGGGCGACGCGGCGGCCCCGCCGACCGGTGACGAACGGTTCGACGCCGTGCTCTCCCGCCACCTCGTCTGGACCCTGCCCGACCCGCGGGCCGCCCTCGCCGACTGGGTGGGCCGCATACGCCCCGGCGGCACGCTGATCCTGATCGAGGGCCGCTGGCGCGAGTCGGGCGAGACCGGTGTGGATTACGTGGCGGACTCCGAGACCCTGCCCTGGCACGGCGGCGTCACGGCCGCAGACCTGGCGGCCGCCGTGCGCCCCCTCGTCACGGACCTGCGCATCGAGCCGCTGACCGACGAACCGGCCCTGTGGGGCGGCCCGGTGACGGACGAGCGGTACGCGCTGATCGCCCGCGTCTGACGTCAGTGGCCGCCGGTGCATTCCGGTCGATCCATGTCCCGATCCTCGGCGAAATGGACATCTGCCGATATCTCGCACGTGGAACTCCGTTGTCGGACACGGTGGTTGGACATCGTGAAGGGCGTGCACGTCAGTTGACTTTGTGGTGAAGAAGTATTCACCGTCAGAAGCGGAACCTGGATTGCCGGTTGGGCCATTGGCGTGATCTCATCCTTTGGTGCAGGGGCCGTGTCTGCGGTCCCGCTACGGGCGTCAGGCTGCCGTCTGCGCCGGCCTGTTGTCCTTTGACGTGAGTTCGGGTCGACAGTCCCGGCATTTTCCAATGTGAAAAGGGAGAGAAAGTGCGCAACGACTTCACCTCTGTTGAGACCGCCGAGATTTCCGACAGCGAGCTCGACGGCATTTCCGGCGGCATCGCCAGCGCGCACGCCGGCGTCAACGGCTACGGCGCGGGCGTCAGCGTCGGCGACGTCGTCGGCACCGCCCAGTCCGTCGCCTCCGTCGTCCCGGTCGACGCGGTCACCGGCGCGGTGAACGGCCTCGTCTCCGTGCAGACGACGGGCATCTGAGAAGGACCTGCGCTCAAAGCTTTTTCGGCTACGAGCATGTGCTCGCCGCGACCGCCAATAAGCGGCCCGCAAGGGCGAGCCCAGCCTCGGGACACCCAGTCCCGGGGCTTTTCGGGTTGGTGACGACACGCAATCGCGTCATGGTGTGCTGATGCATCAGCCGGCAATTATCCCCGCCTGAGTGATGAGCGTGGTTTGCACGCGGGGAGCGGCGGCACACGCCCTGTTCAGCACGCCGCCGCCAGGTGGGGCTCCGGCGGTGGGCAGTCGCGGCAGTGGCCCGGCTCGGGGGCGCGGAAGGCGCGTTCGCAGCCGTCGCAGGTCTGCCAGGGGACGGTGGCCGGCGCTGCGGGGCGGTCCGGGAGGGGCGGGGGGAGTTCGCGGAGGCGGTACGCCAGGATGCGGGCCGGGCGGGCCCGCAACGGGTCCGGCAGGCGGGCGGTGAGATGGGCGGTGATGTCCTCCGGACTGACCCCGTGGTCCAGCCACTGGGCGACGGCCGGGGCCAGCCGGTCGGTCTCGCGGCGGGACAGGATCAGCCGGCGGTCGGTGATGCGCAGCGACGCGAGGATCACGGTCGCGCGCGGGTCCGGTGCGGGGACGGGGTCAAGGTCGGGGTGAGGGACCGGGTCGGGCGCGGGCGGCGGCGGCTCGGGACTGCGCCGGAGCGGCGGCGACGGCGGGAGCGGGGGCTCCGGGGCTTCGCCCGGCGGCACGTTGTAGAAGAGCGTCCGGGTGCGGAGCTTGCCGTCCGTGCAGCGCTCACGTCGCCGCTCCAGATAGCCGTCCGCCTCCAGTTCGCGCAGCGCGCGGGCGATGAGGGTCTCGCCCTCGGTGAAGTGCTCGCACAGCGCGTCGATGCGGACGGGTGTGCCGTCCGGCAGCGACAGGATGTAGATCGCGACGCCCACCGTGACCGCGCTTCCGCGGCGCTGCGCCAGGGCGTTGGCGACCACGGTGAAGTCGGCGGTGAGGCGGGTGCGGACGTGGATCACGCCGGAGGTCGGAGCTCCGGCGGGGGCGCACAGGGGCGCGTTAGACTGCCGTTCAGCCATTGGGAAGCCACTACTTCCTAGGTGGTGAGGCCCTCGATCAGGATTGCCGTCCTGGCCGGGGGCCGTCATATGTCTGGGGTTGTTGCCGCGAACGTAACCGCCAACTTCCCGCCCCCGCAAGCCAGTCACCCGTCCGAGTGACGAAGGGGAGGGGAGGGTGGGTGGGTAGTTCTTTCCCCCAGGTTCTTTGGGGGAGTCCGTGTCCCACCGCCCCCTCGCGAGCCAGGTTCCGGCGGTCCGCGACCAGCGGTCACGGACCGGACCCCGATCGGCTCAGGCCCGGTCTGCCGCGGCCTTCAACTCGCCTATGAACGACGCCCAGGACGTGGTGGTGAAGGTGAGGGCGGGGCCGTGCGGGGTCTTGCTGTCACGTACCGGAACCGTGTCGGGGAGCCCGTCGGCCACCTCGACGCAGTTGCCGCCCTCCTGATTGCTGTAGCTGCTCTTTCGCCAGGCGGCGTCGTGCGGACCGGGAAGGGAGATTCGCGCCACGGTAGTCGTCCTCCATCGCGGATCGGATCATGTCGAGCGACATGAAGGGGGGCAGGGCAGCGGCCCCCAGCCGATCGTAAGTCACCGCGAGACGCTCGACCTCGGTCGGATCCTCGAAGAGTTGGCCGTGGTGCGCGCCCTCCGTGTAGGCCACTTCCGAGCCGTTCGGCAGGGTCAGCAGCGTCAGGGAGCCGCCCAGCATGTCGTGCGCACCGGCGGCGAACGGCAGGACCTGCACCGTGATGTGCGGCTCGGACGCCGCCTTGAGCAGGTGGGCGAACTGGCGGCGCATGACATCGGCGCTGCCGACCGGGCGCCGCAGGACCGACTCGTCGAGAATGACGTTCAGTTGGGGACGGTCCGGCTGGGCGAGTCGCTTCTGTCGTTCGAGGCGGACTGCCAGCCGTTCCTCCAACTGCTCCTCGCTCTCGAGGGACAGGCCCACGCTCAGCACGGCTCGTGCGTACTCCTCGGTCTGGAGCAGGCCCGGCACGACATGCGCCGTGTATTCGCGGATCGCGGCGGCCTGCGCCGCATACGCCATGAACGTGCGCGACCAGTCCGGAAAGGCCTCCCGCTGGACGTGCGGCCACAGCTCCACGAGCAGGCCGTCCGCGCCGAGGGCGGTGTCGAGCGCCCGCGCGAGTTCCTGCGTCGGTTTCGCGCCGGACGACCGCTCGACCTGGGTGATGCGGGTGCTGACGACGTGGGTCCTCGCCCCCAGTTGTGCCTGTGTCAGACCGGCTGTCAGGCGCAGTCTGCGGACCTGTGAGCCGAAGAGGGCCGCCATCGACGCCTCGGGCTCAATTTCTTTGGCCATGGGCTCACTTCCGTTCCTTACGGCTTGCGGTGTAAGGCTTCATCCCCTTCCGACCCTAGGGCCGCCGGACGACTCTTGACCACGGAACGTCACGATCCGTACACCTACGGATGGTGCCGCAGACGAGAGAGCGAACGGGATGAGCGACGCGGTGCTGAAGACCACGGACACATCGGGGGAGCGCCCCGAGCAGGGAACGCCGGACGGGACGGAAGGGGCGGGCCCGGGCACGGAGTTCGCGGCGTTGTTCGGCTCGACGCCCAGAGGCGCGCGGCTCGCGCGGCGGGTCGCCGTGCGGCACCTGGCGGAGTGGGGGCACCCCGCCGACTCGGACCTGTCCTGCACCGTCGCGCTGCTGGTGGCGGAGCTGGCCGGCAACGCCGTACGGCATGGGCGCGTGCCGGGGCGGGACTTCCGGCTGCGGCTGGCCCTGGACGCGCGGCGGGTACGGGTCGAGGTCGCGGACGCGTCCTCGACGCCGCCCCCGATCGTCGTCGAAGCGCCCGCCCCGGACGAGGTGTCGGGGCGGGGGCTGGTCCTCGTGGACGTGCTGGCGGACCGCTGGGGAGCGGAACCGCGCGACCCGGTCGGGAAGACCGTCTGGGCCGAGGTCTCGGTCGGGGCGGCCACGGACTTCTGCCCCTGACCCGGCCGTCTCGGCGCAGGTCCGGCCCGGCGCAGGTCTCCGCCTCAGCGCGGCGACGCGTCGTGGAGCGTGAAGAAGCGGGCGCGGTGGTCGGTGCCGTCCGGGAGGTGCCAGGTGGCGGTGATGTGGCCACGGGCCGCGGTGCCGGGCGCGGTCTCCTCCGTGGGGCGCAGGACGCGCGTCACCTGGAGCGTCAGGGGCTCGGGGGCCAGGGCGACCGTCGTGCCGGCGGGCCCGTCCGTGACGCCGCCCGGGGTGACCGACGGGAGGCCGGGGCCGGTGAAGTGGACCGTGACGGACGGGTCCGGGGTGTCCGACTCGCTCTGGGCCTGCGCCTCGGCCCGGCCCTGCGCCAAGGCCAGCAACCGTTCGACGACCACCGGGTCGTGGGAGCCGTCGTACACCCAGCGCTTGCCGAGCATGCCGTGTTCGCTCGTCCCGACGAGCGCCGCCTCGTCCGCTCCGGCGTCCGCTCCGGCGAGCGGTGCGGCGCGGTAGGAGAGCGGTACGTGGTAGGCGACGGGCTCGTCGCCGGACACGTCCGTGACCACCATGAACTCGATGCCCACCTCGCCCTGCGGGTCGTCGAGCCGGAAGCCGCCGGCCTTGGCGAGTACCGGTTCGCCGCCCGTGCCGAGGTACCAGGGCCGCGTGGGGAGCCAGGCCGAAAGCAGTTCCAGCTTGCCGGGCGACAGTGTTGTCCTGTGGATGACAGCCATACCCGGTGAACTCCCTCCGCCCGTGATCGATTCCCGCACGGCGACCGCCCACCGGCGCCCGCACCCACGGCCGGAAGTCGATTGCAGCCCGTCGCGGCGGTCGTTAGGGTCGGTCGGGTGACTGCCGGGTCGGCCATGGGCCACGCACGAGTGAGGCGCCCGGCCTCGGCGTGAGCGCGAGGCGGGCCAGGGGCCCGCCGTTCCCTCTCCAGCTCCGACCTCTTCCTCGCGCATGCACGCGAGGACCCAAGACGACACACCCTGGAGAGTCACTTCACCATGCCGCACGAGCAGTCCGTCACCACCGTCCAGCTCAACCACACCGCCGTGTTCGCCAAGGACCGGCGGCTGTCGGCCGAGTTCATCGCCACGATCCTCGGCCTCGAGGTCGGAGCGCCGTTCGGGCCGTTCCTGCCGGTCGACCTCGGCAACGGCGTGACGCTCGACTACTACGAGATGACCGACGAGCCGATCCAGCCGCAGCACTACGCGTTCCAGGTGCCCGACGACGGGTTCGACGCCATGATCGCCCGGCTGGAGGCGGTGGGCGTCACGTACTTCGCCGATCCGAACCACACCGAACCGGGAGCGGTCAACCGCCTCTTCGGCGGCCGGGGCGCGTACTTCGACGACCCGTCCGGGCACAACATGGAGATCATGACCCGGCCCTACGCCCGGCCGTGAGGGCGTGCCGCGCAGGGGGTGACCCCTGCGCGGCACCGAGCACGTCGGCTCCCGGTGGCCCCGTTGCCTAGTCGACGGCGTCCAGCACGTCGTCCAGGTCGACGAACTTGAAGCCGGTGGCCTCGCGTTCGCCGTCCTCGGGGGCGTCGTGGCCGTCCTGGACGACGAGCAGACCGTTCGGGTACTTGCGGCCGAGCGGGGCGTTCAGCACCGCCGCGCCGTCACACTCCTCGGAGCCGTCCAGCGTCGGCGAGGCGGCGGTGACGCGGAAGCCGCCCTCGTACTCGTTGTCGTCCTCCAGCTCACGGTCGTAGAGGGCGAAGGAGTTGTCGCCCTGGCCGGAGGCCAGCACATAGCCGTCGCCGTCGTCCTCGGTGAGAAGCGTGAGGCCCTCGACGTCGGCGGAGAGGTGCTCGCCGCCGTAGCCGGGGTCGGCGCCCGGCGTGCACTCCTCGGTCTCCTCGTCGTACGTGCCGGGGATGCCGTACTCGCGGACCTTGTCGACGAGGACGGGCTTGCCCCGCAGGTCGGCCGGGAGGCGCCAGATGCCGACGTCCTCCTGGCCGGCGTAGAGGATGCCGTTCGCCGGGTCGACGACCATGCCCTCCACCTGGGGGAGTTCGCCCGGCTCGTCGCACGGCGTCCAGGACGTGCCGTTCGGGAGAGAGAAGGCGGACGGCAGGTCGATGGTGCGGACCTTCCGGTAGCCGACCGTGCCGCCCGGCCCGGGCGTGATCTCCAGCAGGGCGACGGACGTCCGGTTGCGCCGGCTGGTGAGCGCGTAGGAGCGGCCCGTCGAAGGGTCGGTCCAGGACGCGAGGCCGTAGACCGTGTTCTGGTCGTTGATCTCCTCCTGGCCGGAGGAGAAGACGGGCGTGGCCGCCGGGTCGGTGACGTCGGCGAGCGGGCCGCCGGGCCGGTCGCGGTCGATGCGGTAGAAGCGGAGCCGGTCGTTGCCGCGGTCGCTGACAACGGCGAGGTCGGCGCGCCCGGTGGAGAGCCGTACGCCCTGGAGCAGGTCGACGTTGTTGAAGCGGCCGGGGGCGTCCTCGTCCGTGGCGGGAGCCGGGGCCGCGATCGACTGGACCTGGCGGGCGTCGAGGTCGTAGACGCGCAGGCCGCCTTCCTTGGCCGTGGCGACGACCAGGCTGCGGCCGGGGTCGGCGGTGTTGCGCCAGATCGCGGGGTCGTCGGCGTTGGCGTTGCCGCCCTCCTCGTCGTCGTACAGCGTGGCCGTCTCGGCCCGCGGCTGGACGGTGGGAAGGCCGGCCCGGTCCTTGCTGTCCGCCTGGGCGGGCACGGCCGCGACGATCGCGGCGAGGGCGGTGCCCATGACGAGGGCGGCGGGGCGCAGGGGGTGGCGCGTGGTCACATGTGCTCCTTGATGTCGCGTGGATGACGCGTCGCTCACCCGGCACTCTCGCCGCGGGCGGTGGGCAGCGGGTGATGACGGCATGTTGGCGCGGTGAATTCGGCGGAGCGGTACCGGGAAATCCGCATCCGCGGCGGGCCACGGGAACCCCCTTTGAGCTGTCGGTTCCGCATGCGAAGATCTCGTTCATCCACCACAGCCCTGGGGGGGCCATGCCTGGACAGGCACCTGTTCCGCGTACCCCATCTACGCATCGAAGATCCGCACCGGTCGCACTCGTGACGCTGGTGCTCGCAACGCTCATGTCGCTTCTGCTGCCCGCCACTTGGGCGCAGGCCGCCGACGAGCCGGCGCCGGCGGCCTGCGCGCCGCTGAAGCTCGCCCCGTTCGGTGACCCGGGCGACACGGTGGCGAGCGGCACACTCGCCGCCGGCGCGCAGGACTGCTTCACCGCGCAGGCGAAGGCCGGCAAGCACCTGGTGCTGCTGCGTGCGAAATACGACGTCACCGTGACGATCGACGGCCCCACCGGCCCCCTCGACTGCTACGCGAAGAACTCCGAGGCCGGCGGCTGCGACGTACCCGCCGACGGCACCTACACCGTTCACGTACGGAACGACAACTGGGAGCAGAGCGACTACCGGCTCATCGTCGTCCCGCTGAACTCCACGGATCGGTGCGCGCCGGCCACCGGGACGTCGTGGGACCAGCCGGTGCCGGTCCGCTCCGCCCTCAACGGCCTTCAGGTCGACTGCCAGTCGCTCGACGCGGCGCCCGGAGAGCGCGTCGTCACCTATGCGAGCACCGTCGCGTACGGGCAGGCGAGGCGCTGGATCACCGACGAGACAGGCGGCGAGATCTGCCCCTACCCGTCGGACAAGCCGGGCTGCGCCCTGCCGGGCGACGGACCGTACCGGGTACTGACGTACGTGACGGGTGAGAGCGAGTCGGTCGACTACCAGCTCCAGGTCGCCCGGCTGAGCGACCCCCAGGGCTGCCCCACCGTGAGCGTCGGCCGCTACGGCGCCCCACCCGCCTCCCCGACCGGGGAGGTGCGCTGCCGCATCCTGACGGTGCCGGCCGCCGGGCGCTATCTGGTGAACCCGGTCGACGAGTTCAACAGCCAATTCTGGATGTACGTCTACGACGGCGAGGCGACCGAGGTCTGCCGGGGCGGCTGGTGCACCTTCCCGGCCGCAGGCTCCTACACGCTGCTGGTGGGCGACCCGTACAAGGTGTACGAGGGCGGCTACGGCACGGCCTTCCTCGACCGCACCGGCTCCGAGGGCTGCGTGCGCGTGGCAGAGGGAACACACGACGGCACGCTCGTGGCCGGCCAGTACGACTGCCTCGAACTGCCCATGCCGAAGGACTCCCGCATCTCCGGGCAGCCCCGCACCGGCACCGGGCCGCGTATCGACACCGAGGTGCTCGACGCCGCGGGCGCGCTGCAGTGCGACAGCAGCGCGCTCCGCGCCGGCGACTGCCAACTGTCCGGCATCGCGCCGTACCGGGCGATCGTCCACGCCGACGCGGGCGAGGCGCCGGGCCCGTACGCGATCAACTTCCTCCGCACCGACTCGCCGCCGCCGGGCACCTGTGCCGTGATGCCGCGCAGCACCTTCAGCGACGCGAGCAACGCGACCCGGCTCACCACCGGCGACGGAGTCTTCACACACTGCCTGGCCATCCCGGCCGCCGATCATTCGGCCGCTGAACTCTTCGAACTGCGGACCGTGTCGGGGACCGCGTCCGCCAACTTCTCCGTCACCGACGAGTCCGGAGCGCTGAAGTGCGAACGGAACGCGATGAAGAACGGGTGGTCGGTCTGCCCGCTCACGCCGGGCAAGGCCCACACCGTCGTCTTCACCGGCCAGGACACGGCCGCGGCGTACACCCTGAGCCGGCGCGACGTGACCTCGACGGCGTGGGGCTGCACGAAGAGCGCGGCCACCGCTGTCGGCGGACCGTCCCAGCCGGGCTTCTACGGCGGTGACGCCGGGGCGCTGCGCTGCCACAAGGTCACCACGGCCGCGGCGACCGACCGGGTCCGCATCGACGTCCGCGACCCCAAGGGCACGCTCAACATCATGGCCCTGGGCGCCGACGGGAAGAGCACGGACTGCTCCTTCCGCAACCGGTCCTGTGTGGTCACCGGGTCCACCACCTACCAGGTGGTGATGCAGGTGCCGCTCGGTCTCGAAGCGTCCGACACGTACCACCGCCTGGACATCTGGCGGATCGCCACCGCCGACGGCCCGGCCGCCGAGTGTCCGCGTGCCGCCTCCGCCGCCTACGGTCACGCTCCGCTGACCGGGACGCTCACGGAGGAGCGCACGGCGGTGTGCGCCGTCCTGCCCACCGTCAACTACGACATGCTGAAGGTGACGGTCTCGAACCCCTCCGGGGGGACGGACAGGGCCGCCGTCTCGGTGTACGACGGCAGTTGGACCGACGACTGCATGAAGTCCGGCGACGAGTACACGTGCAGCGTGCGCTCCGAAGGGGACAGCAACGAGGCCCCGGCGCTCCTGATGGTGTCGCTGCCGGAGAAGGCGTCACAGGTGTCCTACCGGGTGGAGACCGCCTGCCACTCGGGCTGGTGCGGCGGCGAGGAGTTCGCAGCCGAGTCCGTGACGCCCGACTCGGTCCCCGCCGGGACCACCGCCGAGATCACCGTGCGGGGCGAGGCCCTGCACGAGAGCGACACGGTCAAGATCGTCGCCGACGGCAAGAGCCACCCGGCCACCGTGACCGGTGTCTCCGCCGACTGGCGGACGCTCACCGCGGAGGTGGACCTGCGCGCCGTACCGGCCGGCACCTGGACGGTGAGCGTCTCCTCCCACCGCGGACGGCAGATGTACGCGGGCACCCTGACGGTGACACCGCCGCCGCCGAAGCTCACCGGCACGTTCCGGCCGGTGCAGCCGACGCGGTTGATGGACACGCGCAAGGGTCTGGGCGTGGCCCAGGCGAAGGTCGGTGCCGGGAAGACGGTGGCGCTCCAGGTGACGGGCAGGGGCGGTGTTCCGGCGACGGGTGTCACGGCGGTCGTGATGAACGTGACCGCGACCAACCCGACCGCCCGGACGTACATCGCCGTCTATCCGAACGGGACGACCCGCAGCAGCGCGTCGAACCTTAATGTGGTCGCCGGGCAGACCAGGCCCAACCTGGTCGTGGTGCCGGTGGTCAACGGGAAGGTCGACTTCTACAACTACGCCGGGTCGGTCGACCTGGTCGCCGACGTCTCCGGCTACTTCACGGACTCGGACGCAGGCTCCACCTACCAGCCGGTGCAGCCGACGCGGTTGATGGACACGCGTACGGGTCTGGGTGTCGCGAAGGCGAAGGTCGGTGCCGGGAAGACGGTGGCGCTCCAGGTGACGGGCAGGGGCGGTGTTCCGGCGACGGGTGTCACGGCGGTCGTGATGAACGTGACCGCGACGAACCCGACGGCCCGGACGTACATCGCCGTGTACCCGAACGGGACGACCCGTACCAGCGCGTCCAACGTGAACGTGGTGGCCGAGGAGACCGCACCGAACCTGGTGGTGGTGCCGGTGGTCAACGGGAAGGTCGACTTCTACAACTACGCCGGCTCCGTGGACCTGGTCGCCGACGTCTCCGGCTACTTCACCGACGCGGACACCGGCTCCACGTACCGGCCCCTCGCCCCGACCCGCTTCATGGACACGCGTACGGGTCTGGGTGTGGCGAAGGCGACGGTGGGCGCCGGGAAGACGGTGACCCTCCAGGTGACGGGCAGGAACGGCGTCCCGGCGACCGGCGTCACGGCCGTCGTCATGAACGTCACGGGGACCAGCCCGACTGCGCTCACGTACGTCGCCGTCTATCCGAACGGGACGACCCGCACCAGCGCGTCGAACCTGAACCTGGTGGCAGGCCAGACGGCCCCGAACCTGGTGATCGTGCCCGTCGTCAACGGCAGGGTGAGCTTCTACAACCACGCCGGGTCTGTGAACCTGATCGCCGACGTCGCCGGCTACTTCACGAAGTAGCCGCCCGCTCACAGTGCAGGCCCCGTGCCCACCGGTCCCGGTGGGCACGGGGCCTGTGCCATGCCCCGGTCGAGGGGCGGCCGGGCGGCCTTCGTGGTGGTCGATTGATACGGCCGACTGGGTACTTTTAACGATGAATTAGGCCATTTCGGCGATCGGTCGTCGGGCCAGGTGTCCCCCGCTGTGCAGAATCGTTGACTCGCGCGTGGAACCACGTGAATTTTGGGAGAGGAACTCGGTCCTGGCTGAGGCGTTCTGCAGCAGCGACGACAAGGTTCGGCAGGCGCGCGCGATCCTGGACGAGGCGCATGCGGACCGGGCCCGTACGCTCGCCGCGTTCGCCGTCACGGTCGGCAGCGACGGCGCGGTCGCCGAGCTGATGGGACTGAACGCGAGAGAGGTACGAGTAGCCCGCAGAACCGTCGGGAAGGCCGACGCCCGCAGTGTCGCCGATCGGATTCTGACCGTACGGCCGGAGCACCGGCCGGCGGTGACCGCGCAGGACGACGAGCCCATGCCGCAGGACGTCCCGCTTCCCCGTCCACGCGTGGAGGTGCCGGTCCAGCCCAGCGCGCCCGCTCCACCGGTCCAGCCCTCCCAGTCCGTCCCGCCCGCCCCGTCGGGCGAGCCGGTGGTGGCGCGGCCCGTGGACGACTCGGTGGTCTGGTCGGACGGCATGGACTTCGTCCTCCAATGGAGCTGGCAGTCCGGCCTGGACCTCCAGACGGTCGCCGAGGAACTGGGCCTCAGCCCGAGGACGCTGCTGCTGCGCGCCCAGCACCTCGCCGCCGAGGGCCGGCTGTCGCCGAGGACCGGGGACACCGAGTCGACGCAGTCCGGCCGTCACCGCCGGAACGACGACATGGTCTACACACCGGTTCCCGACAACATCGAGGGCCTCTACCACTCACCCGCGCCGCACGACTGGGCCCACGCCTGACGGCCGGGCGGCGGTCGGGGGCGCCCGGGCGGGCGGAGCTACGCGGGGAAGCGCCGCCCGACCACCCGCCACGACAGCTCCAGCAGCGCCGCCGCGACCGCCGCGATCACCACGCCCGTCCACGGCATCGCCCGGCCCACCAGCTTCAGCGCGAAGAAGTCCTGCAGCCACGGCACCGTCAGCACCACCAGGAAGCCCAGCCCCATCGCCGCCACCAGCCCGATCCGCCACCAGGTGTACGGACGGGCGATGATCGCGAGGACCCACATCGCCACCAGGAACAGGGTCAGCGTCGCCACGCTCGTCTCGGCGGCCAGCGAGCCGGGCCCGCTGTAGTACGAGCGGGCCAGCAGATACGCGCTGAACGTCGCTGTCGCCGCGATGACGCCGGCCGGGATCGCGTACCGCATCACCCGCCGTACGAAGTGCGGCTTGGCGCGCTCCTTGTTGGGGGCGAGCGCCAGGAAGAAGGCCGGGACGCCGATGGTGAGGGTGGACAGCAGCGTCAGGTGGCGGGGGAGGAAGGGGTACTCGATCTGGCTGCAGACGACCATGATCGCCAGCAGCGCCGAGTAGACCGTCTTCGTCAGGAAGAGGGTCGCCACGCGCGTGATGTTGCCGATGACCCGGCGGCCCTCCGCGACCACCGACGGCAGCGTCGCGAAGCTGTTGTTCAGCAGGACGATCTGCGCCACGGCCTTGGTCGCCTCCGAGCCCGAACCCATCGCCACGCCGATGTCCGCGTCCTTCAGCGCCAGGACGTCGTTGACGCCGTCGCCGGTCATCGCCACCGTGTGGCCGCGGGACTGGAGCGCGCCGACCATGTCGCGCTTCTGCTGCGGACTGACACGGCCGAAGACCGCGGCCCCGTCCAGCTCCGCGCCCATCGCCTCGCGCTCGGCCGGCAGCCCGCGCGCGTCGAGCGTCGAGCCGGCGCCCGGCAGACCGAGCTTGGCCGCGACCGCGCCGACGGCGACCGCGTTGTCGCCCGAGAGGACCTTCGCGGCGACGTCCTGGTCGGCGAAGTAGCGCAGGGTGTCGGCCGCGTCCGGGCGCAGCCGCTGTTCGAGGACGACCAGGGCGGCCGCCGTCTTCCCGGCGGGCGCGTCGAGCGAGCCCTCGGCCCGTGCGAGGAGCAGCACCCGCAGCCCCTGCCGGTTCAGCTCGTCGACCTCCGCGAGCGACGGGTTCCCCGCGGGCAGCAGCACATCGGGTGCGCCGAGCAGCCACGTCGTACGCCTGCCGTCGCCGTCCGCGAGGGTCGCGCCGCTGTACTTGCGGGCGGAGGAGAAGGGGAGAGCGGCGGTGCAGCGGTGGCCGCCGCCGTCCGGATAGGCGGTGACGACGGCCTGGAGCGAGGCGTTCGGCCGCGGGTCGGACGCGCCGAGCGCGCCCAGGACCGCCCGTACGTGCTGCTCGTCCGCCCCGTTCAGCAGCCGCAGCTCGGTGGCGTCCATACCGCCCTCGGTGAGCGTGCCGGTCTTGTCGAGGCAGACGACGTCGACGCGGGCGAGGCCCTCGATGGCGGGCAGCTCCTGCACCAGACACTGCCTGCGGCCGAGGCGGATCACGCCGATCGCGAAGGCGACCGAGGTGAGCAGGACCAGCCCCTCGGGAATCATCGGCACGATGCCGCCGACGGTCCGCGCGACCGAGTCCTTGAAGTTGTTGTCCTTGGCGACGAGCTGGCTGATGATCAGGCCGGTCGCGGTCGGAACCATCATCCAGGTCACGTACTTGAGGATCGTGGAGATCCCGGAGCGCAGCTCGGAGTGGACGAGCGTGAAACGGGACGCCTCCTCCGCGAGCTGCGCCGCGTACGCCTCGCGGCCGACCTTCGTCGTGGTGAAGGCGCCGCCGCCCGCGACCACGAAACTCCCGGACATCACCGGGTCGCCGGGCTGCTTGAGGACGGGGTCGGCCTCGCCGGTCAGCAGCGACTCGTCGACCTCGAGGCTGTCCGCCTCCGCGATCTCGCCGTCGACGACGACCTTGTCGCCGGGGCCGAGTTCGACGAGGTCGCCGAGGACGATCTCGGAGGTGCTGATCGCGGTGGCGACGCCGTCCCGCCGCACTCTCGGCTTCGCCTCGCCGATGACCGCGAGGGAGTCGAGCGTCTTCTTCGCGCGCAGCTCCTGGACGATGCCGATGCCGGTGTTGGCGATGATCACGAAGCCGAAGAGGCTGTCCTGGACCGGCGCGACGAAGAACATGATCACCCACAGCACGCCGATGATGGCGTTGAAGCGGGTGAGGACGTTGGCGCGGACGATGTCGACGGCGGAGCGGGAGCTGCGTACGGGTACGTCGTTGACCTCGCCGCGTGCGACCCGTTCCGCGACCTCGGCGGAGGTCAGGCCGGTGGGCCGGCGGCCGGCGCCGTGGTTCACGAGGGGGTCGCGCTCCGGTCCGTCGGCTGTGTCCGCCCGCTGGGTCATGGTTCGACGTTACGGCGGCGTGTGCCGGACCACCGCCCGAAGCGGCGGAGGATCAGGCCGGGGGAGGCCGCTCCGGCGGGCGTCGCGCCCGGCTCCTGCCGGTCCGGCCCGGCGTCCCCGGACGACGCCTTTTCGGCCGCCGCGCGCTTGAGCGCCGCGTCGCGTCCCCGTACGTACCAGATGCCGATGAGCCCGAGACCCGCGCCGGCCAGGCAGGTCCACACCCACCACGTCAGGTCGCGGTCGGCGAACCAGCTGTAGAAGGGGACCTGGACGAGGAACATCACGAACCAGAGGATCGTGCCGCCGGTGACGGTGGCGACGATCGGCCCCTCAAGGGGTTCGGGTGCCTCGTGCCGTGGGATCCACTTCGCCATGGGCACAGTGTAGGTCCGGGTCCGGGCGGCTCTCGCGGGGCGGCGTCGAAGGCTTCACCGCAAGGGTCTACGCGCGGAGATACCAATCTTCCCCTTATATGTTCATACTGAACAGGTTTGCGTCCGACCGGTTTCGTTCGTATGAACCTCTAAGAGCCGGCCACTCCACATCCCCTCACGAGGTCATCCGCATGTCCCCCACGGCCACCCCCAAGGTCGATGCCCCCGGCCTGCCGCCCACGCCCCCGCAGACCACCGGCGGCCTGGACCGCTTCTTCAAGATCTCGGAGCGCGGCTCCACGGCCGTCCGCGAGGTCAGGGGCGGCTTCGCCACCTTCTTCGCGATGGCGTACATCCTTGTCCTGAATCCGATCATTCTCGGCAGCGCCAAGGACATGTACGGGCACCAGCTCGACGGCGGCCAGCTCGTCACGGCCACCGTGCTGACGGCGGCCTTCTCCACGCTGCTGATGGGCGTCATCGGCAACGTCCCGATCGCGCTCGCGGCCGGCCTCGGCGTGAACACGGTCGTCGCGCTCCAGCTCGCGCCGCAGATGGCCTGGGCGGACGCCATGGGCATGGTGGTCATCGCCGGCGCCGTGGTGGTGCTGCTGGTGGCCACCGGACTGCGCGAGCGCGTGATGAACGCCGTGCCGCTCGGCCTGCGCAAGGCCATCGCGATCGGTATCGGCCTGTTCATCATGCTCATCGGCCTGGTGGACTCCGGCTTCGTCACCCGTATCCCCGACGCCGCCCACACCACCGTCCCGCTCCAGCTCGGCACCGGTGGTCATCTGCTCGGCTGGCCGGTCCTGATCTTCGCCCTCGGCACGCTGCTCACCCTCGCGCTGATCATCCGCAAGGTGCCGGGCGCGATCCTCATCTCGATCGTCGTGATGACGGTCCTGGCGATGGTCGTCCACGCCGTCGCCGACGTCGAGTCCTGGGGCCTGACCACGCCCGAGTGGCCCGGCAACCCGGTGTCCTCCCCGGACTTCGGGCTGCTCTTCGAGGTCAGCCTCTTCGGCGGCTTCCAGAAGGTCGGCCTGCTGACCGGCGTCCTGTTCGTCTTCACCGTGCTGTTGTCCTGCTTCTTCGACGCGATGGGCACGATCCTCGCCGTCGGCGACGAGGCGAAGCTGATGGACAAGGACGGCGACTACCCGGGCATCAACAAGGTGCTCGTCGTGGACGGCCTCGCCGTCGCCGCGGGCGGCGCCGCCTCCTGCTCCGCCAACACCTGCTTCGTGGAGTCCACGGCAGGTGTCGGCGAGGGCGCCCGTACCGGCCTGTCGTCGGTGGTCACGGGCGGACTGTTCTCGCTGGCGCTGTTCCTCACGCCGCTCGCCACGATGGTCCCCTCCCAGGCGGCGACGCCCGCCCTGGTGGCGGTCGGCTTCCTGATCCTGGCCGGGTCGATCAAGGACATCGACTGGAGCGACTACACGATCGCCGCGCCCGCGTTCCTGGCGCTGGTGATGATGCCGTTCACGTACTCGATCACCCACGGCATCGGCATCGGGTTCATCACCTTCAGCGCGCTGCGGCTCGCGGCGGGGCGCGGGCGCGAGGTGCCCGCCGCGATGTACGCCGTGTCGGCGGTGTTCGTCTTCTACTACGCGATGCCGGCGCTGGGCCTCACGTAGCCGGCCGCGGCGTCCTGGGCGGGCGTCGTCGGCACCGGCGGCGTCGTCAGGTCACGCCGTAGAACTTCTCCGTCTCGTCGACGGCCGCCTTGAAGCGCTCGTCGAAGTCGTCGCGAATGAGCGTCCGGACCACATAGTCCTGGACGCTCATCTGCCGTTTCGCCGCATGCTGCCGGATCCGGTCGAGCAACTCACCGTCCATCCGCAGGCTGAGCACTGTCGATCCCATGCGCTCAGGGTCGTCGTACTTCGGCCGCGCAGGCGTCACTTTCGGGATGCGTCTCACTCGTATGGGTGACACCTGCATCTTCCCCGTAACCGGCTATATTTAGGTCGGCTAATGAGTTACGCTAATGAACATGCCTGACCTGTCCCACGGTACTGACGCCGCAGATGTCGCCGCCGTGAACTCCCTGCGCTCGGCCGTCATGCGGCTGGGCCGCCGTCTGAAGCATCAGCGCGTCGACGAGACGCTGAGCCCGACCGAGATGTCGGTGCTCGGCACCCTCGCGCGCTGCGGCACCGCCACACCCGGCGAGCTGGCCCGCAAGGAGCATGTGCAGCCGCCGTCGATGACCAGGATCGTCGCGTTGCTCGAGGCCAAGGGACTGGTCCGGCTCGAGCCGCACCCGGACGACCGCCGGCAGAAGGTGGTCACCCAGACCGAACGGGCCGAGACCATGCTCGAGGACTCCCGCCGCAAGCGGAACGCCTGGCTGGCCACGCTCGCCGAGGGTCTGGACGATGAGGAGTGGGCGAAGCTGCGCGCGGCCGCCCCCGTCCTGGAGAAGCTCGCGCATCTGCCATGACCGCCGACGCCGAGGAGGCGAACCCTTTTGAGTACGGGATCCGGAGCAGACTCCGCCCCCGCACCGACCGACCCCGACACCCTGTCCGCCCGACCTGCCCGTAAGCAGAGCATGTTCAGCTCGCTGAGGATCCGTAACTACCGGCTCTTCGCGACAGGACAGGTCGTTTCCAACACCGGCACCTGGATGCAGCGCATCGCCCAGGACTGGCTGGTGCTCAGCCTGACCGGATCAGCGTCCGCAGTCGGCATCACCATCGCGCTGCAGTTCCTCCCCATGCTTCTCTTCGGCCTGTACGGCGGGGTGCTCGCGGACCGGCTGCCCAAGCGGCGGCTGCTGCTCGCCACCCAGTGCGCGATGGGCCTCACCGGCCTGGCGCTCGCCGTGCTCACGCTCAGCGGACACGTCCAGGTCTGGCACGTCTACCTGACGGCGTTCCTGCTCGGCCTCGTCACCGTCGTGGACAACCCGGCCCGGCAGTCGTTCGTCGCCGAGATGGTCGGCCCCGAGCAGCTGCGCAACGCCGTCTCGCTGAACTCCGCGAACTTCCAGTCCGCGCGGCTCGTCGGACCGGCGGTCGCGGGTGTGCTGATCACCGCGGTCGGCAGCGGGTACGCGTTCCTGCTCAACGGCCTGTCGTTCCTCGCGCCCATCGCCGGGCTGCTGATGATGCGCGCCGGCGAGCTCTACAAGGTCGAGCGCGCCCCGCGGGGGAAGGGGCAGCTGCGCGAGGGTCTGCGCTACGTCGCGGGCCGGCCCGAGCTGATCTGGCCGATCGTCCTCGTCGGCTTCATCGGCACGTTCGGCTTCAACTTCCCGATCTGGCTCTCCGCGTTCGTCGACGACGTCTTCCACGGCGACGCGGGTACGTACGGCCTGCTCAACACCTTGATGGCGGCCGGCTCCCTGGCCGGCGCCCTGCTCGCCGCCCGGCGCGGCACGTCGCGGCTGCGGCTGCTCGTCGGCGCGGCGGTGCTCTTCGGAGTGCTGGAGATCGTGACGGCCTTCGCGCCGACCTTCTGGATCTTCGCGGTGATGATGGTCCCGATCGGCATGTTCGGCCTGACGGTCAACGTCACGGCCAACTCCAGCATCCAGATGGCGACGGACCCGCTGATGCGGGGCCGCGTCATGAGCCTGTTCATGATGGTCTTCACCGGCGGCACGCCGGTGGGCGCGCCGCTCGTCGGCTGGGTCACGGACACGTACGGCGCGCGCGTCGGCTTCGCGGCGGGCGGCGCGGTGGCCGCGGTCGCGGCGGCCGGCGTCGGCGTGATGCTGGCGCGGGTCGGCGGGCTGCGGCTGTCGGTGGGGTGGCACGGGGGGCATCCGCGGGTGCGGTTCGTGGAGCGGGAGCGGTTGGTGACGGCGGCGTAGGGCTCCGCGGGTGCGGGTGGCGCCTGCGGCGGGCATGTTCCCCACCCCGCCCCGGACGGGCTGGATCGCTCCGCGAAATCAGCCCCGCCGGCGTTTGAGGCGCGGGTCCGGGCAGAGCCCGGTTCGGGAAGGGGCGGGTAGGGGAACATGCCCGCGCAGCGGGGGGCGGACCGGCAGACTGAGGGGTATGAGACTCTTCGCCGCCGTACTGCCCCCACCCGCGGCCGTCGACGAACTCGCCACCCAGGTCGCGGCCCTGAAGCGGCTCCCCGACGCCGACACCCTGCGGTGGACCGGTCACGACGGATGGCACTTCACGCTCGCGTTCATGGGCGAGGTCGGCGACGAGGTCGTGCCCGACCTCTTCGCGCGGCTGGGGCGCGCCGCGCATCGGACCGCGCCGTTCGGGTTGCGGCTGCACCAGGGCGGGCGGTTCGGGCGTCGTGCGCTGTGGGTCGGGGCGGCGGGCGGGATCGAGACGATGCGGCTGCTGGCCGAGCGCGCGGACGCCGCCGCCCGGCGCGCCGGCGTCGGGATGGAGGAGCACCGCCGCTACCAGGCGCACCTCACTCTCGCCCGTACCCGCGAGCCCGCCACCGACCTGCGCCCGTACGTGGACGCGCTGGGCGCCTTCGAGGGCACGCCCTGGCAGGTGGGGGAGCTCGCGCTCGTCCGCAGCAATCTGCCGGTCAGCGGCGTGCCGGGCGAACAGCCGCGGTACGAAGTGGCCGGTTCCTGGCCGCTCGGCGGCGCGGGTTAACCTCGTCGGGTGAAGACCAAGACAAGAAATCAGATCATGGCCGGCGCGCTGGTGCTCATGTTCGTGATCGTCGCGGTGGCGGCCGCGCTGGGCCAGTAGCCCCCGCGACCGCCACCGCAGCGTCACTTCCTACATCACCGCGGACGTCACCGCGGACGTCACCGCGGACGTCACGGCGGACGTCACGGCGGACGTCACCAGGCGAAGGCCTCCGGCGAGGGGCCGGGTCCCGGGAAGATCTCGTCCAGGCCCGTGAGCACCTCCTCGGAGAGCTCCAGCTCGACCGCCCGCAGCGCGGACGCGAGCTGGTCCGCCGTGCGCGGGCCGACGATCGGGCCGGTGACGCCCGGACGCGTCAGCAGCCACGCCAGCGCCGCCTCGCCCGGCTCGAGACCGTGCTTGTCGAGCAGGTCCTCGTACGCCTGCACCTGCTCGCGGACGGAGCTGTTGGCGAGCGCGTCGGCGGAGCGTCCTGACGCCCGACGCCTGCCCTCGTTCTCCTTCTTGATCACGCCGCCGAGCAGACCGCCGTGCAGCGGCGACCACGGGATGACCCCGAGGCCGTAGTCCTGCGCGGCGGGGATGACCTCCATCTCCGCGCGGCGCTCGGCCAGGTTGTAGAGGCACTGCTCGCTGACCAGTCCGTACGAGCCGAGGCGGCGTGCCGTCTCGTTGGCCTTGGCGATGCCCCAGCCGGGGAAGTTGGAGGAGCCCGCGTAGAGGATCTTGCCCTGCTGGATCAGGACGTCCATCGCCTGCCAGATCTCCTCGAAGGGAGTGCGGCGGTCGATGTGGTGGAACTGGTACAGGTCGATGTAGTCGGTCTGCAGCCGCTTCAGCGACGCGTCCACCGCGCGGCGGATGTTGAGGGCGGAGAGGCGGTCGTGGTTGGGCCACGGGTCCCCGTCGCCGGCCATGTTGCCGTAGAGCTTCGTCGCGAGGACGACCTTGTCGCGGCGGGCCGGGTCGCCGGCGAACCAGGAGCCGATGATCTCCTCGGTGCGGCCCTTGTTCTCGCCCCAGCCGTAGACGTTGGCGGTGTCGAAGAAGTTGATGCCCGCGTCGAGCGCGGCGTTCATGATGGTGTGGCTCTCGGCCTCGTCGGTCTGAGGTCCGAAGTTCATCGTCCCGAGGACGATGCGGCTGACCTTGAGTCCCGTGCGTCCGAGCTGCGTGTACTTCATGAGGCCATAGCCAACGCCTTCGAGTCCGCTCGAAGCAAGGGCATTCGGTGGGGCGGGGCGTGTGCTCCCGCGGCGGGCGGCCGCGGGAGGCACGAGCGCCGTCGCGGCCTACCAGATGGCCTCGACCCACTCCGGGTGGTCGATGAACGGGTTCCGGTTGTGCTGGTACCGGTCGTGGATGACCTGGTTGCGGCGCTGCTCGAAGGCGTCCGGCGGGTCCTGCTCGTTCCACTGCTTGAGTACGGACAGCCGGCCGATGTAGGGCTGGGAGCCGTTGCTCACGCGGTCGTTCGGTTCGAGGTCGGCCCAGCCGTCGTTGCCCTCGTAGCGCACGGCCATGTAGAGGATCATGCGGGCGACATCGCCCTTGACCGCGTCGCGGGGCTCGAAGGAGTCGGAGTCGGTGTAGTTGCCGGGAGCGCCGGAGACCGAGCTGCCGCCGTTGTCGAAGTCCTTGTTGCCGCGTATGGAGTTGACCCGTACGTCGGACGGGCGGAGGTGGTGGATGTCGGTGCCGGGGCCGGTCGAGGTGCCGAAGTCGCCGTGGGACTTGGCCCAGACGTGCTCGCGGTTCCAGTCGCCGACGTCGCCCCCGTTGCTGGTCTTGCTCTGGGATCGACCCGCGTAGATGAGTATGACGTTGGAGGAGTTGTTCGGGTCCTCGTCCGTGTTCCTGAGGGCGTCCCAGACCTGGGAGTAGCTCAGCTTGGACTGGTCGCTGATGATCGTGTGCAGTGCGTCCTTGAGCGCCGGGCCGGTCTTGCCGAGCGCGCCCTGGTAGTAGGTGTCGTCCAGGGCGGCGGCGGAACGATTCGCCGGAGCCTCGTGGGTGGCGGCGGAACGATTCGCCGCGGTCTCGGTGGTGGCGGCGGGGGCTGTGGTCGCCACGCAGGTCAGGGCCAGGCCGGCGGCCAAGCCGAGCAGCACGGACCTGGGGGCGGGCGTGCGGAGTCGAAGCATGTGGGGGTTCCCTGCTTCCGGGCGCACCCGCGTCCCCAGGGGATCGGCAGGCGAACTGCCGGGCGCGCGGGTGGCGTTCGATGAGGACATCGAAAAGCATTCCAGCGCGACGGGGAGGTGGGGTGAACATGCCAAGACGGTTGTGTGTACGTCGTCGGCGGTGCGGTCGCCGTCCAGGTCGCCGGTCGCGGCGCCGGAACGGCGTCACGTGCCGCCCAGCCAGCCTGCCGCGTCCAGGCGGAAGCTCTCCGGGGGGGTGACCGCGCGCAGGGCGGATTCGAGGTCGCGCAGGCGGTCGGGGCCGATCGCCCGGGCCCATTCCGTGCGGAGCGAGTCGAAGATCGCCGCCGAGCGGGTCAGGGCGTCCAGGCCGTGCGGGGTGAGGCGGATCAGCTTGCGGCGGGCGTCGGCCGGGTCGTCCGCGCGCTCCGCGTAACCGAGGGAGAGCAGGCGGTCGGCGGTCTTGCCGGCGGCCTGCTTGGAGACGCCGAGGCGGCGGCCGAGGTCGCTGGCGGTGGCGCCGTCCGTGCCGATCGCCTGCAGGGCGAAGCCGTGGGCGGGGCGGACGTCGGGGTGGCCCTGGCGGGCGAGTTCGGCGTGCAGTCGGTCGATGAGCGAGCGGAACCCGGCGAAGAGGAGCAGGGGCAGTTCGTATCCGGGCGCGTCGTCGGCATCGTTCGGCTCGCCCGGAAGTACCTTGCGGGATTCGACAACCTGGTTTACGTTTTCGGCGTCGGGTTCGTCAACCATGTTGTCCATTGTAGGAGCCGCCCCATGTTCACCGAACACACCCTGGAGTCGGCGCCGCCCGCCTCCCGCCGCGCCATGGCGTCGACCGTCGAGCGGCTCGGGCATCTGCCTCCCGCCGTCGCCAGGCTGGCCACCTCCCCGCACCTGCTCGACGGGTTCCTCAGACTGAGCGCCGCCTTCGAGGCGACGACGCTCGACCCGGTGGCCCGGGAGGTGGTCGTGATGACGGTCGCCACCCGCAACGAGTGCCATGTGTGCGTGGCCATGCACACCGGCAAACTGCGCGCGCTCGGCGCGACCGACGAGTTGATCACCGCGCTCCGCGAGCAGCGTGCGCTTCACGACGAACGACTGGAAGCGGTACGGCAGTTCACCCTGGAGGTGTTCCGTACGTCCGGCGCCGTCGGCGACGCGGAACTGCGTGCCTTCCTCACGCACGGTTTCACCTCGCAGAACGCGCTGGAGGTCGTCATGGGCATCGGTGCGTACACGATGTCGACGCTCGCCAACCGCCTGACGCGCGCCGGCCTCTGAGGGAGGACGGAACCTACGTTTTCGACATGGCGGAATTCGTGCTGGTGGCAGGGGCGTGGCTCGGAGCGTGGGCGTGGGACGACGTGGTGCCGAAACTGCGTGCGGCGGGCCACGGGGCGCACGCGTTGACGCTGTCGGGTCTCGCGGAGAAGCGGGGAGCGCCCGCCGGGCAGCGCCCGAGGCCCTCGCGGCGATCCTCCTCGACGCGGCGGCGACGTCGTCGAGCCAGTGCCCCTCCCGGCAACCTCTTGCCCGGTCGCGGCACCAGCGGCACGCAGGCGCGTCACCGCGCCCCTTCGGGTGGGGCGCGGTGACGCGTGTCGTACGAGTCGGCGCAGTACGCGGGTGGTGTCACGCCTCCGCGTACACGCGGGTCGCGAACTCCGCGATCTGCTGGTCGCTGAGGTTCTTGGCGACGTTCGCCTCGGTGATCATGCCCACCAGGCGGTGGCCGCCGGCCACGTCGATCACCGGCAGGCGCTTGATGTGGTGGTTCTCCATGGTCTCCAGGACCTCGGAGGCGTCCGCCTCCGCGTCGATCCAGTGCAGCTCGCCGCCCAGCGAACCCGCCTGGACCTCCGCCGGGTTGACCCCTTCGGCGCAGCAGGTGATGACGATGTCCCGGTCGGTGACCAGGCCCGTGAGCCTGTTGTTGTCGCCGCAGATGGGCAGCGCGCCCACCTCCAGGTCCCGCATCATCTTGGCCGCCTCGTGGAGCGACTGATGCGCGCCCACGCACTGGACGCCGCTGGTCATGATGTCCTTGGCTCGCAGCTCTCCGGCCATGAGTCCTCCCCTCGCGGGAATGTGCATGCATCCGACGCCACCACGAGTGCCCCGTCGTCGCCGTCCGAAAAGCCGGAACCGGCGGCCGTTCCCCCGGAAAGCCGGAACCGGCGGCCGTTCCCCGGCGGGAATGCCGGACAGCACCCTGACGTTGCCGTGGGCATGACTTTCTTCGCCGACGTGACCGTGCGGGGCTACGAGCTCGACACGCAGGGCCATCTGAACCAGGCCGTCTATCTCCAGTACGCCGAGCACGCGCGCTGGGAACTGCTGCGCGCCGCCGGTCTGCCGCAGGAGAAGCTGCTCGCCAGCGGGGTGGGCCCGGTCGCGCTCGAGACGACGGTCAAGTTCCTGCGCGAGCTGCGCGGCGGCGACGCGGTGCGGGTGACCTGCCGGTTCGTCTATGGGGAGGGCAAGACCTTCACGGTCGAGCAGCAGATCGTCAAGGACGACGGCACGGTCGCCGCGGAGGTCTCCGGAGTGGCGGGCATGCTCGACCTCTCGACCCGCAGGCTCATCGCCGACCCGCGCGCACACCTGGCCGCCCTGGCCGACAACCCGGACCTGCTCACCGGCTGACGCGCCTCTCCACCGCACCGGCCCGGCCCGGGATCCAAAGGGCCGCGCCGATACGGAACCGATCACCTCGCAGATTCGTTGGCGCAAGCGCCGGGCGCTGATCTGCTGGAGGGGAAGTCGTGGACGACGCGGTTGCGGAGGCTGTCGGGGCACTGGTGCCCGGTGGCGCGTTACGAGGCGAACTGGACCGCTACGGGCGGACGTTGCGCTGGATCGAGGCGGGCAAGGGCGGGCCGACCGTCGTGCTCGACGCGGCGAGCGGTACGCCGTCGCTGACATGGGCGCCGGTCCTGTCACCGATCGCCCGCTGCACGAGGGTGATCGCGTACGACCGGGCGGGGCTCGGCGGGAGCGACCCGGTCCACCGGCTCACACTCGACTCGGCCGTCGAGGACCTGACCGCGCTGCTGGCCCGGGTCGGCGACGGGCCGTGCGTACTGGTCGGCAACAGCTGGGGTGGTCTGCTCGCCCAGCTCGTGGCATGGGCCGAACCGGACCTGGTGGCGGGCATGGTGCTGCTGGACCCGGCGCACGAGGACTTCCAGCCGTGGCTCGGCCGGGTCGCCGAAGGGATGCAGGCGCGCCGGCTCGCGGCCCGTACGGCTCTCCGCCTCACCGGCCGCTCCCGGCACCGGCGCGCCGCGCGCGAGGCGGCCCGCACGACGGACGACCCGCGCGTACGGGAGCTGATGGCCGCCGCGTGGCTGGCGTCCTCCGGTGGCAGACAGCAGGTCCGCTCCGCCGCCGCCGAGTACCGGATGATCACCGAGGCGGCTCCCGAGATCCGCCGCCGCCGCGCCGCGTCGAGCCTGCCGGACGTACCCGTGACGGTCCTGAGCGCGAGCCGGGGCATGCCGGACGGCATGCGCCGCCGCTGGACCGATCTGCAGAAGTCCGTCGCCCTGTCCGCACCGGCCGGCGACCACGCCGTGGTCCCGGCGGCGGACCACCACATCCACAGCAGCCGACCGGACGTGGTCACCCAGGCGGTGCTCGGCGTCCTGGGGAGGGTGGGATAGCCCGCCGTTCGCCGACCGTGGCCGGGGGCCGGGCCCGCGTTGCTACCGTTCGGCGGTGACACGGGGGTGGCCATGGGCAGTGTGAGCAGAGGCGAGGACGGCGTACTCGAGCCGCGGCTGCGGCTGGGCGGGGTCGTGGCGCGCGGGGCGGCGTACGGAGCGGGGGCGGCGGTCTGCGTGGCCGTCGCCGCGTTCACATTCCAGGAGCACGACGACCGTGTCGACCTCCTGGAAGCGACCACCTTTCTGGGGCTGCTGACCGGCGCGGTCTGCCTGTTGACCGGGCTGTTCTTCTGGGCCTGCGGCCCGGGGGACATCCTGCGCTGGCGTGACTTCCTCACGACGACCTCGCCCCACGACGTGACCTCGATCGTCGCGCCGTCCCTGGTCCGTGCCGGCGTCTTCCTGCTGGTGCCGGTCCCGGTCGCCTTCGTCCTGGGCGAACTCGTCACATCGGCTGCCCGAGGCTCCTGGCTGTGGGGCGCCTGACCGGAGGCGGAGCGCCGGGTTCAGGCCCCGGGCGGTGAGAACGGACCCCCGTCCGGCAGGTGGCCCCGGTCCGTCAGACGGCGGCGTACACCCCGCCCAGCCCCCACGCCTGGTGCATCGCCGTCGCGAAGGCGGCCGCCAGTTTCGTTTCGCCCGTCGGGCCGGGGTGGGTGCCGTCGTAGGTGTCGGTGTGGATGTCGTACGACGGCGGGTGCGAGGCGAGCAGGATCGGGGACGCGGGGGTGTCCAGGTCGGCGACCGTCTTGGCGAGGAGCACGTTGAAGCGGGCGCACTCGGCGGCGAACGGCGCGTCGGACTCGGCGCGGATGTTCGGGATGACCGGGAGCAGGACCATCCGGACGCGCGGGTTGGCGAGGCGGGCCTCGGCGATGAAGGTACGGGCGTTCGCCGCGGTCTGGTCGCTGTTCGTGTAGAAGCCGAGGTCTATCAGCCCGAGCGAGACCAGCAGGACGTCGGCCCGTTCCGCGGCGACCGTCTCGCGGATCACGGGTGCCATGTGCAGCCAGCCCTCGCCCCAGCCGGCGAGGTGCCGGCGGGCGTCCGCCGGGAAGTCCGGGTCGGCGTAGGCGTGGGACACGGGGGCGTTCGCGGCGATGTCGTACAGCTCACGGCGCGGGCCGACGATCTCGAAGGGCACGCCGGTGGAGACGAGGTGCTGCCACATGCGGTAGCGCCAGCTGTGTTCGCCGGCGCTCCCGATGGTCATGGAATCGCCGACGAACAGAAAGCGCATGGCCGCAATCATGACCGAATCCGCTGCCGGCCCGGCACCTGTCGGCGATGTGAGTCCGGCCACTGGGGGCGGGCAGGTCAGGACCCCTCGGTACCGGTCAGCGCCGGGATCAGCCGCCGGACCTGCTCGCGCGGATGCGGTGCGGCCGAGGACCACGTCGTCATCAGCAGATGGTGGACCGTGCCGACGAGCGCGAGCGCGACGGCCTCCGCGTCCAGGTCGACGGCGACCCGGCCGGTGTCCTGCTCGGCGCGCAGGTAGGCGACGACCGACTCCTGCACGGCGGCGAATCCCGGCGCTCCGGCGACCATCGCGTCGCGGAAGCGGAGCGCGGCGCCGGGCCGGGTGAGGGCCAGGGCGGAGACGGCCGGGCCGGTGGAGTCGAGCAGGACGGAGGCGACGGCCATCAGGTTGCCGGTGACCGTGTCCCGGCCCGCCCGGCCGGGGAGCTCCGCCGCCAGCGCGGCCGTACGGGCGAACCGGTCCAGGACGAGCTCCGCGACGAACTCGTCCAGCCCGCCCGGGAAGTGGGCGTGCAGCAGGCCCTTCGAGCAGTCCGCCTCGTCGGTGACGGCCCTGCTGGTCACGGCGCCGGGGCCGCCGCGGGCCACGACTCGTTCGGCCGCCGCGAAGAGGCGCTCGCGGGCATCGGGGACGGCTACTCCACGGGGTGACATTCTGGACCTTCCGGGCTGCTGAGACGCGGGACGGACTGTGTCGCGGTGGACAGTATGGGCAATCGCCCATACTGTTTGGGCATACGCCCATTCTAACTGTCGCGTCCGGAGGCACCGCCATGGCCCACATCGTGAACACCGAGCAGGAGCAGGCGTGGAACGGCTACGAAGGCACCCACTGGGCCCGTAACCAGGACCGCTGGGACGCCATCAACGAAGGCTTCAACGACGTCCTCCTCACCGCCGCCGCCATCCGCCCCGCGGACGCGGTCCTCGACATCGGCTGCGGCGCCGGCGCCACCACCCGGCTCGCCGCCCGCCGCGCACCGGAGGGCCGCGCCACCGGCGTGGACCTGTCCCGCCCGATGCTCGAACGCGCTCGGGCGACCGCGCACGCCGAGGGCATCGGGAACGTCACCTTCGAGCACGGCGACGCCCAGGTCCACCCGCTGGCGGGGCGCGACTTCGACGTCGTGCTCAGCCGCTTCGGCGTGATGTTCTTCGGCGACCCGGAGGCCGCGTTCACCAACATCGGCAGCGGCCTGCGCGCCGGCGGCCGGGCGGCGTTCGTCGTCGCGGCGGACGGCGGGGGCAACGAGTGGATCCAGGCGCTGTCCGGCCTGCGCGACCTGCTTCCGCTGGGCGGCTTCGGCGCCGCCGACGGCCCCGGCATGTTCTCCCTCGCCGACCCGGACCGGGTCCGCGAGGTCCTGACGGCGGGCGGGTTCACCCACATCGGGATCGAGCGGGCGGAGGCGTACGGCAGGTGGGGGCGGGACGCGGAGGACGCCACCGCGTTCCTCATGGGGTCCGGGCCCGGCCGCCATCTGCTGAGTCAGGTCGACGAGGCGACGGGCGAGCGCGCCCGGCGTGCGCTGGCGGACATCCTGCGCGGGTACGAGCGGGACGGTGCGGTACGGCTCCGCAGCGTCGCCTGGCTGGTCACCGCCGAGCGCCCGTAGGGGCCGGCCACCCCAGGGCACTCCCGTACAGGCCGGTCGCCCGAGGTGGCAGGCTTGGGGCATGCGTTCGCTTCCGTACGTCACCGGCCTCGCGGCCGTCCTCGTGCTGGCCGCCGCCGTGCCCGCGGCCGCCGAAGAGCACTCCGGGTTCACGATCAAGGACCCGCGGATCACCGAGTCCAGCGGTCTCGCCGCGAGCCGGGCGCACCCGGGGATCTACTGGACCCACAACGACCAGGACCAGCCGCGGGTCTTCGCCGTCGACTCGAAGACGGGCGAGACGGTGGCGACGATCACTCTCCGGGGCGTCGGGCAGCCCAGGGACATGGAGGCGATCTCCGTGGGGCCCGACGGCGCCGTCTACGTCGGCGACATCGGCGACAACCTCGACGGGAGCTGGGACCACGTCTGGATCTACCGCTTCCCCGAGCCGAAGCAACTGCGCGACCAGACCGTGGACGCCACGCAGTTCGACGTGAAGTACGCCGACGGGGCGCGCAACGCCGAGGCGCTGATGGTGCATCCGAAGACCGGGCGGGTCTACATCGCGTCGAAGAACGAGGACGGCGGCGGCCTCTACGAGGGACCGGCCACGCTGAGGACGGGGCAGACCAACCTCTTCCGGCGGATCGGGGAGGTGCCCTGGGTGACCGACGGCGCCTTCTCGCCGGACGGCGAGGAGCTCGTGCTCCGCTCGTACTTCAGCGCCCGCGGGTACGCCTGGGAGGACGGCCGCCTCGGTGCCGACCACCGGGTGCGCGGGCCGATCCAGCCGCAGTCGGAGTCGGTGACGTACACGCCGGACGGCACGACGCTGCTGTTCGGTACGGAGGGGGAGCGCAGCTCCGTCGAGCCGGTGGCGGTCGAGAGCGGTGGCGGGAGCGACGGCGGGGCCGAGGAGGGCGCGAAGCCCGGCGGTTCGGGTGGGGGAGAGGCCGCCGGGGGTGACGGGAAGGGCGGCGCCACCACGTACGGGCTGCTGGTCCTGGGGGGCGCCGGGCTGTTGGTGCTGGCGCTGCGCAGGCGTCGCAACTAAGGAGCGTCCGGTTCGCCCCCGCAGGCGTCGACCGCGGCGCGTCGCGGCCCGTTCGCGCAGCTGACGATCCTGGCCGCGACCGCCTTCGCGATGGGCCGGCGCACGGACACCGGGATCGTGGCGTCGGGGGCCGCGTTCGGACTGCTGCTGCTTCTGCGGTTCTGCCTGATCTGGGTCGGCATCCTGTTCGGCCTGCTCGTCCCCAGCACGGAGGCGGCCGGCGGCCTCTACGCGGTGGCCTTCCCGCTCACCATGATCTCCAGCGTCTTCGTGCCGCCGTCGACGATCGAGAACATCATCGTAGGACGCCGGGTGCCCAGCCGTCCGTAAGGCGGATCGTCACACCATCGAGCGATCATGCGTGCGGGGCGCTGACCAGCGGCGCAGCGCGCGCGATCGACCGCGTGGCCGGCCGGGTCGAGACTGGGAGAGGGTCGTGCGACACGACGCGGCACCGGATCGGACGTGGAGGAACGATGACCGCAACCACACGCGAGGAGACGCCTGTCGCCGTCGAGGGCGGTGGCGTCGAGCTCCGGATGACGGAGGTCGGGGGCGACATGACCGCCGCCTTCGTCCGCTTCCCCAAGGGCACGGACATGACGGACGCGGTGAAGGGACTGCCGGGTGACATGTGCCAGTGCCCCCACTGGGGATATCTCTTCTCCGGGCGGCTGAAGATGCGGACCGCCTCCGGCGACGAGATCTACGAGGCGGGTCAGGCCTTCTACTGGCCGGCCGGGCACGTCCCCGAGGCGCTCGAGGACTGCGAGTACCTGGACTTCTCGCCCAGCAAGGAGTTCGGCGAAGTGATCGACCATGTCAGGGCGCAGATGGGCTGAGGCCGAGCGGCCGCGGGAACGAGGAAGGGCCCGGCTTCCGCGAGTGCGCGGCGCCGGGCCCCCTTGTCCCGAGAACGGTTACAGCTTCTCGATCACGTAGTCGACGCAGGCCGTCAGGGCCTCGACGTCCGACGGGTCGATCGCCGGGAACATCGCCACGCGGAGCTGGTTGCGGCCCAGCTTGCGGTACGGCTCGGTGTCGACGATGCCGTTGGCGCGCAGCGCCTTGGCGACCGCCGCGGCGTCGATCTCGTCGGCGAAGTCGATCGTGCCGATGACCTGCGAGCGCTTCGCCGGGTCGACGACGAACGGGGTCGCGTACTTGGACGCCTCGGCCCAGCCGTACAGGGTGCGCGAGGAGGTGGCGGTGCGGCGCACGGACCAGTCGAGGCCACCCTGGCCGTTGATCCACTTCAGCTGGTCGTTCAGCAGGAAGAGGGTCGCCAGCGCCGGGGTGTTGTACGTCTGGTTCTTCAGCGAGTTGTCGATCGCCGTCGGGAGGGAGAAGAACTCCGGGACGTGGCGGCCCGAGCCGTGGACGCGCGCGGCGCGCTCCAGGGCGGCGGGGGAGAACACGCCGATCCACAGGCCGCCGTCGGAGGCGAAGGACTTCTGCGGGGCGAAGTAGTAGACGTCCGTCTGCGTGATGTCGACCGGCAGGCCGCCCGCGCCGGAGGTGGCGTCCACCAGGACCAGCGCGCCGTCGTCCGCGCCGTCGACCCGCTGGATCGGGGCGGCGACGCCGGTGGAGGTCTCGTTGTGGGTGAAGGCGTAGACGTCGACGCCCGCCTCCGCCCGCGGGTCCGGGTGGGTGCCCGGGTCCGAGGAGACGACGGTCGGCTCGGCCAGCCACGGCGCCTGCTTGGCGGCCTTGGCGAACTTGGAGGAGAACTCGCCGAACGACAGGTGCTGGGACTTGTTCTCGATCAGGCCGTGCGTCGCCACGTCCCAGAAGGCGGTGGAACCGCCGTTGCCCAGGATCACCTCGTAGCCCTCGGGGAGGGAGAACAGCTCGCGCACGCCGTCGCGGACCTCGCCGACCAGGTTCTTGACCGGGGCCTGGCGGTGCGACGTACCGAGGAGAGAGGTGCCGGTGGCGGCCAGCGCGTCGAGCGCCTCCGTACGCACCTTGGAGGGGCCCGCGCCGAAACGGCCGTCGGCGGGCTTGATGTCAGCGGGAATCTGGATATCAGCCACGTTCCGGAGCGTATACCGCCCCGGCCGCCGGACGGGGACACGGTCCGGCCGCTGAGACAGCGCCGCGGTCCGGATGCCGGCACCGCGCACGGCGGGCCGCCCCCTGGTCAGGAGCAGCCGCCCGGCCCGAGCGTGCCCAGATGGTCCACCAGCGCGATCAGTACGAACTTGCTGGACGAGTGGTCCCTCGCGTCGAACTCGACCAGTGGCACCCCCGGCGTCAGGCCCAGCGCGTCGCGGATCTCGTCCGCGGAGCGGAACGGGCCGCCGAAGTCGTTGACGGCGACGATGAACGGCGTGCCGTGCCGCTGGAGCCGGTCGATCGCGTACCAGGCGTCGGTGACCGCGCGGGTGTCGACGAGGACGACCGCGCCGGTGGTGCCGGAGAGCAGGCGGTCCCACAGAAAGCGGAAACGTTCCTGTCCCGGTGTCCCGAAGAGATACAGCACCCGCTGTTCGTCGATCGTGATGCGGCCGAAGTCGAGGGCGACCGTGGTCGCCGTCTTGGCGGGGACCCGCGCGCAGGCGTCGTCCACCAGGGAGTCCGCGCTCATGGCCTCCTCCGTGTGCAGCGGACGTATCTCGCTGACGGAGCGCACCATCGTGGACCGGCCGGCGCCGAAACCGCCGACGACGGCGATCTTCAGCGCGCCGGCGGCGGCCGGACGGGGCTCGGCCACGCCGTTTCCGGGGGTCGCCCGGGGAGTGGCGCGGGTCATCGGTTCTTGGCGGTGCCGGTCATCGAGTGTTGCCTTCCGGGGTGACGGGGGGCGCAACTGGAGCCGCCGTTCTTCGGCGAAGTCGTCGACACTATAGGAGGGCTGACGATCAGTTGGGGATGGCCGTGGCGCTTCTCTCCCGACACGGGGGCCCGGGCCCGGCACACAATGTGTGCGAGTGGCACGTTTCCTGCCGGTGCGGGGACCGGTGCAGCCGTCATCCTGGGTCGCATGGTTGAACACACCAGGGATACGAGCGAACTGGCCCACGCGCTCAAGGCCGCCGTCGGCGGTGACGTCGACTTCTCGGCCGCCGCCCGGGCCCTGACGACCATGGACGCCTCCAACTACCGGCGCGTCCCGGTCGGCGTCGTCGCTCCCCGCGACGCCGACGACGTCGCCGCGGCCCTCGACGTGTGCCGGCGGCACGGCGTCCCGGTCGTGCCGCGCGGCGGCGGCACCTCCATCGCCGGACAGGCCACCGGCACCGGCGTCGTCCTGGACTTCACCCGCCACATGAACCGGGTCCTCGCCGTCGACCCGGACACCCGGACCGCGCGGGTGCAGCCCGGCGTCGTCCTGGACCGGCTCCAGCGGGCCGTACGCGGCCACGGCCTGGTCTTCGGACCCGACCCGTCGACGCACAGCCGCTGCACCCTCGGCGGGATGATCGGCAACAACGCGTGCGGCTCGCACTCGGTGGCCTGGGGGACGACGGCCGACAACGTCCGCGACCTGTCGGTCGTCACCTACGCCGGCGTCCGCCACCGGCTCGCCCGGGGCCTGGAGCCCGGCGGCTGCCCGCCCGGCCTGGCCGACCTCGTCGAACGCCACCTCGCCCTGCTGCGCACCGGCTATCCCGACGGCCTGCCGCGCCGTATCTCCGGCTACGCGCTGGACGCCCTGCTGCCGGAGCGGGGCGGCGACCTCGCCCGCGCCTTCTGCGGCAGCGAGGGCACGCTCGCCGTCCTGACGGAGGCGACCGTACGGCTCGTGGACGCGCCGGCCGCCCGGGCGCTCGCCGTCCTCGGCTACGCCGACGAGAGCGCCGCCGCCGAGGCGGCCGCCGGTCTGCTGCCGCTCGGCCCGCTGACCGTCGAGGGCATGGCGGAGGACCTGGTGCCCGCCGGACACGGCCTGCCGCGCGGCCGGGCCTGGCTGTTCGTCGAGACCGGCGGCGCCACCGCCGCGGAGGCCACGGACCGGGCGCGGCGGATCGTACGGGCGGCCGACGCGCTGGACGGCACGGTCGTCGGTGACCCGGCCGCCGTGCGGGCCCTGTGGCGGATCCGGGAGGACGCCTCCGGCACCGCGACCCGGACACCCGACGGCGGCGAGGCGTGGCCCGGCTGGGAGGACTGCGCCGTGCCGCCCGCCCGCCTCGGCGGGTATCTGCGCGACTTCCGTGCCCTGCTGGCCGAGCACGGGCTGCGGGGCACCCCGTACGGGCACTTCGGGGACGGCTGCATCCATGTCCGCATCGACTTCGACCTGCTGACACCGGACGGCGTCCGCCGCTTCCGCGATTTCTCCGCGCAGGTCGCCTCGCTCGTCGTCGCGCACGGCGGCTCGCTGTCCGGCGAGCACGGCGACGGGCAGGCCCGCGCCGAACTGCTGCCGAAGATGTACGGGGACGAACTGGTCGCCCTCTTCGGCCGCTTCAAGGACCTGTGGGATCCGGCGGGCGGCATGAACCCGGGCATGCTGGTCCGCCCGGAGCCGCTGGACGCGAATCTGCGCTTCGCCGTACTGCCCGCCGAGCCCGTCGACGTGGCCTTCGGCTACCCGCACGACGGCGGCGACTTCGCCGGCGCCGTGCGCCGCTGCGTGGGCGTCGCCAAGTGCCGTACGGAAAGCGCCGCGGCGGGCGGCGGCGTGATGTGCCCCTCGTACCGGGCGACCGGCGAGGAACAGCACTCCACCCGCGGCCGGGCGCGGCTGCTGCACGAGATGCTCGCCGGCGAGATCGTCACCGACGGCTGGCGCTCGGCCGAGGTGCGCGACGCGCTCGACCTGTGCCTGTCCTGCAAGGGGTGCCGGAGCGACTGCCCCGTCGGCGTCGACATGGCCACGTACAAGGCCGAGTTCCTGCACCACCACTACGCCGACCGGCGCCGGCCCGCCGCCCACTACGCCATGGGACGCCTTCCGCAGTGGCTGCGCGCCGCCGCGCCCTGGGCGGGGGCCGTCAACGCCGTCGCGCGGGTGCGGCCGCTGGCCACGCTCGCCAAGCGGCTCGGCGGCATCGCGCCGCAGCGGGAGCTGCCCCGGCTGGCGCCCGAGACGTTCCGCCGCTGGCTGCGCGGGCATCTGGGCGGCCGGGCGCAGGTGCTGGAGGCGGGCCGCAGCGCCGTGCTGTGGCCCGACACGTTCACCGACCACCTCACGCCGTCCGTCGGCCGGGCGGCCGTACGGGTCATGGAAGCGGCGGGCGTCGGGATCGCCGTGCCGCCGGGGCGGGTCTGCTGCGGGCTCACCTATGTCTCGACGGGCCAGCTCGACCTGGCACGCGAGGTCATGCGGCGCACGCTCGACGTCGTCGAGCCGCTGCTCGAACTCGGCGTCCCCGTCGCCGTACTGGAGCCGAGCTGCGCCGCCACCCTCAGGACCGATCTGCCCGAGCTGCTGGGCGACGACCCGAGGGCGCACCGGCTCGCGGCGTCCGTGCGGACCTTCGCGCAGACGCTGGAGGAGTGCGCGCCGGACTGGCGGCCGCCCCGGATCGACCGGCCGGTGGCGGGCCAGACCCACTGCCATCAGCACGCCGTGCTCGGTGACGGGGCGGAACGCCGGCTGCGGGAGCGGGCCGGTCTGACGGGCGAGCTGAGCGGCGGCTGCTGCGGCCTCGCGGGCAACTTCGGGTTCGAACGCGGCCACTACGAGGTGTCGGTGGCCTGCGCGGAGGACGAACTGCTGCCCGCCGTACGCACGGCCGCCGCCGGCGCCGAGCTCCTGGCGGACGGCTTCTCCTGCCGCACCCAGCTCGACCAGCTCGCCGGCCGCCGGGCCCGGCACCTGGCGGAAGTGCTGGCGGAGGCGCTCGGAGAGGGGCGGCGGGCGGAAGGCGGGGCGGGAGGCTCGGGGGGCTCGGGGGGCTCGGCGGACGGTGGGGCGGGAGGCTCGGGGGGCCTGCACGCCGGGTGACGTACGGCGTCCGGCAGGATGGGCGCCGACCACGCGGGAAGGGCGGATGCCATGCGGGAGATCGTCGGGCGGACCGACATCGTGAGTCTGCTGGCACGGGCGGGCACGGTGCTGCTCGCCGCCGCCCTCGTGGCCCAGCTGCTGGTGTCCGCGATCGCGGTGGACCCGGTGGACGCGGCGACGGACAAGGGCCTCGGCTCGTTCGTCGTCTCCCTGCTGCGGGGCAGCTCCGCCGGCGCGTTCGGCGCGTCGCTCTGCGTCGCCGCGGTGCTGCTGCTGATCGTGGCGGTACGGGGGTTGCGCATCGTCTGGCGGCGTCTGGTGGCCGCGGCCGCTCGGCGTCGCGACCGGAGTGCTCAGCCGGACGCGGCCACCGAGCGGGCCAGCAACACCAGGTGACGGACCGCCGGGTGCGGGGACGAGCTGCGCCAGGCCAGGTGGACGGGGACGCGGGGGGCGTCGGACAGCGGGCGGTAGGTGACGCCGCGGTGCGCGTGCATCTGGGCGGTGGAGGCGACGGACGCGCCCACGCCGCGGCCGGCGGCGATCGCCGTGAGCCAGTCGTCCGTGTTGGCCACGGTGACCGTGGCCGTGGGCCGGATGTCCGCGGGCCACAGGTCCAGGGTGGTCAGGCCGGAGACGGTGTTCAGGACGACGGGACCGGCCGCGAGGTCCGCCAGGGTCAGTGACGCGCGGGCCGCCAGCGGGTCGTCCGACGGCACGGCCGCGACGCGGGGCTCCGTGAACAGCAGCTCGGTGGCCACCCCGGCGATGTTCACCGGGCCGCGCAGCACGGCGGCGTCGACCTCGCCGCGGGCGAGCCCCGCCGTGCGGTCGTCGATCCTGAGCAGTTCGAGCGCCGTGTCCGGGTGCTCCGTACGCCAGCGGCGCAGCAGCGGCGTCGTGTACGGGCCGAGGGCCGACCAGGCGTGACCGAGCCGCAGCGGCCGGTGCGGAAGCCGTCCTGTGTCCAGTGCTTCGTCGAAGGCGGCTACGGCGACGGCGGCCCGGTCGCGGAAGGCCCGGCCCTCCGCGGTGAGTTCGAGATGGTGCGTCGAGCGGTCGACCAGCCGGACGGCGAGGTGCTGTTCGAGGGTGGCGAGCGCGCGGGAGACGCTGGGCTGGGTGAGGCCGAGCCGGGCCGCGGCCCGGGTCACGCTCGACTCCTCCGCGACGGCGAGGAAACAGCGGAGGTGACGCAGCTCGATGCTCATACGTCCGGAGCATAACCGCAGCGAGAATCGCATTTCACGCGCATCGTTCCGGTCCGTAGCGTGGGGAGGACGACAGGCCCGCAGATGACGGTCGGGCGCAGGGGCCGGTGACGGTCGGGGTGACGAGCGGTTCAGGGAGGCTGGGGTGGAGGACGCGCAGTCCGCGGGCGCGGGCACCGGCGGCGGTGCGCAGGCCGGCGCCGCGGCGGTCGTGCTGCCGGAGGCGGCGGGCGCGGCGGCCCGTGCGCCCGGGGACGGGACCGGACCGCCCTCCGGCGTCCGGCGCTCGCTCGGGCCGGTCGCCCTCGTCGTCGCGGGCGGATTCTCCGTGCAGTTCGGGGCGGCCGTCGCCGTGCTGCTGATGCCGCGGACCGGAGCGCTCGGCGTCGTCACGCTGCGGCTCGTGCTGGCGGCCCTCGTGCTGTTCGCGATCTGCCGGCCACGGCTGCGCGGCCACTCCCGTGCGGACTGGGCCACCGTGGTCACGTTCGGCGCCGCCATGGGCGGCATGAACATGCTCTTCTACCAGGCGGTGGACCGTATCCCGCTCGGCGCGGCCGTCACCCTCGAGGTGCTCGGCCCGCTCGCCCTGTCCGTGATCGCCTCCCGGCGGCTGGTGAACCTGCTGTGGGCGGGGCTCGCCCTCGGTGGCGTCGTGCTGCTCAGCGGGGGCGGCTTCGACCGGCTGGACCCGGTCGGCGCCGCGTTCGCCCTGGCGGCCGGCGGGATGTGGGCGGCGTACATCATCTTCAGCGCCCGCACCGGGCGGCGTTTTCCGCAGGCGGACGGGCTGGCGCTGGCGATGGGCGTCGGCGCCCTGCTGAGTCTGCCCTTCGGACTGGTGGAGGCCGGGTCGCGGCTGTTCGTGCCGTCGACGCTGGGGCTGGGGCTCGCGGTGGCGCTGATGTCGTCGGTGCTGCCGTACACCCTGGAGCTGCTGGCGCTGCGCAGACTGCCCGCGGCGACGTTCGCGGTGCTGATGAGCCTGGAACCGGCGATCGCCGCGGCCGCCGGGTTCCTGGTGCTGCACCAGGCGCTCTCGCCGTCCGAGGGCCTGGCGATCGTGCTGGTCGTCGTGGCGAGCATGGGGGCGGTGCGCACACAGGCGGCGAAGCGGCCCGTACCCGGGTGACGTGGCCGCCGGTGCGGCAGCGTGACCGGTGAAGGGACGGCGGCACCGCCGGCCCGCCGCGTGCCCTGTGAACGCCCGGGCGGCAGGACCTGCGGGCGGCAGGCGAACAGCGGGTGGGCACGAATGAGAGGCCTACCGTGTGCGGGAGAGCAGCCCGCCGTCGTCGCGGCGGACTGCTCCCCTGCGGCCGGTGCCGTGTCAGTGCTGGGTCTTGGTGTGCCAGATGGGGTCGCCGCCGCTGCTGGTGTAGATCACGACGTTCCCGTCGGACTGGACCGAGAGAATGGCGCCCGGGTGACCGTTGGTCATCGTGGCCCACACCGGCTGGTTGTCCGGCGTGTAGATGACGAGGTTGCCGTCCTCCTGGAAGACGGCGCGGGCACCGGGCGTGGGCGGGTTGTTCGACGCCCAGCGGGGGTCCTCGTTCTCGTCGAAGACCGCGAGCCGCCCGTCGTCCTGGAGGACCAGCTTCGCCTTGCCGGCGTCGACCTCGTCCCCGCGGTCGAAGGTGGAGACGGCGGAGACGTCGTGGTTGCCGCTCTCCGTGACGTGGACCTTGATCTTCTGGGTGTCGTCCGCCAGCTTGCCGTCGGCCAGCCGGTCGAGCGTCGACATCGACGGCGTGAACGCGTACACCGCGCCCTCGGTCCGTACGAACTGCTCGAAGCGGACCTGCTTGCCCATGAAGGAGACGTCGGTCGTCACACCGATCATCGGGTCCGCGCCGACCGACGGCTTGCGCAACGGGAAGTCGACGTCGTTGACCCAGTCCTTCTGGATGAACTCGAACTGCCTGACCAGGTCGGACTGGTAGCTGACGAACACCAGGCCGCGGGCCGCGTCGGGCCCGTGGCCGGCGGAGCCCGCCGGGTCGAACGGCTGGCCGTACGGGATGCCCCGGCGCATGATGCGCCGGCCGTCGAGGTTGCCCTTCTCCGGAACGGGCTCCTGGCCCTCCTGGAAGACGAGGCCGTCGCGGGGGTTGGTCTTGCGGAGGTGGGAGAACAGCGGAGTGATCTCTCCCTCGAGGTCGTTCGCGAAGCTGATCTCGTTGTCGTTCGCGGCTGCGGGGTCGGACGGCATGTCGGCGTACGGGCACTTGGCCACCGGTGTACCCGATCGCCAGCGGCCGACCATACGGGCGGCCAGCCACTCGGTGGTGGCCTCCGGCGGCACCACCTTCATGCCTTTCAGTTCCTTCAGCCGCGCGCCGATCTGGGCCCACCAGCCGGGGACGTCCTGGCCGAGCCGCCGCACCACGTGGAAGGAGCCGTTCTTCGCCCACTCCGGCAGGTCGGACGGCTTGCCGCTGACGGTCCGCTCGCCGACGACGAACTCACCGGCAGGGATGATCCGGGTGCCCGGACTGCCCTTCTTCCACTCGGGCCGCTTCGGGTCGGGCTCGTCGAAGCCCTCCACGGCCGGTTCGCTGACACCGTCCTTGAAGCCGAAGTGCTCCTTTCCGGCCCGGTCACCCGGCAGGGTCTGGCCGTCCTGCTCGAAGATGATCACCACCTTGTGGGTGGCGGCCTCCTGGCGCTCCTCGGCGAGGGCCGCCCGCAGGTCCTCGACCTTGTCGGCGGCGATGGTCAGCACCGCGTGGACGGGCTGGGCCAGGCTGTCGCCGAAGAGCCAGTTCTCCGGGGAGTTGTCCCCGGTGTCACCGAGCTCTCCGGCCCGAACGGCCGAGCCCTCCTTGAACGCGTGCTGGGTCGTGCCCGCCTTGGTGTCCGGGAACGGGTCCTTTCCCGTCAGCGTCCGCATACCGCCGTGGGTGAAGCTGACGGTGCGCCACAGCGCGGTCAGGGCCCGCGGATCGTCGCCGCCGGAGCTGCGGCGCGCGGCGCTGAAGGCCGCGTTGAACGCCGCGACCTGCCTGGTGGTGGCGATACGCGGCTTCAGCCGCCGCAGCCAGGTCCGGGCACGCGACGCGTCGTCGAACTTGAGGAACAGCAGTTGTACATGGTCCTTCTTGAAACCGGCGAGCACATCGCCTTGGATCTCCGTGCTCTGCCGCAGTGCCAGGTCCGTCATCGGGTCCTCGGCCTCCGTTCTGGTGAGTCGGTCAAGTCGGTGCCTGGCGGTCTCAGCTCCCGTTCGGCGGGCCGAAGGACACGAACTTGGCGATGCTGGGCACGCCCTCCTCGTTGAGGAGGAAGAGCATGTAGTAGCCGGGGGGCGCGGCCTCCGCCGACGGCGGTGCCTGGAGCTCCAGCGAGCCGTCGCCGCGGCTCTTGATCCGCACCTCGAGGTGGCGCTGGCTGAAGTTGACCGCGTGGGTGGCCGTGGTGGGCGCGAGCAGCACGGCCCGCTTGACGTCCTCCGGGGTGGAGGTGAGGACCCTGAACCGGCTGTCGTAGTCGACCGTGCGGCGGGGTGTGGAAGTGAGGTCGGGCCGCTCGCCGTTGTGCAGATAGGCCGGCTCGTAGATCTCGATGGAGCCGTCCATGTCGTCGCTGATGTCGGGGTCGTTGGCGATCTGCTGGGCTTCGTCGCCGGTGACCATGATCCGGCCGTCGGGCAGTACGACGGCGTTGGAGTGGTAGCCGCGCGGCAGCCGCTGGGCCGGGCCCAGCTTCCAGTTGCCGTCTTCGTCGCGCATCTCGGTCTGGCGGTACTTCAGGTCGGCGTTCGGGTTGTACTGCCCGTTGCCGTAGTCCCGGATGTCGAAGGAGCCGTTGACGGTGAAGAGGGTGCCGTTGGGCAGGATCAGAGTGTCGTCCTGCGTACGGCCGAAGGCGCGGGGCTCCTTCGTCTTCCACTGGCCGCCGACGAGCTGGTACGTGTTCGGGTCGTCGCGGTTGCCGCCGAGCACCAGAACGGAGTCGGGGCCGCGGAAACCGGCGGGCAGCGGCACCGCGGAGCCGTAGTTCCGCATGAAGTTGTCCGGCCGGTTCGGCAGGCTGGTGCGGGTCTCGGTGGCCGGGTCGAAGAGCCACTGCTGGTCGTGGTCGCGGCCGAGCCCGTAGATCTTGCCGTCGCGCAGCGAGAACAGGTGCGGATAGTCGTGCCGGTACGGGGCCTCGGCGCCGAAGACGTCCACCGGGACGTTCTCCGGGGTGTCGTTCCTGGCGGTCGGGACGTCGTGGCTGCGCGCCGGGAAGCGCTCCACGACGGGTGTGGGCGTGCCCCAGCCGAGCTCGGACTGGCCGGACATGATGAGGATGCGGCCGTCGGCACCGGTCACGGCGCTCGGGTACCACCGGCCCACCGACATCTGCTCGTTGAGCGACCAGGTCTCCGTCCACGGGTCGAAGACCAGGGAGAGCTTGGCGCCGGCGCCGTGGTTGCCGCCCAGGTTGCCGCCGAAGACGCCGAGCATCCCGTTGGGCAGGAAGGCGTGGCCGGCGCAGAAGAACGGCGCGGGCCGCTCCTCGTTCTTGCCGTCCGGCATGTTCACGGTCGGCGGGGTGACCTTCTTGAACGCGTCGGAGCCGGAGCCCTTGGCCGGGTCCCAGAGGTAGGCGCGGCCCGCGTTCTGGGCGCCGGTGATCTCGGTGGGCGCGGTCTCCTTCGTCGGATTGGTCTCGATCCGCTCGAAGGAGAACATCAGGACCTTGCCGGTGGGCAACTGGGCCACGTGCACGGCGAAGTCGGGGGAGGGGAAGTACTCCTTGAAGGCGCCGTACTCCCGCGCGCTGAACTTCGCGTTCTGCGTCGCCTGGGACTTCGTGAGCGAGTCCAGGCGGGCGGTGCGCATCTCCTGCGAGTAGTCGCCGAGGTCCTCGGCCCGCATACGCGCCCTGGCGTGCGTCTCGGCGTGCTCCTGGCCGAGTACGGCGGCCTCGGCCTTGTCGACCTCGACCTTCTCGGAGGTGGCGGGCTTCTCGGAGGCGTCGGGCCCGGCGCCCCGGTTGACGGAGTGCGGCCCCGGCCCGCTGTCGTGGGCGACGGCGGGGACCGCGGCGACCAGCGGGGCCGTCAGCGCGGAGATGACGGCGCAGGCGGAGAGCAGGGTGGACAGGCGGGGTCGGGACGGTCGGGACGGTCGGGACATGGGACTCCTCGTGGCCCTTACGGCCTTTCGCGCACGGAGCGGCCCGTCCGCACGGTGTGCATATGCGGACGGAATAGGCCATCGGTAACTGACGGTGGCATATGAGCACAGAGGGTAACCGCGCTGCAACGCGGTCGTTCAGCGTGTTGACCGGGCGGACGCGAGTCGTTCACCCGGTGCGGGGGAGTGGGGGCGCTGCTCAACGGTGCGGCGGGGGCCCGGGGCGCCGCAATAGTCCTCGGGGGGAACCACTCTTGCGGTTCAAAGAGAATCAATTCTGCGGTCGAGTGCGGTTTGACCTGCGCAGAAGCGTGATCGACAGTTTCGGGTCCCGGTAAATCAAAGCAAGCATGCTTGCTTGTTTCTTTGGGGACTGCCATGCTCCGGGGCACACACCGCCGTGCCCACAGGGGAGCGTCCCGTGTCCGACCCGGCCGTCGTACTCGACGACTTGCGCAGCGAAAGCAACGACCTCGACCACCTCGTCAGTGAGCTGAGCCCCGGGCAGTGGGCGGCCGCGACACCGGCCGAGGGCTGGACCGTCGCCCACCAGATCGCCCACCTCGCCTGGACCGACGCCGTCGCACTCGTCGCCGTCACGGACCCCGCGGGCTTCACCGCCGAGGCGGAGAAGGCGCTCGCCGCGCCGTACTCCTTCGTCGACGACGGCGCGGCCGAGGGCGCCGCGCTGCCGCCCGCGGAACTGCTCGCCCGCTGGCGCGAGGGCCGCGAGCGGCTGCTGCGAGCGCTGCGCGAGGCCCCGCCCGGCAGCCGGTTCCCCTGGTTCGGCCCGCCGATGAGCACCGCGTCGATGGCGACCGCGCGGCTGATGGAGACCTGGGCCCACGGCCAGGACGTCGCCGACGCGCTCGGCGTCGTCCGCACGCCCACCGCCCGGCTCGCCCAGGTCGCCCGGATCGGCTTCCGCACCCGGGACTTCGCGTACGGGGTGAACGGCCTGACGCCGCCCGCAGAGCCGTTCCGCGTCGAACTCACCGGGCCGGACGGCGAAGTGTGGACCTACGGCCCCGAGGACGCCGCCCAGCGCGTCACCGGACCCGCGCTCGACTTCGCCCTGCTCGTCACCCAGCGCGCCCACCGCGCCGACCTGGCCCTGCGGGCCGAAGGCGCGGACGCCGACCACTGGCTGAACATCGCCCAGGCCTTCGCGGGTCCGCCGGGCAACGGCCGCGGGGCGGGCGGAGCCGCGTCGTCGGCGGGCGCCGCTGCGGGGACGGCGCCCTCGGCGGACGCGTCGGCGGACGCGTCGGCGGACGCGTCGGCGGACGCGCCGGCGGGCCCGGCGGGCCACGGGACTTCGGCGGCGGACGTTTCCGGGGACGTGCCGCGCCGCGCCCCGGCGCACGACGCGTCGCCCGGGGCGCCCCTCCCCGGCGGGGGCCGGCCGTGAGCGGCCGGGCGGCGGGCCACGGGGCCTCGGCGGCGGCCGCGCCCGACTCGCCCCCCGGCGTGCCCGGCCCGTCCCGCGACGCGGCGGCGGCCGCGGAAGGCGCGGCCGCGTCCGACCCGCACGCCCCCCACCGCGCCACCCCCCTGCGCGTCGGGAACGTGTCCGGGTTCTACGGGGACCGGTTCGGCGCCATGCGGGAGATGCTGACCGGAGGGCCGCTGGACGTGGTCACCGGGGACTATCTCGCCGAACTCACCATGCTCATCCTCGGCCGCGACCGGCTGAAGAACCCCGGCCTCGGCTACGCCAAGACGTTCCTGCGTCAACTCGAGGACACCCTCGGGCTCGCCCGCGACCGCGGCGTCCGCATCGTCGCCAACGCCGGCGGCCTCAACCCCGCCGGACTCGCCGACGCCGTAAGGGCACTGGCCGACCGCGTCGCCGTCCCCGTCCGCGTCGGACACGTCGAGGGCGACGACCTCACCGCCCGCTACCCCGGCGCGCTGACCGCCAACGCCTACCTCGGCGGCGCCGGGATCACCGCCTGCCTCGGCGCGGGCGCGGACGTCGTCGTCACCGGACGCGTCACCGACGCGGCCCTCGTCAGCGGGGCGGCCGCCTGGCACTTCGGCTGGGGCCCGGAGGCGTACGACGAACTCGCGGGCGCCGTCGTCGCCGGGCACGTCCTCGAATGCGGCGCCCAGGCCACCGGCGGCAACTACGCGTTCTTCGGCGAACCCGGCCGCGACGTGCGCCGGCCCGGTTTCCCCGTCGCCGAGATCCACTCCGACGGCACCTCGGTCGTCACCAAACACGACGGCACCGGCGGCTTCGTCGACATCGGCACCGTCACCGCCCAGTTGCTGTACGAGACGGGCGGCGCCCGGTACGCCGGGCCCGACGTGACCGCCCGGCTCGACACCGTACGCCTCGACCCGGACGGCCCCGACCGCGTCAGGATCTCCGGGGTGCGCGGCGAGGCGCCGCCGCCCACGCTCAAGGTCGGCCTGTGCCGGCTCGGCGGCTGGCGCAACGAGGTCGTGTTCGTACTGACGGGGCTCGACATCGAGGGCAAGGCCCGGCTCGTGCGCGAACAGGTCGAGGACGCCCTCGCCCGGCAGCGGCCCGCCGAGGTCCGCTGGGAACTCGCCCGCACGGACCACGAGGACGCCGACACCGAGGAACGGGCCGCCGCCCTGCTGCGGCTCGTCGTGCGCGACCCGGACTCCGGCAAGGTCGGCAGGGCCGTCAGCAGTGCCGCGATCGAGCTGGCGCTCGGCAGCTACCCCGGCTTCCACGTCACCGCCCCGCCCGGCAAGGGCGCGCCGTACGGGGTGTTCGAGGCCGCGTACGCCGACGCCGGCGACGTCCCCCACACGGCTGTCCTGCCCGGCGGCGAGCGCGTCGCCGTCCCGCACCCGCGGCGCACCCGGGTCCTTCAAGACGCCGCACCGGGCGCGCTGCCCGAGCCGCCGGCGCCCGGCCCGACGAGGCGCGCACCCCTCGGCCTCGTCGCCGGCGCCCGCAGCGGAGACAAGGGCGGCGACGCGAACATCGGCGTCTGGGCCCGCACCGATGCGGCCTGGCGCTGGCTCGCCCACGAACTGACCGTCGAGCGGCTGCGCGCACTCCTCCCGGAGACCGCGGAGCTGGCGGTCGTACGGCACGTCCTGCCGAATCTGCGCGCCCTGAACTTCACGGTCGCCGGAATCCTCGGCGAAGGAGTCGCCGCGCAGGCCCGCTTCGACCCGCAGGGCAAGGCGCTGGGCGAGTGGCTGCGCGCCCGGCACGTCGACATCCCGGAGGGATTGTTGTGACCGTTCTCGGCTCGGCCGTCGATGTGACGAGCCCCGAATACGCGGCCCACCGGGCCGCGATGCTCGCCAGGCTGGACGAACTGGACGGCGAGCACGCCAAGGCGCTCGCGGGCGGCGGAGACAAGTACGTCGACCGGCACCGGGGGCGCGGCAAACTGCTCGCCCGGGAACGCGTCGAGCTGCTGCTCGACCCGGACACGCCGTTCCTGGAGCTGTCCCCGCTCGCCGCCTGGGGCAGCGACTACCCCGTCGGCGCGTCGATCGTGACCGGCATCGGCGTCGTCGAGGGCGTCGAGTGCCTGATCACCGCCAACGACCCGACCGTACGCGGCGGGGCCTCCAACCCGTGGACCCTGAAGAAGGCGCTGCGGGCCAACGAGATCGCGTACGCCAACCGGCTGCCGGTGATCTCCCTCGTCGAGTCCGGCGGCGCGGACCTGCCCTCCCAGAAGGAGATCTTCATCCCGGGCGGCGCGCTCTTCCGGGACCTGACCCGGCTGTCCGCCGCGGGCATCCCCACGATCGCGGTCGTCCTCGGCAACTCGACGGCGGGCGGCGCGTATGTGCCCGGCATGTCCGACCACACCGTCATGATCAAGGACAGGTCGAAGGTCTTCCTCGGCGGTCCGCCGCTGGTGAAGATGGCGACCGGCGAGGAGAGCGACGACGAGTCGCTCGGTGGCGCGGAGATGCACGCCCGCACCTCCGGTCTCGCCGACCACTTCGCGCTCGACGAGCCGGACGCGCTGCGGCAGGCGCGGCGGATCGTCGCCCGTCTCAACTGGCGCAAGGCGCAGGCCGATCCGGTGCCGGCCGAGCCGCCCGAGTACGCGTCGGAGGAACTCCTCGGGATCGTGCCCGAGGACCTGAAGACCCCGTTCGACCCACGCGAGGTGATCGCGCGGATCGTGGACGGCTCGGACTTCGACGAGTTCAAGCCGCTGTACGGCGCCAGCCTGACGACCGGCTGGGCGTCCCTGCACGGCTACCCGGTCGGCATCCTCGCCAACGCGCAGGGCGTGCTGTTCTCCGCCGAGTCGCAGAAGGCCGCCCAGTTCATCCAGCTCGCCAACCAGCGCGACGTACCCCTGCTGTTCCTGCACAACACCACCGGCTACATGGTCGGCAAGGAGTACGAGCAGGGCGGCATCATCAAGCACGGCGCGATGATGATCAACGCGGTGTCGAACAGCAGAGTGCCGCATCTGTCGGTGCTGATGGGCGCGTCGTACGGTGCTGGGCACTACGGCATGTGCGGCCGGGCCTACGACCCCCGCTTCCTGTTCGCCTGGCCCAGCGCCAAGTCGGCCGTCATGGGACCGCAGCAGCTCGCCGGCGTCCTGTCGATCGTCGCCCGCGCGTCGGCCGCCGCCAAGGGGCAGCCGTACGACGACGAGGCCGACGCCGGTCTGCGCGCGATGGTCGAGGCGCAGATCGAGTCCGAGTCCCTGCCGATGTTCCTGTCCGGGCGGCTGTACGACGACGGGGTCATCGACCCCCGTGACACCCGGACCGTCCTCGGTCTGTGTCTGTCCGCGATCCACACGGCACCGGTCGAGGGCGCGCGCGGCGGCTTCGGCGTCTTCCGAATGTGAGGGGCCCCGCTGTGATTTCCACCGTCCTCGTCGCCAACCGCGGCGAGATCGCGTGCCGTGTCTTCCGCACCTGCCGCGAACTGGGCATCGGCACGGTCGCCGTGCACTCCGACGCGGACGCCGGCGCGCTGCACGTACGGGAGGCGGACGCGGCCGTACGGCTGCCGGGCGCCGCGCCCGCCGAGACGTATCTGCGGGGCGAGAAGATCGTGAAGGCCGCCCTCGCGGCCGGCGCGGACGCCGTGCACCCCGGGTACGGATTCCTCTCCGAGAACGCCGACTTCGCGCGGGCGGTCGCCGACGCGGGGCTCGTGTGGATCGGGCCGCCGCCCGAAGCCATCGAGGCGATGGCGTCCAAGACCCGTGCCAAGAAGCTCATGGGCCTCGCGCCCCTGGACCCCGCGGCGGTCACCGAGGCGGACCTTCCCGTCCTGGTGAAGGCGGCGGCGGGCGGCGGCGGCCGCGGGATGCGGGTCGTCCGGTCCCTCGCCGGCCTCCCCGGGGAGCTGGCGGCGGCGAGCTCGGAGGCGGCGTCGGCGTTCGGCGACGGCGAGGTGTTCGTCGAGCCGTACGTGGAGAACGGCCGCCACATCGAGGTCCAGGTCATGGCCGACGCGCACGGCACGGTGTGGGCGCTCGGCACCCGCGACTGCTCGCTGCAGCGCCGCCACCAGAAGGTGATCGAGGAGTCCCCCGCGCCGGGGCTCGCGCCGGAACTGGCCGACACGCTCCACGCGCTGGCGGTCGGCGCCGCGCGCGCCGTCGACTACCGGGGCGCGGGCACGGTCGAGTTCCTCGTGGACGAGTCCGGCCGGGCGCACTTCCTGGAGATGAACACCCGTCTCCAGGTCGAACACCCGGTCACGGAGGAGGTGTTCGGCGTGGACCTGGTGGCTCTCCAACTCGCCGTCGCCGAGGGCGCCCCGCTCCCGCCGCAGCCCCCGCACCCGATGGGCCACGCGATCGAGGCCCGCCTGTACGCGGAGGACCCGTCCGCGGACTGGGCGCCCCAGACGGGCCGCCTGCACACGCTGAGGTTCCCCGCCCACCCGCCCTCGACCGCGGGGGGTGGGACCCCCCGCGGTCGAGGGGGCCCGGCGCGTGCTCCCGCTGCCTCGGCCGGGGGCTTCGCCCCGGCGGGCCCGCCGGGGGGCGCGGCGGCGCATGGCCCCGCCGGCGGCGCGGCGCACCATGGTCCCGTCGCCGGAGCGGCCGGAACGGCCCAGCCCGGCGCGGGCCCCCACGCCGCCGGGCCGGCCGGAACGGCCCTGCTCGGTGCGGGCACTCAGGCCACCGCGGCAGGAATCGCCTTGCCCGGTGCGGCAGCCGGAACGGCCCAGCCCGGCACGGGCCCCCACGCCGTCGTGACGGGAACGGCCGTGCCTGGTGCGGGCGCCTCCGCCACCGGGACCGCCCCGTCCGGCACGGGCGTTCACGCCGCCACCGGAAGCTCCCCGCCTGCCGCAGGCATCCCCGCCACCGGACCGGGTGCCGCGATCCCCACCGCTCCCGCGCACGCGCCCCGTGTGCGGGTGGATGCCGGGTACGGGGACGGGGACGTCGTCGGGGTGCACTACGACGCCATGGTGGCCAAGGTCGTCGTCTGGGCGCCGACGCGGGCGGCGGCCGTGCGCAGGCTGGCGTACGCGTTGCGCGGCGCGCGGATCCATGGGCCCCGGACCAACCGGGAGCTGCTCGTGGCGTCGCTGGAGCACCCCGACTTCACCGGCGGGCGGCTCGACACCGGCTTCTACGGGCGGAACCTGGACGAGCTGACGCGTCCCGCCCCCGGCGAGGCGCACGCCGCCGTCGCCGCCGCGGTCGCGGACGCCGTGGCACGCCAGGACGGGTCCGGTGTCGCGCAGCGGCTCGGCGCCTGGCGCAACCTCGCGTCGCAGGCGCAGCTCAAGACGTACGGCGACCACGAGGTCCGCTACCGGCCCGCCCGTGACGGCGGGTTCGAACTGATCGACCGGCCCGGCGTACGGGTGGTGTCCGCGCGGCCGGACCGGGTCGCGCTCGAGACCGACGGCGTCGTACGGAACTACGACGTCGCCGTCCACGGCGACACCGTGTACGTCGACTCGTCCGCCGGCGCCCACGCCCTGACCGTCCGGCCCCGTTTCACCGACCCGCAGGACCGGGCCGCGCCCGGTTCGCTGCTCGCGCCGATGCCCGGGACCGTCGTCCGGGTCGGCGAAGACGTCGTCGAGGGCGCCCGGGTCGTACAGGGGCAGCCGCTCGTCTGGCTGGAGGCCATGAAGATGGAGCACCGCATCCTCTCGCCCGCCTCCGGCACGCTCACCGCGCTCCACGCCGCCCCCGGCCGCCAGGTCGAGGTCGGCGCCCTGCTCGCCGTCGTCAACGAGGAAGCACAGGAGGACACCGCGTCATGAACGCCATAGAGAGCCAGGAGCACACGGACCTGCGGCAGGCCGTCGCCGCGCTGGGCCGCCGGCACGGCAAGGACTTCGACCGGGCCACCCTGTGGGCCGAGGCGGGCAAGCTGGGCTACCTCGGGGTGAACCTTCCCGAGGAGTACGGCGGCGGAGGCGGCGGCATCAGCGAACTGTCCATCGTCCTCGAGGAGTCCGGCGCCGCCGGCTGCCCGCTCCTGATGATGATCGTGTCTCCGGCCATCTGCGCCACCGTCATCGCCCGCTTCGGCACCGACGAGCAGAAGCGGCAGTGGCTGCCGGGCCTCGCCGACGGCAGCCTCACCATGGCCTTCGGCATCACCGAGCCCGACGCCGGCTCCAACTCGCACCGGATCACCACCACCGCCCGCCGGGACGGACGGGGGTCCCCCCGGACGAAGTCTGGGGGAGGCTGGGTCCTCACCGGCCGCAAGGTCTTCGTCTCCGGCGTCGACATCGCCGACGCCACCCTGATCGTCGGCCGCACCGAGGACGACCGCACCGGCACGCTGAAGCCCTGCCTGTTCATCGTCCCCCGTGAAGCCGAGGGCTTCCAGCGGTCCGTGATCGACATGGAACTCCAGGCGCAGGAGAAGCAGTTCGAGCTGATCCTCGACGACGTACGGCTCCCGGCCGACGCGCTCGTCGGTGACGAGGACGCCGGTCTGCTCCAGCTGTTCGCCGGGCTCAACCCCGAGCGGATCATGACCGCCGCTTTCGCCATCGGCATGGGCCGCTACGCGCTCGCGCAGGCCGTCGAGTACGCGAAGACCCGCCAGGTCTGGAAGACCCCCATCGGCGCCCACCAGGCCATCGCCCACCCGCTCGCCCAGGCCCACATCGAGCTCGAACTCGCGAAACTGATGATGCAGAAGGCGGCCGCCCTGTACGACGCGGGCGACGACACCGGTGCCGGCGAGGCCGCGAACATGGCCAAATACGCCGCCGGTGAGGCCTGCGTCAAGGCCGTCGACCAGGCCGTGCACACCCTCGGCGGCAACGGGCTCACCCGTGAGTACGGACTCGCGAAGCTCATCGCGGCCGCCCGCGTCGCCAGAATCGCCCCGGTCAGCCGGGAGATGATCCTGAACTACGTGTCCCACCAGTCCCTGGGTCTCCCCAAGTCGTACTGACAGACGACATTCTGGCCGTTCAGCATTCTGGTCGTTCCGCCCAACGCCGAGGGGACCGTCATGGTGTTCCGCAGCAGATACGCAGATGTCCCGGCCGTCGTCGAACCCATCCACGAGGCCGTGCTCGCCCGCGCCGCCGAGTACGGCGACACCGTCGCCCTGATCGACGGGGTGAACGGCACCACCGTCACGTACCACCAGCTCGACCGCTTCCACCGGCGGATCGCCGCCGCGCTCGCCGACGCCGGCCTGCGCAAGGGCGACGTGCTGGCCCTGCACAGCCCCAACACCATCGCCTACCCGGCGGTCTTCTACGGGGCGACACGGGCCGGCGCGACGGTCACCACCGTCCACCCGCTGTGCACGGCGGACGAGTTCGCCAAGCAGCTCCGCGACTCGTCCGCCCGCTGGATCGTCACCGTCTCCCCGTTGCTGGAGGTGGCCCGCCGGGCGGCCGAACTCGCCGCCGGGATCGAGGAGATCTTCGTCTGCGACCAGGCCGAGGGCCATGTCGGCGTGCTCGACATGCTGGGCTCCACCGCACCGGAACCGGTCGTCGACATCGACCCGTCAAAGGACGTCGCGGCCCTGCCGTACTCGTCCGGCACCACCGGCGTCCCCAAGGGCGTGATGCTCACCCACCGCTCCATCGCCACCAACCTGGAGCAGCTCGCGCCCCTCGCCCCGGCGGGCGTCGGCCACCGCGTCCTGGCCGTGCTGCCGTTCTTCCACATCTACGGGCTCACCGCCCTGATGAACGCCCCGCTGCGGCAGGGTGCGACAGTCGTCGTGCTGCCGCGTTTCGAGCTGGACACCTTCCTCGGCGCGATCCAGGAGCACCGCATCAACGGGCTGTACGTCGCCCCGCCCATCGTCCTCGCCCTGGCCAAGCACCCCACCGTCGCCGGCTACGACCTCTCCTCGCTGGAGTACATACTCAGCGCCGCCGCGCCCCTGGACGCCCACCTCGCCGAGGCGTGCTCCAAGCGGCTCGGACTGCCGCCGGTGCGGCAGGCGTACGGGATGACGGAACTGTCGCCCGGCACCCACGCCGTACCGCTCGACATCGAGGACCCCCCGCCCGGCGCGGTGGGACTGCTGCTGCCCGGCACCGAGATGCGCATCCTCGACCTCGACGGCTCAGGCCGGGACCTGGGCGCCGGCGAGGAGGGCGAGATCGCCATCCGCGGCCCGCAGGTGATGAAGGGCTACCTGGGCCGGCCCGACGCCACCGCCGCGATGATCGACGCGGACGGCTGGGTGCACACCGGCGACGTCGGACGCGTGGACGACGAAGGCTGGCTGTACGTCGTCGACCGGGTCAAGGAGCTCATCAAGTACAAGGGTTTTCAGGTAGCCCCCGCCGAACTGGAGGCGCTGCTGCTCACCCACGTCTCGATCGCGGACGCGGCCGTGATCGGCGTGCACGACGACGACGGCAACGAGATCCCGAAGGCGTACGTCGTGCGCCGGCCGGGCACGGACCCCGTCACCAAGGACGACGTCCTCGCGTTCGTCGCCGAGCGCGTCGCCCCGTACAAGAAGGTCCGCCGGGTCGAGTTCATCGACGGCGTCCCGCGCGCCGCGTCGGGGAAGATCCTGCGCAGGGAACTGCGGGACCGCGAGACCGTCGCGCAGGAGTAGCGCATGACGGGTACGGGGACCGGCGGGAAGCAGCAGCGCATGACGGATACGAAGAAACGGGTACGAAGGAGCAGCGCATGACCGTCGCCACCGCCCACGACCGGGGCGTCACCACCCTCACCCTCGACGCCCCGGCGAACCGCAACGCCCTCTCCTCGGCGCTCGTCGGCGAGCTCGCCGGCGCGCTCACCGAGTGCGCCGACGACCCGTCCGTACGGGCGGTGGTGCTGACCCACACCGGGTCGACGTTCAGCGCGGGCGCGGACCTGAAGGCGCCGCCCAGCCCGTACGCGTTCGTCGCGCTCCTGCGGCAGATCGTGGCGCTGCCCAAGCCGGTGGTGGCGAGGGTCGCCGGCCATGTGCGGGCCGGCGGGCTCGGGCTGGTCGGGGCGTGCGACATCGCGGTGGCGACGACCGGCTCCGACTTCGCGTTCACCGAGGTCCGCATCGGGGTCGCGCCCGCCGTCATCTCGCTGCCGCTGCTGCCCCGCATGGAGCCGCGGGCGGCCGAGCGCTACTACCTCACGGGCGAGCGCTTCGGCGCCGCGGAGGCGGCCCGCGGCGGGCTGCTCACCCTCGCCGCCGACGACGTCGACGAGGCGCTCGCCCCGCTGCTCGACGGGCTGCGCAGGGCCTCGCCGCAAGGGCTGGCGGCGTCGAAGCGACTGGTCACCGCTAGGGTGCTGGAAGCCTTCGACCGGGACGCCGAAGACCTGGTCCAGCGCTCGGCGACGCTGTTCGCATCGGCCGAGGCGCGCGAGGGGATGACGGCCTTCCTCGAACGACGGGACCCCGCATGGGTGTTGTGACGCCACCGACCGCCAAGGCGCCCAAGCAGGACCGCAGCCGGGCGACCCGCCAGCGGCTGCTGGAGGCGGCGGTGGCGTGCCTGGCCGAGGTCGGCTGGGCCGGCTCCACGGTCTCGGTGGTCGCCGAGCGCGCCGGCGTCTCGCGCGGGGCGGCCCAGCACCACTTCCCGACCAGGGAGGACCTGTTCACGGCGGCGGTCGAGTACGTCGCGGAGGAGCGCTCGCAGGCGCTGCGCGAGCTGCCGTCGCAGGACCGTACGGCGGTCGTCGCCGCCCTCGTCGACCTCTACACCGGGCCGCTGTTCCGCGCCGCGCTCCATCTGTGGGTGGCCGCGTCCAACGAGGAGCAGCTGCGCCCCCGGGTCACCGAGCTGGAGGCGAAGGTCGGCCGCGAGACCCACCGCATCGCCGTGCGCCTGCTCCACGCGGACGAGTCCCGCCCCGGCGTCCGCGAGACCGTCCAGGGCCTCCTGGACATGGCCCGCGGCCTGGGCCTGGCCAACCTCCTCACCGACGACGCGGCCCGCCGCGAGCGGGTGGTCGCCCAGTGGTCGGCCCTGCTGGAGGAGGCGCTGGCGTGACGTTTCTGCATACCGAGGGTATGCAGATCGGTTGTATGCTTGCCGTATGGCCGAGACGACCCGCATCACGGTGACCCTTCCCACCGAGCACGTCGAGGAGCTGAAGAAGCTCACCGACAACGTGTCCGCGTATGTGGCGGAGGCGGTCGCCCGGCAGATACGGCACCAGTTGCGGGAGGCCGAGTTCCAACGCTACGAAGAGGAGCACGGGGCCTTCACCGACGAAGAGATGGCCGCGGCGCAGGCGAGGATCGCTGAGGCCCTGAACGGCGGCAAGCCCGTGGAGCGGGCCGCGTGAACCTTTCCGCCCACAGTCTTGTCCTGGACTCCGAGGGGCTGTCCGCCTGGATCGCCCAGGACCGCGAGGTGACGGCGATGCTGAAGGCCATCGACAAGAGTGGCGCGGAGTTCGTGGTCTCCGCCAACACCCTCGTCGAGGTTTCGCATGCCCGGGTGAACATGCCCAGGCTCCAATGGGCTCTCTCGCAGGTACAGGTCGAACCCGTCACGGAGCAGTCCGCCAGAGCCGCCGCCCGCCTCCTCAAGGACACCGGCCTGCACGGCCACAAGTACGCCATCGACGCCACCGTCGCCGAGATGGCGCTGCGCCAGCCCGGACCGGTCGTGATGCTCACCTCCGACATCGACGACATGGCTCGCCTCTGCGGCGAACGGGTCCGTCTCATCGGCCTGTGAGCGGGGTGGGGGCGCGCACCACGCCCCCACCCTCGACGCTCAGTGCTCAGCCGACGATGTTCCCGAAACCCGAGATGTCGCGCGGGCTGCGCGAGCCGGGGCCCACGTAGCGGGCCGACGGGCGCACCAGGCGGCCGGTCCGCTTCTGCTCCAGGATGTGGGCCGACCAGCCGGCCGTACGGGCGCAGGTGAACATCGACGTGAACATGTGCGCCGGGACCTCCGCGAAGTCCAGCATGATCGCGGCCCAGAACTCGACGTTCGTCGCCAGCACCCGGTCCGGGCGGCGGTTGTGCAGCTCCTCCAGCGCCGCCTTCTCCAGCGCCTCCGCCACCTCGAAGCGCGGCGCCGCCAGCTCCTTCGCGGTGCGGCGCAGCACGCGGGCCCGCGGGTCCTCCGCGCGGTAGACGCGGTGGCCGAAGCCCATCAGCCGCTCGCCCTTGTCCAGGGCGCGCTTCACATACGCCGTCGCGTCGCCGGTGCGCTCGATCTCCTCGATCATGCCGAGCACCCGGGACGGCGCACCGCCGTGCAGCGGGCCCGACATCGCGCCCACCGCGCCCGACAGGGCGGCGGCCACGTCGGCGCCGGTGGAGGCGATGACCCGGGCCGTGAACGTGGACGCGTTCATGCCGTGCTCGGCGGCCGAGGTCCAGTACGCGTCGACGGCCTTCACATGGCGCGGGTCGGGCTCGCCGCGCCAGCGGATCATGAAGCGCTCGACGATGGACTCCGCCTTGTCGATCTCGCTCTGCGGCACCATCGGCAGCCCCTGACCGCGGGCACTCTGTGCCACGTACGACAGCGCCATCACGGCCGCCCGCGCCAGGTCGTCCCTGGCCTGCGCGGCGTCGATGTCGAGGAGCGGCTTGAGGCCCCAGACGGGAGCGAGCATCGCCAGCGCCGACTGCACGTCGACCCGGATGTCACCGGAGTGCACCGGGATCGGGAACGGCTCGGCCGGCGGCAGACCCGGGTCGAAGGCGCCGTCGACGAGCAGGCCCCACACGTTCCCGAACGAGACCTGTCCGACGAGATCCTCGATGTCGACACCCCGGTAGCGGAGCGAGCCGCCCTCCTTGTCCGGTTCGGCGATCTCCGTCTCGAACGCGACGACTCCCTCGAGTCCAGGTACGAAGTCGGACATCAGGCGGCTCCTCAAGACGTGTGCGACCAGACATGTGCGCCATGCGGCGGCCGACGGTCGTGGGTCGGTCACCCCGGTGATGCCCCGTACGGTCCCGTTTGTCACCGGACCGCCGGGAGGCAGGCACGATATCCCTGCTCCACATCCCTGCGCGGTATCCCCTGCTGTACGGAGGCAACAGTGGCCAGACCCAAGATTTTGGCCGGTCCCACGGGTGCGGGGAAGCGTGATGTCCGGCACACTGCCCCATTTCACCCCACGAGGATTGACGGCACTCCGTGCCGGGCAGACTCGTTCCCTGCGGCAGGATGTGCTGCGTGACCGACCACGCCGCCGCCCCCGAACCCGGCTCCTCGGACGTGACCGTCGCGGGCATGCCCGCGCCCGACCCGGCGGAGACGGAACTCGTCGTCCCCGACCCCGCCGTCATGCGCGAGCAGTACCGCTCCACGCCGCTCGACGAGAGCGCCCTCGCCGCCGGCCCCATGGAGCAGTTCGCCCGGTGGTTCGCCGAGGCCGCCGCGGCCGCCCTGCTGGAACCCAACGCGATGATCGTCTCGACGGCCACGCCCGACGGCCGGCCCTCCTCGCGCACCGTGCTGCTCAAGCACTACGACGAACGCGGCTTCGTCTTCTTCACCAACTACGAGTCCCGCAAGGGCCGCGAGATCGACGCCAACCCACACGTCTCGCTGCTCTTCCCGTGGCACCCGCTGGAACGCCAGATCATCGTCGACGGCACGGCGTCCCGCATCGGCCGCGACGAGACCGCCGCGTACTTCCGCACCCGCCCGTACGGCTCCCGGCTCGGCGCGTGGGCGAGCGACCAGTCCACGGTGATCGCCTCCCGCGAGGAACTGCTGCGGCGTTACGAGGAACTGAACGCCCGCTACCCGGAGACCGGACAGGTCCCGGCCCCCACGCACTGGGGCGGCATCCGCGTCGTCCCCGACCGCGTCGAGTTCTGGCAGGGACACGAGAACCGCCTCCACGACCGCCTGCGCTACGTCCGCACGGAGCCCGGCCCGGACACCGGCTGGCGCGTCGAGCGCCTGGCGCCGTAGGGGCCGGCGTCCCTCAGGGCCCGGCCACCTCCCGGGCGATGCCGAGGGCGCCCCGGACGGCACCGGGGATGTCCGTCACCGGGAACTGCACATGCCGCACGGTGCGCTCCCGGTCGAGGACCAGCACGGCCCGCTTGAGGCGCAGCGCCTGCCCGGCCCGGAAGGTCGGCAGCCGCAGCGCCGCGGACAGCCGCGCGTCCATGTCCGACAGCAGCGGGAACGGGATGTCCTCCGCCTGCGCGAACGCGCGCTGCTCGTCGGGGCGCTGCGTGCTCACACCGTGCACGGCGACGCCGGCCGCGGTGAAGTCGCCGTACGCGTCCCGGAAGAGGCGGTTCTCCAGGGTGCAGCCGACCGCGCCGGGGATCTCCGCCCAGCCGTCGGGCAACGGCCCGGGCCGCCCGGTGGCCGGATAGCAGAACAGCACCGTGGCCGCCCGGTCCTTGTCCACCGGGTCCAGCTCGCCCCCGGTGTGCACGGGCAGCGTCAACCGCGGCAGCCGGGTGCCGGGCAGCGCGTGCGTACGGCGGGCCTCGGCGCTGTGATCGTCCGCCGAGCCGGTCAGCGTGCCGTCGCCCAGCAGCCAGCGGTCGGCCCAGTCCTGCATCGACACCAGCACCGGCAGCAGCGCCCGGCCGGCGGCGGTGAGCCGGTACTCGTGACGCACCGGGCCCTGCTGGTAGGGGACCTTCTCCAGGACGCCGCTGTCGACCAGGTGCACCAGCCGCTCGGTGAGCACCTTGCGGGAGATGCCGAGTTCCTGCTGGAGCTCGTCGAAGCGGTGCCGGCCACGGGCCGTCTCCCGTACGAGGAGCAGGCTCCACCAGTCGCCGACGACGGCCGCGGCCTGGGCGACGGCGCAGGCGGCGTCCCGTTCCGGTACTGCTCTGGTCATGCGCCGTCTCCTCTCGGGACCGGTGGCTGTTTCGTGCGGTGTGCGGTGTGCGGTGTGCGGTGTGCGGTGTGCGGGGGCGTGGTGCGGAACCATCTTGCGCCATGGAGTGAGTTCCCGATAGAAACCCACTGTAAGTTCCCAAAGGAAACTCACTAGGAGGGGCCAGTGCCCGCAGCCCGGGCCACCGCATGGCGCACCTGGCAGACGACCAGACGCGCCTACCCATGGACCTACGCCGTCGGCACCGTGCTTCCGGCCGCACTCACCATCTCGCTCGCCCACCTCGGATTCCACGCCGTCGGAGGCGGCGGCGTCGGCGACGACTTCAGCCGCGGCAGCGGCACCACCGCCTACCTCGCCTACATCGCGGTCGGCGCCACCGCGCTCCAGTTCACCGTCCGCCTCATCCTCTGGTCGGCCAAGGCCCTCATCACGGAACAGCGCCAGGGCACCCTCGCCGCACTCCTCGTCGCACCCGCCGGGCGCCTGCCCTACCTGCTCGGCTTCACCGCGTTCGCCGTCCTCAGCACCCTCGTCGAGTTCCTCGCCCTCGGCGTCGTCATCGCCGCCCTCGGCATCTCGATCCCCGTCGCCTCACCCCTCGGCGCCCTCGCCGGAGCGACCGCCCTCGTCTGCGCGGTCTTCTCCCTCTGCGTCGGGCTCGGCGGACTGATGATCGCCGCGGGAGAGGCCCACATCTCGCAGAACACCGTCTTCATCGTGCTCGGCCTCCTCGGCGGCTTCACCTTCCCCCGCGACTACCTGCCCGCCCCCGCCCAGTGGCTCGCGGAAGCGTTCCCCACCACCGCCGCCATGGACGTGCTGCACGGCTCCCTCACCGGCGGACAGACCCTCGCCGAACTCGCCCCCCGCCTCGCGGCCTGCGCCGCACTGACCGTCGCGTATCTCGTCCTCGGCCTGAAGTACCTGCCCCACGCCGAGACCCGGGCCGTCGAAAGGACCTACTGACCATGCAGGGCATCGCCGTACGCGCACTGCGCAAGGAATTCCCCGTACGCGACAAGGGCCTCTTCGGCCCCCGCACCACCAGGACCGCCGTCGACGGCCTCGACCTCGATATCCCGCCGGGGCGCATCACCGGCCTCCTCGGCCTCAACGGCGCCGGCAAGACCACCACCATCAAGACCATCGCCACGCTGCTGCGGCCCACTTCCGGGACCGTCACCGTCGACGGACTCGGCACCGTCACCGACGCCCGCGCCGTACGCCGCCGCATCAACCTCATCGCCGGCGGCGAACGCATGGTCTACACCCGCATGACCGGCCGCGAGAACCTCTGGTACTTCGGCCAGCTCTACGACGTCCCCAAGGCCCGGCTGCGCGCCCGCACCGACGAACTCCTCACCATGGTCGGCCTCACCGACGCCGCCGACACCATGGTCGAACGCTACTCACGCGGCATGACCCAGCGCCTCGCCATCGCCCGCGGCCTGATCAACGAACCCGCCTACCTGCTCCTCGACGAGCCCACACTCGGCCTCGACGCCCCCATCGCCCGCGACCTGCGCCGCGTCGTCGCCGACCTCGCCACCGCGGGCACCGGCGTACTCCTCACCTCCCACTACCTGGCCGAGGTCGAGGAACTGTGCGGACACGTCTACGTCATCTCCGCGGGCCGCCACCTCGCCGAAGGCAGCCCCGCACAGCTCAAGGCCGCGACCGGGAGCCACCGCACCGTACGCATCACCGTCACCAACCCCGGCCCCGCCACCGACGCCGCCGTCGCACCCTTCGGCGCGACCACCCGGCTCCTCCCCGACGGATCACAGCTCATCACCCTGCGCCACCCGGACGACGTCGCGGGCCCGCTCGCGGCCGCCGTCGTCGGCGCGGGCGGCTCCATCGGCGGACTCGAGATCGCCGAAGCCAGCCTGGAGGACGCCATCCTCACCCTCGCCGACACCCCGCAGGCGGCCCTCACATGAACCACGCACTGCGCGTCCTCGCCGCCGAGACCCTCAAACAGCACCGCAGACTCTTCGGCCAGCCCCTCGTCGTGTTCTCCATGCTGGTGTGGCCCGCACTCCAACTCGCCACCACCTACTACACGCTGCGCCCCGTCGCCACCTCGTCCGCCGCCGCCGCGAACTGGCCCCTGGCCGCCGACCCCGACCGGCTGCTCGCCTTCCTGGCCACCGGCACCCTCGCCTACGCGTTCTTCTTCTCCCTCGTCCAGTCCGCCTGGCACTTCTCCTTCGAACGCGCCACCGGCACCCTGGAACTGCTCTTCCTCTCCCCGGTGGGCCGCCTCACCCTCATGATCGCCAACGGCGCCGGAGCGCTCCTCCAGAACGCCTGGCTGCTGACCTGCTTCACGATCGCCGCCCTCACCGGCTTCGGCGCGCTCGCCGTCTCCGCCTGGTGGATGTACGGGGTGGTCTTCCTGTCGCTGCTGATCCCGGCGGTCGCCTGGGGAGCGTTCCTCAACAGCCTGCTGGTCTTCTCGCGGGACTCGGCGTTCCTCTACACGATCCTGGACGAGCCCCTCTGGTTCGTCTCCGCCGTACGCCTGCCGAACTTCGCGCTGCCGGCCCTCGTCCAGATCGTCGGCGCGGTCTTCCCGCTGACCGGCAGCCTCGTCGCGGTCCGCGGCGCGCTCATCGAGAACCGCACCCTCACCGACCTGGCCCCGACGCTCGCCGCCCTGGCCGCGCTGAGCGCCCTGCTCGTGGCAGCGGCGGCGGTGATCCTGCGCGCGGGCGAGGCGCGGTCGCAACGTACGGGGAGGCTGAGCCTGGCCTGACGCCTCTCAGGGGCGGGCCGCGGACGCAGACGACCCGTGGGCCTTGGTCCCTCCGTCGGGACGGAGGGAGCCGGCCGGACTTGCCGGCGGCCCACGGGTCGGGTGACTGCTTGGGTTTTCGGCAGACAGCCTGCCGAGGTGCACAGAGTGCGACGGCAGGCGTCAGCCCGCAGTCACCTCACGAGTCCGAAAAGAAACCATGTTTCCGGATCACCTCCTTTCGCGTGTGCCCACACCCTAAGAAGCGGTGGCGTGCCGGTTCAAGCGATTTAACGCATCCCTTTTCTCGCGGGCGGCGGGAGCGGTGGATCGCGAGGGCCGGGGATTTTGGGGAACGGGGTGTGCCGTGGGTCACGTTGACGTTGAATGAGGACAGGCATCGGCGCACGTGGACAGTCCTGCAGGGGGTCCCGGGATGAGTGCTTCCAGGAGTGAGACCACCGACGCACCCGGCGCCGGCGGACCCGAGCCGGAGCCGGGCGGGGCCGACCTGCTCGCGGCGCTGCTCGACGGGATGGACGCGGCGCTGTGCGCGTTCGACGCCGGCGGGACCGTGACGCACTGGAACCGCGAGGCGGAGCGGATCCTCGGCTGGTCGGCGGCGGAGGCCGTCGGGCGGCGGGGCTTCGCCGGCTGGGCCGTGCGCAGCGCCGACGCCGGCGAGGTGCAGGGGCGGCTGATGGCCGCGATGGACACGCCCGGGCGGCAGGTGCACGAGTTCGCGCTGCTGCGCAAGGACGGCGGGCGGGTCCTCGTACGGACCCAGTCGGCGCGGGTGCTCGGCGCTGACGGCAGGCCCGCCGGGGTGTACTGCGCGTTCAGCGAGGTGCACGCCCAGATAGACCTGGAGCGGTCCATCGCGCTGAGCGAGGCGCTGTTCGACGAGGCCTCGTGGGGCGTCGTACTGGTCGACGTGGATCTCCGTCCCGCCGTCGTCAACGGCGAGGCCGCCCGTGCGCTCGGGGCGGGCCGGTCCGCCGTGCTGGGGCGGCCGCTCGGCGAGCTGCTGGCGCAGGGCGTCGAGGAGCTCGAGGGCGCGCTGCACCATGTGCTGGCGGAAGGCCCTCCGCGCGGACTCGCGGACCTGTGGGTGGTCGCGGGCGCGGACGGACAGGAGCAGCGCCGCTGCTGGCGCAGCGGGTTCCTGCGGCTGGCCTCCCCGCTCGCGGAGGAACCGGTGCCGCTCGGTGTGGGGTGGCTGTTCCACGACGTCACGGACGCGAAGCTGGCCGAGCAGGAGGCGAACCGGCTGCGGTTCCGGACCGGCCAGCTGCACCGGGCGGGGCGGGCGGCCGCCGAGTGCGAGGACCCGTTCGAGGCGGCGACCGTGTACCTCGACTTCGCGCTGGCCGGCTTCGCCGATCACGTCCTGCTCGACATGGCGGAGAACGACGGCGAGCGCCTGGTCCGGGCCGCGGCGTCACCGGTCGGCGCGCCCGGCCCCTGCGCGGGCATGGCGGGCGGCGGGCTGCCGGTGCGGTACGCGCCGGGGCATCCGGCGTTCCAGGCGGTGGAGCGGGTCGGCTCGGTACGGGCCAGCGGCACGCCCGGGGCGTGGGCGGAGCGCCACCGGTGGCCGCCGGACGCGGCGCACGCCCTCTGCACGGTGCTGCGCAGCCGCGGCCGTACGGTCGGCGTCCTCACCTTCCTCCGGGGCGCGGCCCGCCCGGCGTTCGAGCGCCCGGACGCGGTGTACGCGGAGAGCGTGGCGGCGCTGGCGGGGGCGGCGCTGGATCTGGGGCGGATGGTGGGCGAGGGGTGACGGTCCGCCTGCGGCGGGCTTGTTCCCCTGCCCTCCCCCTCCGGCCCGGCGGCCGCGGGGGCCCGCCTTCCCGAACCGGGCTCTGCCCGGACCCGCGCCTCAATCGCCCCGTAGGGGGAGTTTGAGGCCACCGCGCGGAGCGCGGTACGGGGTCCGGGGCCTGCCCCGCCACGCGGCGGAGCCGCACATCGGTACAGCGGGAAGGGGTGGGGTGGGGGAAACGCCCCGCGCAGCGGACCCCCGCCCCTCACTGGTGGTAGAAGATCCGGTCCCCGTACTCGTCCATCACCCGCCCGTTCCACTCGTGGCCCCCGTCCACGTTGCCCGACCGCAGCAACGGCGGTTCGATGCCGCGCTCCGCGAGCCGTTCCGCCGCCGCCGCCATCGTCGCCTGCATCAGCGCGCTGGTCACGACCGTCGAGGCCGGGGCGAACGGCGCCTCGATGGACGGGTGGGTCAGTTCGGCGTCGCCGACCGGGATGTGGGAGTCGAGGACGATGTCGCAGTGGTCCTTCAGGAAGGTCCCCGAGACGTGCCGGGACTTGGTCTCCTGGGCGTACGCGACCGAGGTGACGCCGATCACCGTGAGGCCGAGGGCGCGGGCGTTCATGGCCATCTCGACGGGCAGCGCGTTGCGGCCGGAGAGGGAGATGATCACGAGCAGGTCGCCGGAGCGCGCCGGGCTGGAGTCCAGGACCGCGCCGGCGAGACCGTCGACGCGTTCCAGCGCGGAGCCGAGCGTGGCGGGCATGACGTCGACGCCGACGACGCCCGGGACGGCGAGCAGGTTCATCAGGGCGAGGCCGCCGGCCCGGTAGACCACGTCCTGCGCGGGGAGCGACGAGTGCCCGGCGCCGAACGCGAAGAGCCGGCCGCCCGCGGCCACGGTGTCGGCGACGGCGGTCCCGGCGGCGGCGATGTTCGCGGACTCCTCGTCCCGTACGCGCTGCAGCAGACCGATCGCGGCGTCGAAGAACTGACCGGCCAGCTTGCTCTCGCTCATCGCCGAGCCCTTTCCGCAGGGGGTGGATCAGTACGGGGCGGTCCCCGTGTCGCGGATCACGTTGCGGTCTGGACCATTGCGCTGTCAATACGGTCTCGACCGGGCGCGCACGGTTGTCGGCGGGATGCGCAAGAATTGAGGGCGGGGCCAGCGGACGACTGATTTCAAGTCACAGCATCGAGGGGCACGTATGTCCGGACTGATCGACACGACGGAGATGTATCTCCGCACCATCCTCGAGCTCGAGGAGGAGGGTGTGGTTCCCATGCGGGCCCGGATCGCGGAGCGGCTCGACCAGAGCGGTCCGACGGTCAGCCAGACCGTGGCGCGGATGGAGCGCGACGGTCTGGTGACGGTGGCGGGCGACCGGCACCTGGAGCTGACCGGCGAAGGACGCCAGCTGGCCACACGCGTGATGCGCAAGCACCGACTCGCCGAGTGTCTGCTCGTCGACGTCATCGGGCTGGAGTGGGAGCAGGTCCACGCAGAGGCGTGCCGCTGGGAGCACGTGATGAGCGAGGCGGTGGAGCGCCGGGTGCTGGAGCTGTTGCGGCACCCGACGGAGTCGCCGTACGGGAACCCGATCCCGGGTCTCGAGGAGTTGGGCGAGAAGGCCGAGGCCGACCCGTTCCTGGACGACAGCATGGTCTCCCTGGCCGAGCTGGACCCGGGTCCGGACGGCAAGACGGTGGTCGTGCGGCGGATCGGCGAGCCGATCCAGACCGACGCGCAGCTGATGTACACGCTGCGGCGGGCGGGCGTGCAGCCCGGTTCCGTGGTGAGCGTGACGGAGTCCGCGGGCGGAGTGCTCGTGGGCAGCAGCGGTGAGGCGGCGGAACTGGCGGCCGATGTGGCGTCGCACGTCTTCGTCGCGAAGCGCTGACGCCGGGTCAAGGCACAGGACCGGTAAGGCCCGTAGGGCGCGCAGGACACTCAAGGCCGCGCTCCGGCCCCGCTTCCTCCTCGGAGGGTGCGGGGCCGGTCTCGTTCCGGGTGCGCGGGGCCGGTTTCCGTCCGGAATGGCAGCGGCCGGGCGAATCGCGTGCCACTCTGTGGCTGAGGCATATGACCACGGACGGGGATGGGGATCCCACCGAGGGTGAGGGAGGGGATCACGGTGATGCGCCCGTCGTACGCCCCGCGCGAGAACCGGCGCGTTCGCCGGTACGTAACCGGGTACGGAACCGCATGCGGAAGCCTGCCCGGACGTCGGTGCGCCCTCCCGCGCCCCGCGTCGCGCCGGCTCGTCCGCCGGGCCCCTCCGGCACGGAGGAGTCCCGGCGCCCGAAGGCGCCGGGACCTGTCCTCCCCTGTGCTGACCCGGAGCCCCGAGCTCCCAGGGTCAATCCCCACGGGCCTCTTTCCCCGAGCGGCCCGCCTCCCGCTGAAGATCTCCCCTCGGTGGCGCGGGTCAATCCCGGTAAGTGGTCACTCGAATGAGGGGTGTTGCGTGGCAGAAACGCGTTTTCGAATACGAGTTCGATAGTCTGGCAGGGTTCGACACGAGGCTCGCTGCGAGCCAGTCCGACTCGGGGGAGAAGAGGGGGTGCCAGGACCGATGGTGCGACGCATCGACGTGACCGGAACAGGTGGCGTACGCCTGGCTGCCTGGGAGTTCGCGGACCCGCCGAAGGGTCGCGCGGAGGGCGAGCACGCCCCGGGGGTCTTATTGCTCCACGGCCTGATGGGGCGCGCCTCCCACTGGGCGTCCACGGCCCGGTGGCTCAGTGAGCGCCATCGCGCGGTGGCGCTCGACCAGCGGGGCCACGGCCGGAGCGACAAGCCGGCGGACGGGCCGTACACCCGGGAGGCGTACGTGGCGGACGCCGAGGCCGCGATCGAGCAACTCGGCCTCTCGCCGGTGACGTTGGTCGGCCATGCGATGGGCGCCCTCACCGCGTGGCAACTGGCCGCGAAGCGGCCCGACCTGGTCCAGGCGCTGATCATCTGCGACATGCGCGCCTCGGCGCTCGGCGCCGCGACGCAGCGGGAGTGGGAGGCCTGGTTCCGCTCCTGGCCCGTACCGTTCGCCACCCTGGCGGACGTCCGCAAGTGGTTCGGCGAGGACGACCCACGGGTCGAGCGGCCGAACCCGGCCCGTGGCGAGTTCTTCGCCGAGATCATGGCCGAGCGCGCCGACGGCTGGCGGCCGGTGTTCTCCCGCCGCCAGATGCTCGTCTCGCGCGAGACCTGGGTTCACGACGCCCACTGGGAGGAGCTGGCCCAGGTCCGCTGCCCCACCCTGGTCGTCCGCGGCCTCGACGGCGAACTCGGCCGCGCCGAGGCCCAGGAGATGGTCCGCGTCCTGCCCCGCGGCCAGTACGGCGAGGTGTCCGAGGCCGGCCATCTCGTCCACTACGACTGCCCGTCCGGCTGGCGCACGGCGATCGAGCCCTTCCTCGACGGCGTGTTGACGCCGTGACAGCCGCCCGCCCGACCGCCGACCCGCCCGACCTCCCGACCAGCCGACCCGCCCGACCGCCGACCAGCCGACCCGCCCGACCGCCGACCCGCCCGACCTCCCGACCAGCCGACCCGCCCGACCGCCGGCCCGGCGGAGCTCCGGATCGCCGAGGTCCGCTCCACGGACGGAGGCTCCGCCGTGTGCGTCGTGCGGTGCGTGGGCGGCGTCGCCCGGATCGGGCAGGCGTACGAGGCGGGAGCGCGGTGCTGGAGCGGATGGACCGGTACGGGCGGCCGGTGGCCCGCGTGGACCCGCCGCACAGCGCGAGGGTGCGGCTCTCCGGCGCGGGCGTGGCCGCGCTCCGCAGCCGGATGGTCCTCTCCACGGACGGCCCCCGCCGCTACGGCCACGTCGATCGGCCCGAGATCTGGCGGGGAGCCCAGGGCGCGCCGCAGGGGCGGATCGTACGCAGTGCCGAGGACTTCCACGCGTGGGCCGGGGAGCGCGATCCGGCGGAGTTCGCGGAGCCGTCCACGTACGTCGTCGACGTCGACGGCCTTCTCCGGCTGGCCGCACGGCGCAGTGAGCATGTGGCCTGCGCCGGGCGGGACAGCGTCCGTGCCGCCGGGGAGGTCGCCTTCCGGCGGGACGGCGGCGGCTGGGCGGTCGCCGAGGTCAGCAACCAGTCCACCGGCTACTGCCCCGACCCCGACTGCCGGCCGTCCGTCGCCGCCGCCCTCGACCGCGCGGGGGTCGCGAGGCCGGAGCGGTTCACCCACGAGATCGTCTTCCGCCGCTGCACCGGGTGCGGCGAAGTGAGCATCGTGCGCGAGGGCGACTTCGTGTGCGTCCTCTGCGGACAGGACCTGCCCGGGGCGGCACCTCCGGGGGCGTGACCCGAGAGGTGCCGGCACCGTGCCCGCCCCGTCAGGCCTTGCTGACCGCGGCCAGGATCTCCGGCAGGCGCCGCGCCGTCTGCGGGGCCGCGATGCGGACGCCCGCCCAGGCGAGGAGCGCGCCGTATGCCGTGCCCGTCGGGAAGAGGAGCCACTGGGTGCCGGTTTCCGCGCCGGCGGAGGCGTTCAGCAGGATCGTGAGGATGATCACCGGGGCGCACAGCAGGGCCGCCATGACCATGCCGCCGAGGATCGAGAGCCAGGCGAGAGCGCCCTGGCCCGGGGCCACGTTCTTGTACGCGCTGTCCTGCGGGATCGAGTACGGGAAGCGGGCCGACGACAGCGCGCCCGTCGCCACCATCGCGCCGAGCAGGGCGAACGACAGGCCCAGCACCTCGGGAAGGTCGTGCCAGCGGCCGAGCGCCGCCGCGGTGAGCACCGACACCAGCGCCATGTACGGGACCGTGATGACGAGCAGGGCCAGGGCGCGCGCCCGGAGTTCCTCGTACGCGTCGCGCGTCGAGGAGATCGTCAGGGCCACCATCCAGAAGGCCGAGGTGTCCTGGCCGAACTGGTTGTACGTCATGATGCCGAGCATTCCGGCGGCGAAGCACGCGAAGTAGATCGAGCCGGTGCCCTGCAGCGCGTTGAAGATCGGCACGATCAGGCCGATCGCCAGGGACGACACCCAGGCGCCCTTCGTCTTGGGGTCGCGCCAGATGTAGAGGAAGTAGCGCTGCATCACCGTCCCCGTGCGGCCCGCCGGCAGCATCCCGTGCAGCCGGCCGGAGGCGGAGGACCTGCGGGTCGGCTCCGACGCCGCGGCGAGCGTCGAACCGTCCGGGGCCGTCATCAGCTTCGTCAGGCTCCGCCGCCACGAGCGCAGCAGCAGCGCGAGCGCCAGGGCGGACAGGGCGAGTTGGGCGAGCGCCGTGCCGTACGCGCCGTCGCTCGCGGAGTCCACGGCGCCGATCGCGGACGCCGGCGGGAGCCACCGTACGACCGACGCCGCCGGGTCCAGCGCGGCGAGACCGCCCGCCTCGCCGATGCGCTGCACCCCGAAGTTCACGAACTGGATGCCCACCGCGATCAGCAGGCCGCTGAGCACCGCCAGATCGCGGCCCTTGCGGGAGGTGAGCAGCCGGATGTTGGCGGCCGCGACGGTGCGGGCCAGCGCCAGGCAGACCAGCAGCGTCAGCGGCACCGCGACGACGGACACGAGCAGGGCGGCGACGCCGTGCGAGACCGCGACGGCCGAACCGACGACCACGCAGAGCGTGAACAGCGGGCCGATGCCGACCAACGACGCGACGAGCAGCGCGGTCACCAGCGGCGCGGGACGCAGCGGCAGCATGACCAGGCGCGTCGGGTCCAGTGTCTCGTCGCCGCTCGGGAAGAACAGCGGCAGCACCGCCCAGCCGAGCGCCAGCAGGCCCGTCAGAAGGACGACGAGCGACATGGCGTGGTCGTTGCCGCGCAGCACCACCAGACCCAGCAGCAGGAGCGCCGAGATCAGCAGCACCATCACCATGGAGGTCACGAACACGGCCGTACGGGTCGACGACTGCCGCAGCCCGTTGCGCAGCATCGACAGCTTCAGCCGTACGAAGACGGAGGTCAGGGACGCCGTACTCAACGGGCACCGCCCCCGAGCCAGTCCAGCGACTCCCCGCTGTCCCGGCCCTGCGCGCCGACGAGTTCCAGGAACGCGGCCTGCAGCGACGGCGCGTCGCCGCGGACCTCGGCCAGCGGGCCCTGCGCGCGGATCGTGCCCGCCGCCATCACCGCGACCCAGTCGCACAGCGACTCGACCAGCTCCATCACATGGCTGGAGAAGACGACGGTCGCGCCGGAGGCGGTGTACCGCTCGAGGACTCCGCGGATCGTCTGCGCGGACACCGGGTCGACGCCCTCGAACGGCTCGTCCAGGAACAGGACTTCCGGGTTGTGCAGCAGCGCGGCGGCGAGGCCGATCTTCTTGCGCATACCGGTCGAGTAGTCGACGACCAGCTTGTGCTGCGCCCCCGCGAGGTCCAGCACGTCCAGCAGCTGACCGGCCCGCTTGTCGACCTCGTCGCCCGGCAGACCGCGCAACCGGCCGTTGTAGGCGAGCAGTTCGCTTCCCGACAGCCGCTCGAAGAGCCGCAGGCCCTCCGGCAGCACGCCGATCCGCGACTTGACCTCCACCGGGTCCTTCCACACGTCGTGGCCGGCGACCAGCACCCGGCCGTGGTCGGGGCGGAGCAGGCCCGTGACCATCGACAGGGTGGTCGTCTTGCCCGCGCCGTTCGGCCCGACCAGGCCGATGAAACTGCCCGCGGGCAGGGCCAGGTCGATCCCGGCGACGGCGATCTGCTGGCCGAACCGCTTCCACAGCCCTTCGACGTGCACGGCGGGCGGAGCCGTACGCGCTCCGCCCGCCCGGTCGACCGTCTCGTTCGGCATGTGTCCTCGCGTCCTTCGAAGTCCCCGTGGGTGCCGTGCGGCACCGATGTACGGGGTCCACCCTACGGACGCGTTCGAACACGGCGCCGCCCCCCCGGCGCCGCCCCCCCGGCACCGGCGCACCGGCACCGGCGCACCGGGCCGCGCCGGGCGCCGCGCTAGCCCGCGCGCACCCGGGCCGCCGCCGCCTCCCTGGCGCACGCGTACGCGAGCGGGCTGATCAGCTCGTCGGCGTCCGGGAGCCAGCGGTTGGCGGGGGTGGGGCGGCGGGCCCACTGCACGGCGCCGTGCCCGCCGATCCTGGTCGGCGGGGCGGCGACGTAGTGGCCCTCGCCGCGCGCGATCAGATCGAGGGCGGCCGGGTCCCAGCCCAGCGTCCTGATCAGGCCGGGGGCCTTGAGGGCGGCGCCCGGCAGTACGAAGAAGAGCATCCTGCGGTCCGGGGTGCAGGTCACCGGGCCGAGCGGGAGCTCCATCCGCTCCATGCGCGCCAGCGCCAGGAAACCGGCCGACTCCGAGACCTCGACGGCGTCGAAGGTGCGGCCGGTGGGCAGCAGGATCGAGGCCGTCGGCTGTTTCGACCACAGCCGTCGCGCGGCCGTCGCGCTGCCCGTCGCCTGGTTCGCCCAGTCCGGCCGGGACGCGTGGGCGCCCGGCAGCGGGCAGCCCGGGTCGCCGCACGAGCAGCGCTGCGCCCCCGCGGTCACCTCCAGCCAGGTGCCGGGGAACACGTCCCAGTGCCGCTCTTCCGTGTACCGCACAGCGCTGTCCAGCAGCTGCTCCCCTCGCTGCCGGGGGATCTGTGCGGCCTCCGTGACTCCTATGGTCTCTTCCACGACCCACTCAACTACCGCCGCAACCTCGGGTTACGGGGCGTGCCGCGGTGGAGGTCGGCGCATCGATCCTGCACGTGGGGCGCACGGGTGCACGGCCGGGGGCGCGCACGGGCCGGGGGCCGCGGGGGCGGGTAGGGGAGTGCGGTACGCCTGCGGAAAGGGAAGCGACGGGGGCGCGCGGCGGCAAAAGGAACCAACCCGACCAACTCTGCATTCTCCGTATATCAGCCGGGCATTGATCAACGCGTTGATCAACGCGGCACCAGGGGGTAGTTCATGGCAGCCAGGCCTCTCGTCGTCCGCCAGCCGAACGAACGGCTGCAGGCGCTCATCCAGGAAGCCGGATGCTCGAACGCCGGGCTGGCCCGGCGCGTCAACGTGGTCGGCACCGAGCGCGGTCTCGACCTGCGGTACGACAAGACCTCCGTGGCCCGCTGGCTGCGCGGCCAGCAGCCCCGGGGCCGGGCGCCGGGCATCATCGCGGAGGCGCTGGGCCGCAAACTCGGCCGTACGGTCACGATCGACGAGATCGGCATGGCCAACGGGAAGAACCTCGCCACCGGCGTGGGCCTGCAGTTCTCCCCGACGGTCCCCGGCGCGATCGAGCAGGTCTGCGAACTGTGGCGCAGCGACGTGGGCCGCCGCGACTTCCTGTCCGGCTCCGCGGTCGCCGCCTCCGCCCTCGTCGAACCGAGCCGCGACTGGCTGATCACCGGCGCGGACGCGCAGGTGGCGCGGACAGCGGGGGCGCGGGTCGGGCCGCCGGACGTCGCGGCGGTCCGCGCGATGACCGCGGCGCTGACCGAGATGGACCACCGGTTCGGGAGCGGCCATGTGCGGCCCGTCGTCGTCCACTATCTGAACAGCGTGGTCTCCGGGCTGCTGTCCGGCTCGTACCGGGAGTCGGTCGGCCGGGAGCTGTTCGCCGCCGTGGCGCGGCTGACGGAGCTCGCGGGCTACATGGCCGTGGACACCGGCCAGCCGGGGCTCGCCCAGCGCTACTACATCCAGGCGCTGCGCCTCGCCCAGGCCGCGGGGGACCGGGCGTACGGCGGCTATGTGCTGGCCGCGTCCATGAGTCACCTGGCCGCCGAACTGGGCAACCCGCGCGAGATCGCCCAGCTCGCCCGGGCCGCGCAGGAGGGCGCGCGGGGGCGGGTCACGCCCCGGGTGCAGGCCATGTTCCTCGCGGCGGAGGCACGCGGGCACGCCCTGCTGGGGGACGGCCCCACCTGCGACGAGGTGGCGGCCAGGGCGGTCGCCGCGCTGGAGCGGGCCGAGCCCGGCACCGGGGACGACCCGGACTGGATCTCCCACTTCGACCAGGCGTATCTCGCCGACGAGCTGGCGCACTGCTACCGCGACCTCGGCCGGGCGCAGACCGCGGCGCGGTACGCGGCCGACGCGCTGGAGGCCCTGCCCGAGTCCCGGGTCCGCCGCCGGGCGATCGGCCTGGTCCTGCTGGCGTCGGCGCAGGTGCAGCAGCGCGAGGTGGAGCAGGCGTGCCGCACCGGCACGCGGGCGGTGGAGCTGCTGGACACCCTGCGCTCCAGCAGGGGCGCGGAGTATCTCGACGGCCTTCAGCTCCGGCTGGAGCCGTACGCGCAGGAGCCCCCGGTCCGGGAGTTCGCGGCGCGGCTGGAGCTGCGTACGGCGGCCTGAGAACCGGCTCCGGTCGGCGGCTGCACCGGCGTGGCCACAAGGGCTTTCCACCCAGTGGCCACGGTGAGTTGTGTCCCCATCGTGTCACCGCTCGGGCACGTGTGTGCGGACCACTCCGGGCACCCGGTAGCGTGAGCCGACGATCGAAGCAGATCCACACGTAGGAGTCCCGGTGACGCACAGCGGACAGGGTGACGAGCGGCGGCCGCCGGCCGCGCGGCCCGCGCACGAAGGCGTCGTGCTGCCCGCCGACGGAAGTGAGCCCCTCATACCGGGCACCCCGGGCGCGCAGCCGGCTCCGGCGGGTGGACAGCCGTGGGGCGCGCCATGGGGTCCTCAGGAGCCGCCGCCGCAGCCGCCGCAGGCGGCGCCCGGATACGGGTACCCCGGCCCGCCCCCCGCCCAGGCCGGCGGCGGCCAGGCGGCGCAGGGCTACGGCTACCCGGCCGCTCCCGCGCAGGCCGGTGGCTACGGCTACCCGGCCGCTCCCGCGCAGGCCGGTGGCTACGGCTACCCCGCCCCGCCGCCCGCCCAGGCCGACGGGTACGGCTACCCCGCACAGCCGGCCCCCTACGGCGCGCAGCCGCAGCAACAGCCCGCGCCCGGCGGCTACGCCCCGCCGCCCCCGCAGCCCGGACCCCAGTCCCCGCACGCGGCCCATGGCAACGCCCCGCAGGACGGATACGGGTACGGAGCGCCGCAAGGCGCCGCCCCCCAGGGCCAGTTCACCCCCCCGGGCGCGCTGCCGCCGCAGGACGGGTACCCGCAGTACGGCGCCGCCCCGCAGGGGCAGTACCCGACGCACGGCGCGCCCGCGGCCGGACCGCAGCTGCCGCAGGGGAACGCGCACCCGGGCGCCGCGCCCATGGGCGACGCCGACGCCCCGCAGGGGCAGTACCCGACGCACGGCGCGCCCGCGGCCGGACCGCAGCTGCCGCAGGGGAACGCGCACCCGGGCGCCGCGCCCATGGGCGACGC
>NZ_JBIAHV010000003.1:244359-496947 GCF_042870895.1 Streptomyces sp. NPDC006294
GACGCCGACGCCACGCAGTACATCGCGCCCGTCGGACCCGGTGCGCTGCCGCCCGAGATGCCCGCGGAGTCGACGACCTTCCTCGGGCGAGTCGACGCCGGCGGACCGCAGGACGGGCAGAGCCCGCAGAGCGCCCCCCAGGGTCCCGACGCGGACGCCACGCAGTACATCGCGCCCGTGCCGCCCGCGCCCCCCGGGGCGTCCTTCGGCGTCCGGCCCGGCGCCCCTGAGGACCGCCGGCCGCCCGCCGAGTTCGACAGCCTCTTCCGTTCCGAGGGCCACGACGGGGCCGAACCGGCCGACGCCACCCAGCAGATGCCCCGCTTCGAGGAGCCGCCGTCCCCCCGCTACCAGCAGCCGGGCCGGTACGAGCCGCCGTACGACCCCGAGCCGGAGCCGCGCCGCCGGTCCACCGCGCCCGTCGTCGCCGCGCTCGTCATCGGGTGTGCCGTGCTCGGTATCGGCGTCGGCGCCGTGATGTTCGGCGACGACGACAAGGACCCGGACCCGGCCCCCGACAAGATCGTCGCGGCCGAGTCCCCCACGCCGAGCGCGGCGAGCCCCTCCGCCGAGGAGGAGGACCCGGCCGAGCCGCAGGCCAAGGAACTCGACAGGCTCCTCGCCGACAGCAGCAGCAGCCGCGACGCCGTCGTGCGCTCGGTGCAGAACATCAGAGCGTGCAAGAACCTGGACCGGGCCACCGCGGATCTGAAGGACGCCGCCCAGCAGCGGCGCGACCTGGTGACCCGGCTGAACGCCCTGTCCGTGGACAAGCTGCCGGACAACGCCGCGCTGACCGCGTCGCTCACCGAGGCGTGGCAGGCGTCGGCGTCCGCCGACGACCACTACGCGGCGTGGGCGCAGCAGGTCAAGGGCAAGAAGGGCTGCAAGGACGGCAAGGCGCGCGACACCAAGCAGACGGCCATGGGCAACCAGGCGAGCAGCGAGGCCACGACGGCCAAGAACCAGGCGTCGAAGCTGTGGAACGCGATCGCCCGCAAGTACGAGCTGACCGAGCGCAGCAGCCGCCAGCTCTGAGACGAAGGAAGCGCCCCCGGCCGGGAATTCCGGGAATTGCGGACCGGGGGCGGTGGCAGGGGCGGTGGCAGGGGCGGTGGTGGGCCGGGGCTGTGCGGCCCCGCGGGGCTACGACGCCTCCAGCAGGGTCGGGCCGACGTCCACGAAGTCCTGGCGCTGCGTCACCAGGCGCCCGTCGCGCACCACTTGGAACGTCACACTGCTGTTGACCATCCGCGGGTAGTCGGCGGCGCCGAGCATGTCCTCGTAACCCCACCGCAGGTCCGGCGTCAGGCCGTCGGTCGACACCTTCAGCCCCTGGTCGAGGGTGTGCGAGATCTTGCCGGGGGTGACGCTGTCGCTGTCGATCGCCCGGATGACCTTGTCCAGCACGGTGTACGCGATCCAGGTGGTCTGCACGCCGGCGTCCGCCGGATCCAGGGTGTTGTCGCCGAAGGCGTGGGTGCGGATGACGTCGCGCATCCGGTCCCAGCGGGAGTCGGCCGCGTCCGGGTACCAGCCGGTGACGTAGGCGCCCTCGTAGAGGCCGTTGCGGCCGCCGGTGCTGTCGATGAGGGGCTGCCCGACGCTGCCCATGACCGACGAGATCCTGATGTCCCGGCCGTCGTCCGGCAGCCGCCGGTACGAGTCGAAGAAGGTCTCCGTACGGTCGCCGAGCGCCGCTGTGACACAGCCGGGCCGGCCGTCGTCGGCCCCGTCCGCGGTACCGGTCCCGGCCGGCTCCGCGGCCCGCTCGCGGGCCTGCCGCGCCTCGTCGGAGTAGCCCGTGGCGTTGTCGGCGGCGAGGATGTCCGCCGACTTGCGTGCCCTGCCGCGGGTCAGGCCGGCGTTGAGGAGCTCGTTCAGGTCGTCGCCGGCCAGGCTGTCCGGCCGTACGAGCGCGACCCGGTCGCAGACGTCGGCCAGCTGCTCGCCGTTCCCGGCGAGCAGGGCGGCCTGGCCGCCGTTGACCGGATAGGACAGATAGCTGGTGAACTCCTCGTCGGAGACGCCGAATCCGCCGATGAAGGGGATGCCGGCCGCCTCCAGCGGCGCCATGAAGGCGTCGCCGTACTGGCTGTAGGAGCCGACCACCGCGACGGCGCCCTCGTCGACGGCATCGCGGGCGCAGGTCGCCGCGCCTTTCGGCGTGTTCTGCTCGTTGCAGGTGATGACGCGCAGCTCGTGGCCGTCGATGCCGCCGTTGGCCTTGGCCCAGCGGGCGTACGCCTCGGCCATCGACGGCATACCGGGCATGTTGGTGGCTTTGGTGTCCTCGGGGGCGAAGGTCATGACGGTGACGGTCCCCCTGGAGCCCCCCGGGTCTCCAGGGAGAACGCCGCATCCGGCGATGAGCGACACTCCGGCCGCCACCGCCGCCGTACACGCCGTACGGACTGAGAAGGTCTTGCAGGGGCGAGGGGAGGAGGAGTCACGCCTACCGGTCATGACTGTGCACGCTTCCGGTCGCAGGTAACGGCACGGTGAGCGTGGTGCAACGCGGGGTGACGTCGAAGTGAATTGCCGGGGTGGGTCCGGTTGAGCGAAAGGGGAACGTACGATCGAAGGCGTGCAGCAAGGTTCGGACAACTCTTCCCGTCGCGGCCGTCGCTCCCCCACCATGGGCGGCATGCCGCTCAACGACATGCCCTGGTGGCGCTGGCGCAGCAATGTGCGCTCGGCGCTGCACATGCTTTCCGACCCCGTCTTCCACCAGGAATGCTGGCTGGCGGGGCTCGAGGGATACGGCGACGTCACGGATGCCGTGTACCGCCTGGTCGAGGACACCTGGCTGGACAACTGGTCCGCCGAGAAGTACGTCGGGACGATCTTCCGGGACTCCGCAGAGGCGGCCCTCGTGGACGTCGCCGTGCTGCGGGTGCTGCGGATCATGCACCAGGTCGGCGCGGACGCCCCGGTCTCCGCGTATCTGGAGCACCACGGCTGGCCGGAGGCCGTGCGGGCGGCGCGCGACGCGCATGTGAGCATGGCCGCGAGCGACGGGGAGGACCCCGACGCCCCGCCGCGCTCCCTCGAGGTGCTGCGGATCATGACGCGGTCCGCCTGACGGACGTCCGCCCGGGCCCGGCCGCCGGATGTGGCAGGCTACGAGGATGACCGACCAGTACGTCCTGACGCTCTCCTGCCCGGACAAACAGGGCATCGTGCACGCCGTCTCGAGCTACCTCTTCATCACCGGATGCAACATCGAGGACAGCCAGCAGTTCGGTGACAGGGACACTGGTCTGTTCTTCATGCGGGTGCACTTCTCCGCGGAGGCCCCGGTCACGGTGGACAAGCTGCGGGCCAGCTTCGCCGCCGTCGGCGACGCCTTCCAGATGGACTGGCAGATCCATCTCGCCGAGGAGCGGATGCGGATCGTCCTGATGGTCAGCAAGTTCGGGCACTGCCTGAACGACCTGCTCTTCCGGTCGCGCACCGGCGCCCTGCCCGTCGAGATCGCGGCCGTCGTCTCCAACCACACGGACTTCGCCGAGCTCGTCTCCTCGTACGGCATCCCGTTCCACCACATCCCGGTCACCAAGGACACCAAGGCGGCGGCCGAGGCCCGGCTGCTGGAGCTGGTGCACGACGAGAACGTGGAGCTGGTCGTGCTCGCCCGCTATATGCAGGTGCTCTCCGACGATCTCTGCAAGCAGCTCAGCGGCCGCATCATCAACATCCACCACTCCTTCCTGCCGAGCTTCAAGGGCGCCAAGCCGTACCACCAGGCGCACGCCCGGGGCGTGAAACTGATCGGCGCGACCGCGCACTATGTGACGGCCGACCTCGACGAGGGTCCGATCATCGAGCAGGAGGTCGAACGGGTCGGCCACGAGGTCACCCCCGAGCAGCTGGTCGCGGTCGGCCGGGACGTCGAGTGCCAGGCGCTGGCGCGTGCGGTCAAGTGGCACGCCGAGCACCGCATCCTGCTCAACGGCCGCCGTACGGTCGTCTTCGCCTGACGCCCCGAGGCCCGGACCGGCTAGTCCGGGACCGGGTTGTCGCACAGGTCGTCCAGCACGAACGCCTTCTCCTGGAGCTGCAGCTGCCGTTCCGCCTCCAGCTGCCCGAGCAGCCGGTCCAGCAGCGCCCTGTCACGCGGGTCGCCCACGAACTCCAGCACCGCCCGGTGGAAGGCGTCCCGCAGTGTCGGCGGCATCGCGTCGGAGGCGTCGAAACAGATCCGGCCCGCCGTGTCGAACAGCCGCTGCACCGCCGCGGTGGGCCTCGACGCCGGGACCGAGGACGCCGCATGGCCGGGGAAGAACGGCCGCTCACCGGGGAGCGCCGCGTCCGCCCAGCTCTGGCGGGCCTCTTTTGAGGTGAGCCGGCCGAGCAGGTCCCACGCCGCGTCGCTCTCGCGGAACACGGCGGCCATGTCGCCGGACACCTCGAAGGCGTTCTCGCCGTCCTCCGCCGGTGTCGGCACCCCGGCCAGATAGCGGGCCGTCGGCGTCGGCCGCACGTCGTCGCCGTAGTGCCTGCGGATGAACGAGCCCTGGTGCTCATGGGTGCAGTCGCCGCGGTTCAGCAGCCCGAGGCGGCGGTCGTCGAGCAGCTGGAAGTCCGCCAGCTCCTGCGCACCCGGTGTGCGGCCGCCCGCGGTGAGCAGCCGCCCCCACTCCTCCCACAGCGGGCGCGTCTTCTCCCACGGTGTCCGGCCCGTCGCCCAGTCCTCGTACGCGGCCGAGCCCCTGCGCTGCAGCATCAGGTCCTCCAGCCAGTCGGTGCCGGGCCACCCGGAGGTCGCGCCGGAACCGAGGCCCACGCACCACACGGGCTCGGTGTCCGCCGCGTCCGCGCGGCTCCACACCAGCGACTTGAGATCCACCCGGATCGGCGCCCAGTACGCGCGGGTCCGCGCCTCACCGCCCGCCGCCTGGACCGTGACCGTGGGCGCCCACGGCGTGACGGCCGCGCCCGCCACCCGCTCCGGCAGCGGATGCAGATCACCGGCCCGCGCGTACTCGGCCAGCTCGCCGGGGCTGTTGAGGATCGCCATGTCCGGCGGCGCGCCCGCCTGGAGCTGGGCGACGAGCGTCTCGCGCAGCGAACGGGTGCCCTTGTAGACGTAACGGTGCCCCGTCTGCCGGCCGATGGCGGCCAGCGCGTCGACGAACGGCGTCTCCTCGCCGTCCGTCCACGGACCGAGCACGACCAGCGTGCGCGCCTCCGGCGGACCGCCGCAGCCGGCCGCCGACGCCACGGCGATCAGGCATCCGGCCAGCAGCACCCGCAGGCCCCCGCGTCTCCCGTGTCTCGTCATGGGTTCCTCACGCCTCGGTGTACTTCCGTCTCAGGGCCGTGCGGGCGGCCGGATACGGCCTGCCGTAGAGGTAGAGCGTCACCCCGCACGCCAGCGCGCCGACCCCGGCGGCCGGGACGACGATCCCCGCCGTGAGCGACCAGCCGTCCGGGTTCGCCGCGCTGATCCGGGCGTACGCCGTGTCCGTCGTCTCCTCGATCTCCCGCGGCGCGGCCCGGACCGCCCCGACGTCCGCCAGCTCGGCCACCGCCGTACGCGCGCCCTGCTGCGCGCCCTGCTCCTGCGCCCCGCCGAACGCCAGCAGCACCGGCGTGAGCAGCACCGGCAGCGCGCCGGCCGCGAGCTGCACGCTCACCAGCCGCAGCCGGTCCCGCAGGAACACCGCCGTGCCGACCGCCAGAAAACCGAACACCGCGGTCGTCAGCACGGCGGCCGCGGCGGCGGTCAGCGTCAGCGGGCTCCAGGCCGCCAGGCCCGCGGTCTCCTGCCGCAGCTGACGCTCCAGCCCCTCGATCCGGTCCAGCACCGCGGTCGGCTCCTCCTCCTGGCCGGTCGCGTCCGTGCCCGAGGGGCTGTCGAGCAGGTCCGCCGCGTACGCGACACCGGCCTCGCGCAGCACGTCGCTGGACCGGTTGCGGTCCGCCCAGGCGATCTTGTCCCCGTACGCGACGACCAGCCCGGACACCACCCGCAGCTCCTGCTCCTGCCCGCGGCTCAGCGCCCCTGTCTGGGCGACCCGGTTGAGGCTCTGCGACGCCTCCGTCAGCCGCGAACGGTACGTCTCACCCAGCTCGACCTTCCCCGCCTGCGCGGCCGTCAGCAGCCGCAACTCGGCCTGCGCCTGCGCCAGTCCCAGTGACGTCCGCGCGTGCGCCAGCCCCTCCAGGGCCGGGACGGAGCGGTGGCGCAGCCGCTCGGAGCGGTCGTGCACGTCGGCGTAGGCGGCGGCGCAGAGCGCGAGCGCGACGAACGCGAGGGCGGGCAGCATCAGCATGCGGCGCCGCAGGAACGCGGCGGTCGGCCGCCGGCCGCGCGGTCCGCGCCCGACGGCCCACGCCCACAGTCCGGGCCCGGCCCCGGCGCTCCACCGCCCCAGCGCCCTGCCCCACCCCACGACGCTCATCCGTCCCCTCCCTCGCCCGTCCCGCCTCCGGCGGCCTGTTCCCCACCCAGCCCCTTCCCGAAACCGGGCTCTGCCCGGACCCGCGCCTCAAACTCCCCCTACGGCCTGGCGGCCGTGGGAGGTGCCCCCAGCGGGGCTGAAGTTGCCGGGCAACTCAAGCCCGGCCGGCGATTGAGGCCATCGCGCGAAGCGCGGTACCGGGCCCGGGCGGAGCCCGGCCCGCCGCCCGGAGGGCGGTGCGGGGCCCGGGGCCCGCCCCCGGTTGGGCGCCCCGCCGCAGGCGGTCAGCCGCGGGGCGCGGGGCGGCGGCGCCACGCCCACGTGCCCCCGCCCGCCCGCGCCCTCGCGTGCCGCAGCCCCAACGGCCGCGTGCTGTACGCGTTGTCCAGCAGTGCCTCCGCCAGCGCCGCTCCCTCCGCCCGGTCCGTGCGCGGGACCTGTTTGGCCAGCCGGCGGTAGCTCGTCGACAGTTGCTCGCGCAGTTCCCGTTCGGTCGACGGCACCGGCACCGCCGCGGGCAGCGCGGCGCGGAGCTGTGCGAGCACGTCGGGGCCCTGCGCCCGGACCAGTTCCAGCAGTTGCTCCCGCAGCTCCGCGATCAGCCGTTCCTGCGCCTGCGGGTCCGTCAGGCCCTCGTGCCCGGCCAGCCGGTGCAGCGCGGCGTGGGCGCGGATCGCGGAGGCGACCGTCGGTGTGCCGGCGTGGATGCGGACCATGGCCGTACGCGCGGCGGTGCGGTGCCGGGAGTCGGGCGGGACGCCGTCGAGGGAGGCCAGGGCCCGGTCCGGGCTGTGGCGGGCGAGGTGGATGCGGGCCAGCCCGAAGGCCGCCGCGCCCAGTGCGTGGTTGCGCCGCCAGACCGCGTCGTAGAAGAGCATGGCCTGCTCTTCGTGCTCCTCCCGCGTCTCCCCGGCCGCCGGCTCACCGGTCCGCCACTCGTCGGCGAGTTTCTCGTGGCAGTAGCCGAGCGCCAGCTTGGGCGCGTACTCGCCGGGTATCGCCGCGTACACCGCGTCGAAGCGTTCCAGCGCCCGGTTCAGCCGTCCGTGCGCCAGCTGGGTCAGGCCCTGGTGCCAGTCGAGTCGCCAGTCGTAGCGGGACCGGTCGCCGAGCAGCCGCCCGGCCCGGTCCAGTTCCACCGCGGCGGTGACCAGTTCCTTGTCGCGGCCGTGGCGGCGGGTGCCGGCGAGCTCCAGGTGGAGCCGGCAGCGCAGCAGATGGAGCTCGGGCGACGGCAGCCACTCGTTGCTGAGCTGCAGCAGCCCGGCCGGGTCGTCGTGCGAGGTGCGCTGGAGCTCCTTCCAGTTCGGGTCCCGCACGTCGGCCTTCGGCACGGGCAGGGCCACGGCCGCCTCCGCCGGTTCCGGCACATGCGCGCCGAGCCGGTCGGCCGGCCCGTCCGCCCGCCAGCGTTCGAGCGGCGGCGGTCTGCCCAGCCGGCCGTCGAGCGCGATGGCGGCCGAGTCGAAGAGCGGGGACGGCTCGAACGTCTCCTCGTCCAGCCGCAGCGACCGCAGCTCGCGCAGCACCCCGCGGAACTGGACGGCCATCTCCTGCGCGGAGGCGTAGCGCTGCCTCGGATCGGCGGCCGTGGCGCGGGACAGGGCCCGCCGCAGCGACTCGGTGCCGAGGTCGGACGGCGGCGCCGGGTCCTTGGCGAGCAGTTCCCCGAGGACCGCGCCGACCGTGTAGAGGTCGCCCGCGGTGGTCATCCCGCCGGTGGGCCCGCTTTCGGGCGGCCGGTGGCTGACCGGCCCCGGTGCGCCGGGCTCGCGTACGCCGGCGACGTCGATGAGCTTGATGCCGGTGCCGCAGTGGAGGACGTTGGTCAGCGACAGGTCGCCGTAGACGAGCCTCTCCTCCCGGTGCAGGTAGTCGAGCGCCTCGAGGACCAGCAGACCGTACGCGACGATGAACTCCCGCACCCGCGGCCCCGCGAACGGCTCGACCCGCCGCGCGATCCTGGACCCCACCCACGACAGCGGCGCCCCGTCGGCGAACTCCATGACGATGAACTCGGCCGCCGTCGGCTCGTGGCGCGCGTAGTTGACGACCCGGATGACCGACGGGTGGTTGAGACTGACGAGCCGCAGCCGCTCCTGGTGGGCCTGGAGCACGGCGGCCGGATCGCCCGGGTCGAGGATGCCCTTGAGGGCGACGGGGCGGTTCTCCAGGAGCAGGTCGCGGGCGAGATACACCTTGCCGTGGCTGCCCTGGCCGATGGGTCCCACCACCTCGTACTGCTGATGCAGCCGCTCGCCGCCCGCAAGCCGGTCGCCGGTCTGACCGGTGACCAGGGCGTCGGGGTCGCGCACGGCGACGGCGGGCAGGTCGGTCAGCCCGTCGCCCGGGGGCTCGACGACGAACTCGCGTGGTCCGGCGGGGCCGTTCAGCTCCTGCTCGGCGTTCTCCGCGTCCAGCAGCGCGGCCTCGATGTCGACGGCGCAGCGGAACAGGGCGTGCGGCTGGTCCTCGGAGCCGTTCAACGGGCCGTCCGGGCCCAGCTGTTCGAGCGTCCGGCGCAGCCGGGGCGCGAGGGCGGCGGGCCGCCGGCCGGAGAGCTGGTGCAGCCGCTGCTCGGTCTCCGCGAGCCGGCTGACCCGGATGCCCAGCCGTTCGGTGCGGCGGGCGGCCCAGTCGGGGCCGAGCAGTTCCGTGCGCACCCGGGCGAGGAGCGGGGAGCGCGGGTCGCTGAAGACGAGCAGCAGCCGGCTCTGGCCACGGGCGAGGAGTGCGGCGAGGAGCCGCAGCATCTCGTCGTCGCCGGAGGCCGACCGGTCGACGGACAGGAACGCGGCACTCAGCGGCGGGCTCTCCTCCGCGATCCGGTCGAGCAGATCGCGGCCGGACCGCGCGCCGCCGCCCGTACCGCCCTCGGTGTCGTCGGGAAGCGGGTCCAGGCCGATCCGTTCCGCCGCGTCCCTGGCCAGGTCCGCCACCGTCCGGTTCGTCGCGTCGACGGCGATGTCGATCGTGCCCGCCTGCGGATCGTCCGCCCCGTCCGCCGCACCCGTCCCGCTCGTCCGGGACGGGTGTGTCTCCGGCGGGCTCTGCTCGCGGTCGGCGAGGGTGAGCACCGACCTGACCGTGTGCAGCAGGTCGTGCTCGCCCTCCCCGGCGAACACCGGCTCCACCGGATCGGTGTCCGGCGCTCCGTCGAGCCACCGGGTCAGCCGCCGGTGCAGACCGGGCACACGCCCGGAGGCGGTCCGGTCGTGGGCGACCGCGACATCGTGCGAGACGGCCGGCTTCCCCGTGACCGTCAGCCCCAGCCGCTCCAGCGGCAGATGCTTCAGCACCGTCTCGGTCGGGATCATGTACGCGTGGTCCCGGCGCACCCGCGCCTGCGGCGTGCCGAACTGGTGCGCCACGATGCCGATGACGCGCCGCGTACGGCTGTGCACCACCGCGCACCCGCTGTACCCGAGCCGCACCACGTACGGCGCGTTCAGCGCGTCGAGCTGCACCCACTCCGGCGTCGGCGCGGGACCGCCGCGGCCCATCAGCCGGGCGTCCAGATGTTCACCGCCCGGCAGGTCCTCCGGGTACCCGGTGAAGTGCACCATGTCGCCACGCGCCGGGATCTGGCGGTGCAGGACGGCATGGGGGACCGCCGGTTCGTGGTCCAGCTTGAGCAGCGCCAGGTCGCCGCCGTACTGCCCCGTCGGCATGACGAGGTACTCCCTCAGCAGCCGGGCGCGCAGCGGCTGCGCCCCGTCGCCGGCGGCCATCCGGGGCAGGTCCGCGTACACCTCTTCCCGCGGGGCGCGCGCACCGGTGGAGTCGGGGCGCAGCAGGATCACATGCGCGCAGGTCAGCACCAGTCCGCCGGGGAGCAGCACGCCGGCGCCGAGCGGCCTGTCCGTCCGGTCCGGGCCCCGGAGCAGACGTATCCGCCAACTCTCCTCCTGAACGGTGGAGTTGGATGTGCGAAGCGGCTCGCTCATACTGCGTAACGATAACTACGGGAGACGGGGTGCGCGATGGCTGAGCGTGACGAAACCGCGGTCGTGGGGCTGGCCGAGGTGATCGGTCAGGTCCGTGACGAGCTGGAGCGCGCCCAACGGGCGGGCGAGGGACGGGATCTGCGGTTCAGCGTGGAGAGCGTGCACCTCGAATTCGCCGTGCAGGTGCGGCGGGAGGGCAGCGGGCGGGCCGAGCTGCGGATCGGCGTGCTGACGGCCGGCGGCGGCGCGACCGCGGCACGCGACACCACGCACACCATCCAGATCGAGCTGAAGCCGCACGGCCCGGACGGCAACCCGAACCTCAGCGTCGGCGGCGAATGAGTCGCGGGTGTCCGGGGGTCATTCGCCCACCAGCGACTCGCCCACGTGCGTACGGGCGTACAGGACCACGCGCCCCGTACGGTGCGCGCTGACCAGGCCGGCCGCGCGCAGCGCCGTCAGGTGCTGCGAGACCCCGCCGGCGGAGTGGCCGAGCCGCCGGGCCAGTTCGGTGGTGGAGGCGGGGGACGACAGCTCCGCCAGCAGCAGGGCGCGGGTGCGGCCGAGGACCCCGGCCAGGGCGTCGGACAGCGGCTGCGACCGCGCCTCCCACAGGGTGCCCGTGCCCCGGGGCGGATAGCGCAGGGTGGGCTGCCAGTCGGGGCTGTCCACGTCCGAGAAGATCCGCTGCCCGCCGAACACGGACGGCACCAGCAGCAGGCCTCGGCCCTCCAGGTCCCGGGCGCCGCGTACACAGCGGTGCAGCACCTGGAGGGTGCCGGAGTCCCAGGTGACGCGCGGGTCCAGATCGTCGAAGAGGCGGCGCGCACCGCCCTCCGCGAGCCGTTTGGCCCGGTAGAGGATGTCGCCCTCGACCAGGGCGAGGATGCGCGGCCAGTACGGGGCGAGCGCGACCTCCCAGTACGCGGCGATCGTGTCCACCAGCCGGGCGAGCCCCCGGCCCGGGTCCGCGCGCAGGGCGGCGACCCCTTCGCGGGCGGCCGGCGTCGTCGTACGGATCAGCGTGTGCGGCGTGGACCGCAGGGCCGCGAGTTCCACCTCGAGCGAGGGCTGCGGGGTGGTGGGCGGCGCCACCAGGAAGCCGGGGATGCCGGCGGGCGGCGCGCCGATCAGCGCCGAGAGCGGGGCGAGGTCCAGCTTCGCCGCGGCGAGACGCGGGCGTACGCGCTCCAGCCACCGGCGGTGCGTCCCGAGCGTGTCCGCGCCCTTGAGCACCCGCACACTGGCGACGGCCTCCCACAGCGGGGAGACGGCGAAGCGTGTGCGGGCGACGTCCTCGGCGGAGAAGGCGATCTCCAGCGTGCCGCCCTCGGGGCGGCTTTCCAGCACCATTCGGCCGAGGCTAAATCATTGGAGCGCGCGGCGGAGTCCGGGCAGCGTAAACGCCATGCCCACGTCGCCGCCCGGTTCCACGTCCAGGCCCGCCCCCGAGTGCCCTCCGCAGCCGAGCCCTTGGCGCTCCCGTGAGTTCCGCGGCCTGTTCACCGCCACCCTCTTCAGCCAGCTCGGCTCGAACATCGGCTATGTGGCCGTCCCGCTGATCGCGGTGTCCGCGCTGGACGCGAGCGCGGGCGAGGTCGGGTTGCTGGCCACGCTGAGCACGGTGGCGTTCCTGCTGATCGGCCTGCCGGCCGGGGCCTGGGTGGACCGGCTGCGGCACCGTCCGGTGCTGATCGCCGCCGACCTGGCCAGGGCCGTTCTCTTCGCCTCGGTGCCGGCGGCCTGGGCGCTGGACGTGCTCACCCTGGGCCAGCTCTACACGGTCGTGCTGCTGGGCGGCTGCGCGACGGTCTTCTTCGACGTGGGCTCGCAGAGCTTCCTGCCCCGGCTCGTGGACCGCGAGGCCCTGGTGCCGGCGAACGCGGCGGTGGTGAGCCTGCAGGCCGCCGGCAACGTGGCCGGCCGGGGCGCGGGCGGCGGGATCGTCCAGCTGTTCACCGCGCCGGTGGCCGTCGTCGGGGTGGGCCTGCTGTATCTGGCGTCGGCCCTCAGGCTGGCCGTCGCACCCCGGCGGACGGCCGCGGCCGGGGCCGCCCCCGCCGTGCCGCGGATGCCCGCCGGACGGCTGGGGGCGCAGATCGCGGAAGGCGTGCGGCACGTCCTGCGCAACCCGGAGCTGCGCGCCCTCGCGTTCACGGCCTCCCTGATCAACTTCGGTTCGCAGATCGTCAACACGCTGCTCCCGGTGCTCTTCATCCGCGAACTCGGCCTGTCCGCCGGTGCGCTGGGCCTCTACTGGGCGGCCGGTGGCGCCGGCGTCCTCCTCGGCGCACGCTGCGCGCGCCCGATCGGCCGGACCCTCGGGCACGGCCGCACCCTCGGCCTCGCCGGCCTCTGGGTGGCGCCCGCCGCTTTGGCGCTGCCGCTCGTCGACCGGGGCGTGTGGCTGTGGGTCGCCGGGGCCGGCTGGCTGGTCGTCATGTTCAAGGTCGGCGTCGACAACGTCCTCGGGGTGAGCCTGCGCCAGCGGCTGACCCCGGACCCGCTGCTCGGCCGCATGAACGCCACTTTCCGCTTCATGCTCACCGGCGCGATCGCCGTCGGCTCCGCGACGGCGGGCCTGCTCGGCGCGTTCGCGGGACTGGACGCCGCCCTGTGGACGGGCGCGAGCTGTCTCGCGCTGGCCTTCCTGCCCGTCTTCCTCTCCCCGGTCCGCCACCGCCGGGACCTGCCCGCGCAGCGCTGAGCCCGTGCCCGTATGCGCCGGGGACGCTACAGGCGGCTCAGCGCCGCGGCCGCGAACAGTACGTCGCGGATCGCCTCGCGGTCGCCGTCCTGGCCGGCGGCCGCCTCCTCGGGGGAGACGTGGCCGGCCACCAGTTTGCAGAACTCGACTCCGTCGAGCGCGACTTGGGCGACGGACCTGTCCGGGCAGCCGACGGCGGCCGGGGAGTCGAGGGCGATGTACCAGCTGCCGCCGCCGGAGCCCTCGACCTCCAGGTGGAGCGAGCGGCCGGGCGAGCCCGCCGTGACCAGGTGCTGCGGCGGCCCGGCGAGCCCTGCGTGTCTGCGTTCCGCGAGGGCCGCCGGAAGCAGCCGGGCCGCCAGGTCGATCATGCGGTTGAGATGGGTGCCGCTCGGGGACGCGTACGGATAGGCCACGGCCTCGGCGATGTCGTCCGCGTGGATCCAGCACTCGAAGGCCCGGTCGAGCAGCGCGTCCCGCAGCGGCAACGCGAACGCCCCGTACGACACGGACGTCTCGTCGACGCCGCGGCCCGCGAAGGACACCGTGCGGATGAGGGCGTGGCTCTGGTCGCGCCACGGCTCGCGGATCGCGCCGGTGGGCGGGTGCTTCGCGGCGTCCCAGAACAGTTCGGTGCGCGCGGCCGGCGGCAGCGGCGCGTGCGGGCCCAGCGGGTCGTCGAGCCCGAGCGCGCCCACGACCAGGCCGTCGACGGTCAGCAGATGCCCGATCACACCGGCCACCGTCGTACGGCGGCTCACCTGTTCCTTGCCGTCGAACCACTTGAGCCGCACCGGCGCGTGCCACTCCGAGTCGCCGATGTCCTGCAGCAGCGCGTCGAGCCTGGCGGTCTCCGCGTCGTACGGATCGGCCCACGCGGGCACCGGGATACGGGCGGGCCGCCGGCCCAGACAGTTCTCCAGCACCCGGAACCGCAGCATCGGGTCGAGGTCCAGGTCGCGGTCGGTGTGCAGCAGCCCGACGGCGTCCCGCAGCCGCAGTGCCTCGTCCGCGCACTGGGCGCAGTCGCCGAGATGGTCCTCGACGGCCGTCGTCTCCTCGGCGGAGCACGCGGCGAGCGCCCAGGCGCCGAGCAGCGACTTCAGCACCTTGTGGGAGGGGGCGGCGGCCGGGCCGGCACCGTCCGCCCCGGACCGGGCCGCCTTCACGCCGTCCGCCTTCACCGGGCGCGGTCCGTCCGGCGCGGGCTCGGCCCGGGGCGCCGTGCCGGACGGCCCTGCCGCCCCGGGGCGGTACGCGCCCGGGTGGAGGTCGTCCGCGGCGCTGCGCGGAGACGGAATGCGCGGCACACCCCGTACCCCTTCGCCGTCACCCTCACCGCCGCTCAGAGGCCCGTTCACAGGGCGGATCCGTAGCCGGGCGGGGAAAAGCCCTCGAAAGCGCGGGTGTTCGCCGTGGACAGCAGTTGCAGCCCCAGGCGCAGCCGCCGCCTCGCCTCGTCCTCCGTGACGCCGAGGTCGGCCGCGGTCTGGCGGTAGTCCCTGCGCTGGAAGTACGCCAGCTCCAGCGCGGCCCGCAGCGGCGCCGGCATGGACGTCACGATGTAGTCGGCGCGGGCCGCGACGGCCGCCCTGCGCACCTTCTGCTCCAGTTCCTCCGCCGTGCCCCCGCCGCTCTCCGCGAGCGCCGCGGACTCGCTCTGGCGCAGCCGGTGCACGGCCTGGCTGTTGGTGAGCTTCGCCACCCAGGACCGCATGGATCCCTGCTTGGGGTCGTACGCGTCCGGGTTCTCCCATATGTACCCGAACACTTCGCGGGTGACCTGGTCGGCGGCCTCGTGGTCCTCGAGCACACGGTGGGCCTGGCTGTGCACGAGCGCGGCGAACCTGTCGTACAGCTCGCCGAGCGCCGCGGCCTCGCCGCGTGCCAGCCGCTGCTGCATCCTGCGGTCCCAGCGCTGAGGTGTGTCCTTGGTCATGCGGCCCCCAAGCTGCGCTCTGCCCCTGCTGCCTCTGCCTTCGTACGTGTCGCTCATTCGAATGTAGTGCGCCGGGCGGACAACGTACGTGCCTTTGCCGCAAACCGGCCCTCTTCGCACTCCGGGATGGTACGGGCCAGGGCGGGTAGGAACCCGTCGGGGGAGCCGCGGAAACACTCCGTGACGAACGTCGCGTTTCAGCGACGGCCGGTCGGGCAGCGGCAGTGGAAGGGCAGCTTCCGGTCTTCTGCGGCCGGTACGAGGAGGGGTCCAGACGTGATGCTCGATGTGGCCGAGAGCCGGCAGGGCTCGTGGACCGTGCTGCATGTGCGCGGAGAGCTCGATCTCGTGTCGTCGCCGGTGGTGCGTCAGCGGGTGCACGACGCGGTCGCCGCCGGGCACCACGATGTCGTGCTCGACCTCTCGGAGGTGTTCTTCTGCGACTCCAGCGGCGTCGGCGTGCTGATCGCCGCGCGCCGGCTGATGCGCTCGTGCCGGGGCCGGCTGCGGCTGATACTGCCGGCCCGCGGCGCGGAGGACGGCTCGCACGTCAACCGGGTGTTGGGCGCGCTCGGCGTCCGCCGCCTCTTCGAGGTCTACGCCGACACGGGCTCGGCCACCGACGACGGTGCGCAGCCGCTGACGGCGTGACGCGCCGAATGTCCCGGTTCTCGGCTTACGCGCCCTGAACTTCACGCGCCCTCACGCCTCGTCCGCGCGCCCCCGTACGCCCTGTCGCACACCCGTCACCTGCCCTTCGCTTCGGCGTTGCCGCTGTGCAATTGCCCGGCCGCGTACACAGTCCGGCACCCGGGGCCTTACGCTCCCCGCATGGACAGCGCAGAGTACGAGCGGAAGATCGCATCCCGGTTCGCCGCTTTCGATCAGGACGGCAACGGCTACATCGACCGCGAGGACTTCAGCTCGGCCGCGGCCAGGCTGCTCGCAGAATTCTCCGTGCCCGCCCGCTCCGACAAGGGGCAGAACCTTTACAGCGGTGCGGAGGCGTTTTGGCAGGGTATGGCAGGCATCGCCGACGTGGACGGCGACCAGCGGGTGTCGCGTGAGGAGTTCGCGACCAGCGCGGTGAAGAGACTGCGCGACAACCCGAAGCGGTTCGGCGAGATCGCCCGGCCGTTCGTGCACGCCGTGATGCGGCTCGCCGACGTGGACGGCCGCGGCGTGACCACGGCCGCCGTGGAGCGCGCGCTCGGCGCGCTGGGCGTCGACGCGGGGGTCGCGGCGGCCGCGGGCGCGGTGCTGGACGTGGACGGCGACGGCCGCATCGGCGAGGAGGACGTCCTGGCGGCGTTCGCGGCGTATTACGTCACCCCCGAACCGGAGTAGCCGGGGGCCCGGTCGGACCCGGTCGTTGCGCTTGCGTCCCCGGGGGCGGGTCCGGCCCGTGGGGCCCGTCCCGCCCGGTGGTCGCCCATGGGACGGTGGCGCTTTCCGCCAGGGATGGGTGCGCGCCGGTGACCGCCCGGCCGGGCCGCAGACCACCGGAGCGGCACCCGGACACCGAACGACCCGGACCGGGCCCCGCCCGGACGCGTAATCGGGACCCACCGAACCGCGCCCGCTACGCGAAGCGTTCGCGCAGCTTGTACTTCAGGACCTTGCGCAGTGCCTCGTTGCGTGGCAGCGCGTCCAGCAGCTCCAGTTGTTCCGGGAGCTTGTGGGTGGCCAGGCCCCGCGACCGCAGGTACGTCGTGAGGTCGGACAGCGTCGGGTCCGCCGCGCCCGGGGCGCGTTCGACGACCGCGCAGACGCGTTCGCCCCGTTCAGGGTCCGGCAGGCCGACGACCGCCACGTCCCCCACCGCCGGGTGTGTGTGCAGCAGGTCCTCGATCTCCTTGGCGGAGACGTTCTCGCCCTTGCGGATGATGACGTCCTTGGCCCGCCCGGTGAGCACGAGGTGGCCGTCGGCGGTGAGACGGCCGAGGTCGCCGGTGCGGAGGAAGCCGTCCGCGTCGAAGGCGGCGGCCGTCGCGGCCGGGTCCAGGTAGCCCCGGCAGACGGCCTCGCCGCGCAGTCGGATCTCGCCGTCGGTGATCCGGATCTCCATGCCGGCGGGCGGGCGTCCCTCGGTGTGGACGAGGTCGTCGTGGGTGTCGTCGGGGCTGCCCATGGTGATCATCGGGACTTCGGTCATGCCGTAGCCGTGGGTGAGGACGACGCCCATCTCGCGGACCACGGCGCGGTGGAGTTCGGGCGGCTTGGGCGCGCCGCCGCCCGCGAGGAGCCGCAGGGTGGGGATCAGCCTGCGGCCGGGCCGCTTGCGCTGCTCGGCGAGGAACATCGCGTAGAACGCGGTGGAGCCGCCGGCGGTGGTCACGCCGTGGCGGCGGTACTCGTCCAGCGCGTCGGGCAGGGCGAACTTCTCGAAGAGGACCGCGGGGAACCCGTACAGCAGCAGCATGACCAGGTAGTCCGGGCCGCCGATGTGCGCGAAGGGGAAGGCGATCGAGCCGACGTCGTCCGCTGACAGGCGCAGCGCGTGGGCGAGGCAGGAGCCGCCGGCGATCAGTGAACGGTCGGTGTGCAGCACGCCCTTGGGGTCGGACGTGGTGCCGGACGTCCAGTAGATCCAGCGCACGTCCGTGCCGGAGGCGGGCGGTGCGGGCAGTACGGAGGGGTCGCCGTCGGGCAGCGAGCCGTACGCCTCGAAGACGCCGCGCGCGCCGGCCCGCCGCGCCATCGCCGTGAAGTCGAAGCCGCGCCACTCGCCCGGCACGGCGAAGTACGCGGCCTTGGACTCCCGTAGCGCGAAGCCGACCTCGCGGTCCCGGTAGAAGGGGATGACCGGCGACTGGACGGCGCCGATCCGGGCGAGGGCCACGGTGAGCAGGACGGTCTCGATGCGGGTGGGGAGCTGCCAGGCGACGACCGTGCCGGGGCGGACGCCCATCGCGTGCAGCCCGGCGGCGGTCCGCTCCGCGCGGTCGCGCAGTTCGCCGAAGGTGAGGCTGCGCCCGTCCTGGAGCAGCACGGGCCGGTCGGGGGTGAGCGCGGCGCGGCGGGCGACGAGTTCCCACAGCGTGGCGGCGGCGCCCAGTGCGTGTGCGGTCTCGTCCATACCGGGCACCTCCGCGAGCGGGCAAGAACTGACGGCACGTCAGATCGTAGGTCCGTGCGCCTTGTCGGTCCAGGGGTGCGGGGCTAGCCTGGCGGCCTGAACTGACGCACCGTCAGAAGGATGGTCCCGATGGAAAAGGAACTGCCCCGGATCGTCAGCGTCGACGACCACGTCATCGAACCGGCGCACCTCTTCGAGACCTGGCTCCCCGCCAAGTACCGCGACCGCGGCCCCAAGCCGCTGACCACCGGCATCGGGGAGCTCGCCTACGTCGGCGGCAAGTACCGGATCACCATGGACCCCGACGGGCCGCCCGCCGACTGGTGGGTCTACGAGGACCTGAGGTTCCCGTACAAACGCAACATCGCCGCCGTCGGCTTCGGCCGCGACGACATGACCCTCGAGGGCATCACCCGGGCCGAGATGCGGCCCGGCTGCTGGGACCCGGCGGAACGCCTCAAGGACATGGACCTGAACCATGTCGAGGCGTCCCTGTGCTTCCCGACCTTCCCGCGGTTCTGCGGCCAGACCTTCGCGGAGGCCCACGACAAGGAGGTCGCGCTCGCCTGCGTACGGGCCTACAACGACTGGATGGTCGAGGAGTGGTGCGGCGACAGCGGCGGCCGGCTCGTGCCGCTGTGCATCGTGCCGCTGTGGGACGTCACGCTCGCCGTCGCCGAGATCCGCCGGAACGCCGCGCGGGGCGTGCGCGCCGTCACCTTCTCCGAGATACCGACCCACCTCGGGCTGCCGTCGATCCACTCCGGCTACTGGAATCCCTTCTTCGCCGTCTGCCAGGAGACCGGCACGGTCGTCAACATGCACATCGGCTCGTCCTCCCAGATGCCCGCCGCCTCCCCGGACGCGCCGCCCGCCGTGCAGGCCGCGCTGTCGTTCAACAACGCCATGGCGTCGATGACCGACTTCCTCTTCAGCGGCGTTCTCGTCCGCTTCCCCCGCCTCACCCTCGCCTACAGCGAGGGCCAGATGGGGTGGATCCCGTACGCCCTGGAGCGCGCCGACGACGTGTGGCGGGAGCACCGCGCCTGGGGCGGGGTGCGCGATCTGATCCCCGAGCCGCCGTCCACCTACTACTACCGGCAGATCTTCTGCTGCTTCTTCCGCGACAAGCACGGCGTCGCCTCGCTCGACGTCGTCGGCCGCGACAACGCCACCTTCGAGACCGACTATCCGCACGTCGACTCGACCTTCCCGCACACCAAGGAGGTCGCCCTCGACCATGTGAAGGACCTCGACGACGAGACCGTCCACAAGCTGATGCGCGGCAACGCCATCCGCATGCTCGGCCTGGACCTGGACGCGTAGTGGACCTCGCGTACACGGACGCCGAGGAGGAGTACCGGGCCCGGCTGCGCGACTGGCTGGCCACCGCCCTGCCGGAGCTGCCCCCGCAGCCGCCGCCCGACGACTGGGCGGCGCGACGCGCGTACGACACCGCCTGGCAGCGGGCGCTGTACGAAGCCGGCTACGGGAACGTGCACTGGGACGCGTCCCCGGCGCTGCGGCTCATCTTCCTGGAGGAGACGGAGCGGGCCGGAGCGCCGTACGTCGGCGCCAACTTCGTCGGACTGCTGCACGCCGGGCCGACCATCGCCGCCGAGGGCACCCCCGAGCAGCGGGAACGCTGGCTCGGCCCGATCCTGCGCGGTGACGAGATCTGGTGCCAGGGCTTCAGCGAACCGGACGCCGGCTCCGACCTCGCCTCGCTGCGCACCAAGGCGGTCCGCGACGGCGACGCGTACGTCGTGACGGGGCAGAAGATCTGGACCTCGCACGCCGAGGTCGCCGACTGGTGCGAACTCCTCGTCCGCACCGACCCCGCCGCCCCCCGGCACCGCGGCATCACCTGGCTCGCGATGCCGATGGACGCGCCCGGCGTCACCGTACGGCCGCTGCGCACCCTCGCCGGATCCGCCGAGTTCGCCGAGGTGTTCCTCGACGAGGTGCGGGTGCCCGCCGACTGCCGGGTGGGGGAGGAGAACGACGGCTGGCGCGTCACCATGGTCACGCTCTCCTTCGAGCGCGGCACCGCCTTCGCCGGCGAGGTCGTCGCCTGCCGCCGCACCCTTGCCGAGGTGGCCGCCGTGGCGCGGGCCAACGGCAGGTGGGACGATCCGGTGGTCCGCCGCGGACTGGGGCGGCTGCACGCCGAGTTCACGGCGCTGTGGCGGCTCGTCCAGTGGAACGTCAGCGAGGCGGCCGCGAGCGGCAGCGTCCCCGGCGCCGGAGGCTCCGTCTTCAAGCTCCGCTACTCGCACGCCCGGCAGGAGCTGTTCGACGCGGCCGCCGAGGTTCTCGGACCGGACGCGCTCGACCTGGCACGGCCGTGGACCGTGCAGCGGCTGTCCTCCCTCTCGTACACGATCGCCGCCGGCACCTCGCAGATCCAGCGGAACATCGTCGCCGAGCGCATCCTCGGCCTGCCCAGGGGGCGCTGATGGACTTCCGGCTCACCGACGACCAGCGGGCGCTGTGCGGCGCGTTCCGTGAGCTGCTCGCCGGCCGCTTCGGGCGCGAGGCGCTGCGGGCCGCCGTCGACCACGGCGGCAGGGTCGACCGGGAGCTGTGGCGCGAGCTGGGGCGGGCGGGGTTCTTCGCGCTGCGGCTGCCGGAGAGCGAAGGCGGCGTCGGGCTGGGGCTGCCGGAGGCGGTGCTGCTCTTCGAGGAGGCGGGCCGGGCGCTGCTGCCCGGGCCGCTGGTGGCGACCCAACTTGCGGCGGGCACCGTGCCGGGCGCGGCGGACGGTACGGCGGTCGTCACCTGTGCGCACCAACTCGCCCCCTTCGTACAGCACTTCGAGGACGCGGACGCCGTCGTGACACTCGGGGACACACCGGCTGTCGTGCAGGTGCGGGAGGCGGCCGCCGTGCGGTCCCTCGACCCGCTCACGCCGCTGCACCGGCTTCCGCTCACGCCGCCGCCGCCGTCCGCGGCCCTGCCGGTCCCCGCGGTCCTGCTCACCGCCGCCGAGCAGTTGGGCAGCGCCGCCCGCACCCTCGAGGAGGCGGTGCGCCATGCGCGGCTCCGCGTCCAGTTCGGCCGGCCCGTCGGCGCGTTCCAGGCCGTCCAGCATCTGTGCGCCGAGATGCTGGTGCGTACGGAGGTCGCCCGCGCGGCCGTCTACGCGGCGGCCGTCGTCCCCGGCCCGGCGCAGGCCGCGGGGGCCAAGCTGCTGGCCGACGACGCGGCGGTGCGCAACGCCCGGGACTGTCTTCAGGTGTTCGGCGGGACGGGCTTCACCTGGGAGGCGGACGTCCACCTTTTCCTCAAACGCGCCCTGCTGCGCGGCCGGATGTGGCTGACGACGGCGCAGGCCGAGGAGATGAACGCGCAAGCCTTGGCCTCAGCGCTCTGATTCGTCACGTTGCGTCGATATCGGGTTGTGTCCTTCGGACGACTCGTCACAGGGCGGAGTCGGCGCGCCACTCCGGTACGCTCCGTTGGATGCGAGTCGCTGCGATGACGGGGTCTCACGGTGCCGCCGGTACGGCGGTCCCGGAACCGTCGATGCGCACTGTTCGGCCTGTGCGAATGCGTTCTGCGGCACTGTGTTCGACTCGTCGCGGAGTGCGTCGCACAGTATGCACCACGCGTACTCCTTCGCGCTGGAATATGCCCGAAGCGCTTGTAGCGGTGACTGTAAGTCAATCAAGCTGTGCTGTAAGGGAATCACATTCCGTTATGGCTGTGAGGCGCGAGGCTATGTGTCCGCCGGTTCGGGTGGTGTGAGCGGTGCAGGTGCTTCAGGTGCAGTTGGAGATCGGGTCCGACCCCTCGGAAGTGGGGCGGGCCCGCAGATGGGCCAGGGCGCGGCTCGTCAAGTCCCCGGTGGGCGACGACGAGCGGCTGGCCGAGACGCTGATCCTGCTGATCTCGGAGCTGGTGACCAACGCCGTGGTGCACACCGGCTGTCCGGCGGTGCTGCGGATGCTCTTCGGCGGCGGCGCCGCCGAGGCCGGCACGGTCCGGGTCGAGGTCGTCGACGTCAGCGCCTGCCCGCCGCGCCCCCGGCACGCGCGGGGCGAGGACACCGGCGGCCGCGGCCTCGAGCTCGTCGACGGGCTCGCGGACCGCTGGGGCTGGCAGCGCGAGGGCGCCGGCAAGTCCATCTGGTGCGAGGTGGACCGCGGTCTGCCCGCGGGCGCGCCCCGGCTGACCGGCGCACCCGTGGTGGCGCGCGGGGCCTGAGCCGGCCTCCGTCGCGGCGCGCGGGCCTGAGCCCGTCTTCGGCCTCACAGCACGGCCACCGGCGCGACGGGTGTGCCGGTGGCGCCGACGAACGGCTCCGGCATCGCGGAGAGCAGGAACGCGTACCGGCCCCTCTGTGCACAGGCTGTGGACAACTTTTCCAGATTCCAGTTCTGACCCTGCAGCATGCCCATCTCCACGAGGTGCAGCGCGTGCACCGGCAGCCAGAGGCCGTCGATCTCCGGCGGGAAGATCTCGAAGGTGAGCGTGTCGTTCGCGACGGCGGCGACGTCCCGGGCGTGGAACCACTCGGGCGTGCGCACCGAAAGACCGGGCGACGGGAACCCGTAGCCGTGCCGGTCGCCGCCCAGCAGGAGCCGGATCTGTCCCGTCCGTACGAGGACGATGTCGCCGCCGCGTACGGTGACGCGCCCGTACGCGGCCGCCTCGTCCAGGTCCTCCGGTGTGACGGCGTGGTCGCCGGGCAGCCGGTCGAGTCCCTTCGCGCGGGCCACGTCCAGCAGCACGCCGCGGGAGACGACGGGCGGGATCTTCTCGATGCCGCTGAAGCGGGCGCCCTCGTGCGGGGTGACGGTGTCCGCCGGGCGCCCGTTGTAGAGGCGGCGCGAGTGCGAGGCGTGGGTCAGGGCGTCCCAGTGGGTGGCGGCCTGGAGGCCCATCGTCACCGTGTCGTCGCTGGTCGCGACGGTGCCGGGCCCGAAGAGCTCCTGGTTGATCTGCACCATCGTGTGCAGCGGGTCGATCCGCCCCGGGATGACGCCGGTCTGCACCCCGCCCTGCCGCAGCGGCAGCGCGAGAGGCACCCGCACGCCACTGCGCACCTCGGCGACCGCGCCCGTCACCACCTCGTCGTCGATCAGGTTCAGCGTGCCGATCTCGTCGTCGCCGCCCCAGCGCCCCCAGTTGTTGACGCGCTTCGCGATGTCGTGGAACGCGGCCGGCAGTGACATGGGCCCTCCCCGGGGCTTGTGTTCGTGCGTCCGACTCCCCAGAATCTAACGGTCCGTCAGAAAGTACGGGAAGGGGCCGGTCGTGGGGAACTTCTTGGCAGGCAAGGCCGTCGCCGTGACCGGAGCCGGCCGCGGCATCGGACGGGCGGTCGCGCTGGCCTGCGCCGCCGAGGGCGCGCGCGTCGTCGTGGGCGACCTCGGCGTCTCGGTCGACGGCGCCTCGCCCACGTCGGAGGTCGCCGACGCCGTCGTCGAGGAGATCGAGGCGGCCGGCGGCACGGCGGTCGCCGTGGCCGACGACATCGCCACCATGGCGGGCGGCCGGCGCCTGGTGGACGTGGCGCTCGCCGAGTACGGACGCCTGGACGGGGCCGTGTGCGTCGCCGGCATCCTGCGCGAACGGATGCTGTTCAACATGGCCGAGGAGGAATGGGACGCCGTCCTCGCCACCCACCTCAAGGGCACCTTCACCGTCTTCCGCGCCGCGTCCCCGGTGATGCGGGCCCAGGGCTCCGGCACTCTCATCGGCTTCACCAGCGGCAACCACCAGGGGTCCGTCTCGCAGGCCAACTACTCGGCGGCGAAAGGCGGGATCATCTCCCTCGTCCGCAGCGCGGCGCTCGGGCTGCACAAGTACGGCGTCACCGCGAACGCGGTGGCCCCCGTCGCCCGCACCCGCATGTCGGCAGGCGTCCCGATGGAGCTCAAGGAGATCGGCGAGCCCGAGGACGTCGCCGCCCTGGTCGTCTATCTGCTCTCCGACCGCGCCCGCGCCGAGAGGATCACCGGGCAGGTCTACACGATCGCCGGCCCCAAGATCGCGGTCTGGGCCCAGCCCAGGGAACTGCGCGCCGCCTACGCCGAGGGGCCGTGGACCCCGGACCGTATCGCCGACTTCCTGCCGGGCACGGTCGGCACCGACCCCATGCCGCTGCTGGCGCAGCTGGAGGCCATGTCGGCCGCCGCCCGGCGCGGCACCCGGCTGGGCGCGTGAAGCGCGCCGACAGCTCGGACCGCGTGGCCCGGGTACAAGCCGTGCGCCGACAGCTCGGACAGGGTGAGCCGCTCGGACCGCGTGACGGCCCGTGCGAGGTCCGTCGCCATATCGTCATCGCCGGGCGGACGCCCGGCCGGCCGAAGGAGCCGTGGTGAAAGGTGTCGTGTTCGACGGGGCGCAGGTCCGGGTCGTCGACGACCTGGAGATACGCGCCCCCGGCCCGGGCGAGGTCCTGGTCGAGATCGCCGCCGCCGGCCTGTGCCACAGCGACCTGTCCGTCGTCGACGGCACGATCCCCTTCCCCGTGCCGGTCGTCCTCGGCCACGAGGGCGCCGGCGTCGTCGCGGCGGTCGGCCCGGGTGTCGGCCATGTCGCCCCCGGCGACCACGTCTCGCTGTCCACCCTCGCCAACTGCGGCGCCTGCGCCGACTGCGACCGTGGCCGCCCCACGATGTGCCGCCGGGCCATCGGCCGCCCCGGCCGCCCCTTCTCCCGCGCGGGCGTCCCCGTGTTCCAGTTCGCCGCCAACTCGGCCTTCGCCGAGCGGACGGTCGTCAAGGCCGTCCAGGCCGTGAAGATCCCCGCGGACGTCCCCCTCACCTCCGCCGCGCTGATCGGCTGCGCGGTCCTGACCGGCGTCGGCGCCGTACTCAACCGGGCGAGGGTCGAACGGGGCGACACCGTCGCCGTCATCGGCGCCGGCGGCATCGGCCTCAACGTCCTCCAGGGGGCGCGGATCGCGGGCGCGTCGGCGATCGTCGCCGTCGACAGCAACCCGGCGAAGGAGGCCGCGGCGCGGCGGTTCGGCGCCACGGACTTCCTCGCCTCCGTCGACGGCGTGCGGGAGGTCCTGCCCACCGGGGCGGACCACGTCTTCGAGTGCGTCGGCAGCACCGCGCTGATCCGCGCGGCGATCGACCTGCTCGACCGCCGCGGCCAGGCGGTCCTGCTCGGCATGGCGTCCCCGTCGGCGCGGGCCGACTTCCTGCCCGCGTCCCTCTTCCTGGACAAGTCGGTCCTCGGCTGCCGCTACGGCTCCTCCCGCCCGCAGCACGACATCGCCCTCTACACGGACCTGTACCGGCGGGGCCTGCTCCTCCTCGACGAACTGGTCACCGCCACGTACCCCGTGGAGGACTTCGCCAAGGCGGCGGACGACGCCCGGCACGGACGGGTGGCCCGCGGCGTGCTCACCTTCTGACCGGCGCCGGCCCTTCGCCTGCTGCCCGTCAGTCCTCGGCGCGCACCGCGCGCGCCCGGAACGTCCGCCGGTACACGGTCGGCGGGACGCCCAGCGCCGCCTGGAGGTGCTGGCGCATCGACTGGGCCGTGCCGAACCCGGCGTCCGTGGCGACCTGGTCGATGGACAGATCCGTGGACTCCAGCAGATGCCGGGCCCGTTCCACCCGCTGCTGGGTGAGCCACTGCCCGGGGCTGATGCCGACCTCCTCGCGGAAGCGCCGCGTGAAGGTCCGTACCGACATCGACTCCTGGTCCGCCAGGTCCCGCAGCTGCAAGGGCTCGTGGAGCCGGGCGAGCGCCCAGGCCCTGGCGGCCGTGGTCGTCGCCACCTGCGGCTCGGGGACGGGCCGGTGGATGAACTGGGCCTGCCCGCCGTCGCGGTGCGGCGGTACGACGGTCCGGCGGGCGACCTCGTTGGCGACGGCCGCGCCGTGGTCGCGGCGCACGATGTGCAGACACAGGTCGATCCCGGCGGCGACCCCCGCAGAGGTCAGCACGTCGCCGTCGTCGATGAAGAGCACGTCCGTGTCGACCGCGACGGACGGGAAGAGCCGCTGGAAGTGCTCGGCGCACGACCAGTGGGTGGTGGCGGGGCGCCCGTCCAGATATCCGGCGGCGGCCAGCACGTACCCGCCCGTGCAGATGGACACCATCCGGGTGCCGGGCCGGATGTACGCGAGGGCGGCGGCCAGCTCGTCGGTGAGGCGGCCCTCCTCGTAGACCGGCCCGAGCTCGTACGAGGCGGGGACGACGACCGTGTCCGCCGTGGCCAGAATCCGCGGGCCGTGCTCGACGGTGACGGCGAAGTCCGCGTCCGTCTGCACCGGGCCCGCGGCGAGACCGCAGGTGACGGTCTCGTACAGCAGACCGCCGTCGGCGGCCTTGGCGCGCCCGAAGATCCGGTGCGGGATGCCCAGCTCGAAGGGGAGCAGCCCGGTCAGGGCCAGGACCACCACACGATGCCGCCGGGTCTCCGTCATGGCCCGATCCTATCGAACACTGTCTGTCGGGCCACTCGTTGTGTACGGCACGGAACCGGAAGCTGGGTGACGTGACCCAGACAACCGCCCCGCACCCCGGCTCTGAGCAGCCACTGCGCCGACCGCCCCGCATCCACCGCGCCTGGTACGTCGCCGCCGTCACCTTCGTGACGATCATCGGCGCCGCGGCCTTCGCGTCCCTGCCGGGCCTGCTGATCGAGCCACTGCACTCGGAGTTCGACTGGTCGCGCGGCACGATCGGCTTCGCCGTCTCCGTGAACCTGGCGCTGTACGGACTGACCGCGCCCTTCGCGGCGGCCCTGATGGACCGGTACGGCATCCGCCGCGTCGTCGCCGTCGCGCTCACCGTGATCGCGGCCGGCTCGGTGCTCACCGTGTGGATGACCGCGCCCTGGCAGTTCGTCCTCTACTGGGGCGTACTCGTCGGCCTCGGCTCCGGCTCGATGGCGCTCGCCTTCGCGGCCACCGTCACCAACCGGTGGTTCGTCAAACGCCGCGGCCTGGTCACCGGCATCCTCACCGCGGCCGGGGCCTCCGGCCAGCTCGTCTTCCTGCCGCTGCTGTCCTGGCTGGTGGAGAACCACGAGTGGCGGCCCGCCGCGATCACCGTCGCGCTCTCCGCGCTGGCCGTCGTCCCGTTCGTCTGGCTGCTGCTGCGCGACCACCCGGCGGACGTGGGCATCGCCGCGTACGGCGCGGAAGGCTTCACGCCCAAGCCGGACCCGGTGCCGGGAGCGGCGCGCAGGGCGGTCCAGGTACTCTTCCGGGCGGCCCGCACCGGCCCGTTCTGGCTCCTCGCCGGCACCTTCGCGATCTGCGGCGCCTCCACGAACGGCCTCGTCAAGACCCACTTCGTACCCGCCGCCCACGACCACGGCATGCCCATCACCGCGGCCGCGTCACTGCTCGCCGTGATCGGCGTCTTCGACGTCGTCGGCACGATCGCGTCCGGTTGGTTCACCGACCGCTTCGAGGCGCGCCGCCTGCTCGCCGTCTACTACGCGCTGCGCGGCGTCTCGCTGCTCTTCCTGCCGATGCTGCTCGCGCCGACCGTCCAGCCGCCGATGATCTTCTTCATCGTCTTCTACGGCCTCGACTGGGTCGCCACCGTCCCGCCGACGATCGCCCTGTGCCGCGAGCACTACGGCGACGACAGCGCGATCGTCTTCGGCTGGGTCCTCGCCTCCCACCAGGTCGGCGCGGCCGTCGTCGCCTTCGCCGGCGGCGTCGCCCGCGACGTCTTCGGCTCGTACGACGTGGTCTGGTACGCCTCCGGCGCCCTGTGCGCGGCGGCGGCCCTGCTGGCCCTGGTCATCCGCCGCAGGCCGCTGCCGAAGCCTCTCTGAGCCCGGGGGTGCGGGGCCGGATCAGGCCGGCTCCGTGCGCCGGACCTCGGCCATGAAGCAGCCGTGCTCGACGGCGCGGACGTGCACCAACGCCACCGCCGGGTCGGCGAACACGTCCCGCAGGACGGCGTCCACCTCCCCGGCGCGCTCCCGGGGGACCTCGACCAGCGTCCCGCCGAGGATGTGCCCGTCGGAGCTGTACGCGCGCAACACCCGCCGCGCGCCGTGGAGCTCGGCGGGGTAGCCGGGCCCCGATGTCCAGCCCGCGCACTCCTGCGCGTGGATGAAGACCGGCCCGCACTCGTCGTACGGACCGGGCTCCGCGCCGGTCCCGGCCGCCCAGCGGCGCAGCGGCGCGTACGAGACGAGGACGATGCGCTCACCGGCCTCGCTGTGCCGCAGACAGCAGCGCAGCGGTGCGCCGCCCTCCGGGTCGGTGAACGGCCGCCGGGTGTGCCCGGCGTCGTCACGCTCCCGCAACTGCTTCAGTACGTCCGGGTCGATGGCCCGTGTCTCGTGTGGGGTGGTCATGGGCCCAGCCTCCGCGACGGGCGGCGCCGCCGCTGGCGGGAATCAGACGTCGAGCCCCGAGAGGCGCCCGAACCGCCCCCGGTGGAACAGCAGCGGCGCGCGCTCCTCGTCCGCGTCCAGCGCCTCGACCCGGCCGACCACGATCAGATGGTCGCCGCCGGTGTGCACCGCCTGAACCGTGCAGTCGATCCAGGCCGCCACCCCGTCCAGCAGCGGGGCCCCGGTCACGGGCGCCGCCCGGTACGCCACCCCGGCGAACTTGTCCGCCCCGCTGACGGCGAAGCCCCGGCACAGCCCGCCCTGTTCCTCGCCGAGCACGTTCACACAGAACCGCCCGGCCCGAGCGATCCGCGGCCACGTCGTGGACGTACGCCCGACCATGAAGACCACGAGCGGTGGTTCGAGCGACAGCGACGCGAAGGACTGGCACGCGAACCCGGCCGGCCCGTCCGCGTCGACGGCCGTCACGACGGTCACCCCACTGGCGAAGTGCCCCAGCACCCGCCGGAACGCACCGGGCCCGACCGGCGGCCGCTCGTCCTCCCCGACCGCCCGCAGCGCGGGCGCAGACGACGCTTCGTACACCTCGGCGTCGACGGCCCCTCCGGCGGACCGGAGATACCGGACGGCGGTGGCGGCCATGGCTGCGTGTCCCATCACGCTGTCCATTGAACCTGACGTGCCGTCAGAAAGTAACCCTCGAGCGCGGTTCACGGGGCGGAAGGTCACAGCTCCGGGGCGCGGCCCGGTTGTCCGGTTGGTGCAGGGCCGCCCCACGCGCATCGGACCACGGGGCCAGCCCCTCATCGCCCCTCGAAGCGCGGCGCGCGGCGCTCCAGGAATGCCCGCACGCCCTCCTGGGCGTCGTGGGTCGTCATGTTGAGCTCCTGGGACGCGGCCTCCGTCGCGAAGGAGGTCGCGCGGTCCGTGTCCAGGGAGGTGTTGATCAGGTGTTTGGTCAGGGCGAGAGCGCGGGTCGGGCCCGTGGCGAGGCGGGTGGACCAGGTCTGGGCCGTCTTCTCGAGGGCGTCCGCGGGGACGACCCGGTTGACCAGGCCCAGGCGTGCCGCCTCCTCGGCGGAGAGTGCGTCGCCGAAGAACATCAGCTCCTTGGCGCGCCGCGGGCCGACCAGCCGGGGCAGCAGGTACGCGCCGCCGCCGTCGGGCACGAGGCCCCGGCGTGCGAACACCTCGATGAAGCGCGCGCCCTCCGCCGCCAGGACCAGGTCGCAGGCGAAGGCCAGGTGGGCGCCGATGCCCGCCGCCGTGCCGTTGACCGCCGCGATCACCGGCTTCTCGCAGTCCAGTACGGCCCCGATCAGCCGCTGCGCGCCGAGCCGGATCGTACGGGCGACGTCACCCGGGGCCGGTGCGCCCGACGGCGTGCCGCGCAGGTCGGCGCCCGCGCAGAAGCCCCGCCCGGTGGCGGTGACGACGACCGCGCGGATCGCGGGGTCCGACGACGCGGCGGCGAGGAGGGCGATGATCCGCTCCCGCTGGTCCGGCGTCACCGCGTTCATCACCTCGGGCCGGTCGAGGGTGATCCAGGAGACGGCCCCGTCGGTCCGGTGCAGGACCCCCGGCGTCACCGGCACACCGCCAGCGCGTCCAGCGCCACCGCGCCCTGCCCGCGCTCCAGCACCATCAGCGGGTTGACGTCCAGTTCGGAGAGCTGGTCGCCGAGCTCCATCGCCATCCGCTGGACCCGCAGGACCACTTCGACCAGCGCGTCCACGTCGACCGGCGGCCCGCCCCGCACCCCGTCCAGCAGGGCGCGGCCGCGCAGCTCGCCGAGCATGTCCCGGGCCTGGTCCTCGCCGAAGGGCGGGACGCGTACGGCGGTGTCGTGCAGCACCTCGACCAGGACGCCGCCGAGCCCCACCGTCACGGTCGGGCCGAACAGCTCGTCCTGGGCGACCCCGACGACCATCTCGACGCCCCGCTCGACCATCTGGCACACCAGGACGCCGTCGAGGCCGACGCCCTCGTAACGGGCGATGTCGGTGAGCTCGCGGTAGGTGTCGCGCACCTGGCTCGCGGAGGTGAGGCCGATCCTGACCAGCCCCAGCTCCGTCTTGTGCGCGAGCTGCGGCGCGGACGCCTTCATCACCACCGGGTAGCCGACCAGCGCCGCCGCCCGTACCGCGGCGGCCGCGCTGGTGACGAGCTGCTCGCGCGGCACCCGGATCCCGTAGGCGCGCAGCAGGCTCTTCGCCGCGTGCTCGCTGAGCTGCCGGCCCGGCTGCATCAGCGCCTGCGCCTTGCGGAAGGACGGGGACGGGGTGCGCGGGGCGTCGTCGAAGGGGGAGCGGTAGCGGGCCGTGAAGCGGTGGTGGGACAGATGGGCGCGCACCGCCGTGATGCAGTTGGCGAAGGTGCGGAAGGTGGCGACGCGGGAGGAGCCGAGCAGCGTGTCGCGGTAGGCGGACTCGGTGCCGAGCGGCGAGCCCCACACCACGCACACCAGCTTGTCGGTGGTCTCCGCCGCGTCGACCAGGTCCTGGGCGAGCCGGTCGCTCATCGGTGGGAAGGGTCCGGTGATCGGGCAGATCAGCACGCCGATCTCCGGATCGGCCAGGATCGAGTCGATGATCCGGCGGCCGCGCGCATCGCCCACCGGGTGGCCGCCGTTGTCGATCGGGTTCGACACGTTCAGATACGGCGGTATCCACCGGTGCAGTTCGTCCTGCCGTGCCTCCCTGAGCCGCGGCAGCCGCAGGCCCGCCGCGGTCGCCAGGTCCGCGAAGTGCGCCCCCGTACCGCCGGAGATCGAGTACACGGCCACCCCGTCGGCGGCCGGCCGGCGCGCACGGGCCAGCAGGGCCGCGGTGTCCTGGAGTTCGTCGAGACCGTCGACGCGGATCACGCCGAACTGCCGCATCGCCGCGTCCACCACCTGGTCGCTGCCGGTGAGTTTGCCGGTGTGCGAAGCGGCCGTACGCGCCCCGGTCTCGGTGCGGCCCACCTTGACGGCGACGACCGGCACCCCCCGGCGGGCCGCCCGGTCGGCGGCGAGCAGGAAGGAGCGGCCGTTCTTCAGGCCCTCCAGGTAGCAGGCGATGGCCCCGACCTCGGGGCGCTCGGCGAAGTACGAGACGAAGTCGGCGGTCTCGAGGTCGGCCTCGTTCCCGGTGGGCGCCCAGTGGGAGAGGCGGATGCCCAGCTCCTGGAGGGTGAAGACGGGCCGGCCCTGGTGGCCGGACTGGGTGACGAGGGCGATCGCCGGCCCTTCGAGGTCGTCGCGGAACCTCTCGAAGGCGTTCAGATTGGTGTTGGGACCGAGCAGCCGGACACCGGAACGCTCCACGGCGGCCGCCAGCCGCGCCTGGGCGGCGGCGCCCTCCTCGCCGGTCTCCGCGTAACCGGAGGCGAAGGCGACGGCGAACCGCACCTTCGCCTCGCCGAGTTGCTCGATCACCGGCAGCGGGTCGGCGACCAGCAGCACGGCGAGGTCGACGGGTTCCGGCAGGTCGGCCACGGACGGTGCGCAGGGCAGACCGAAGACGCTCGTACGAGTGGGGTGCACCGGGTGCAGACGCGCGCCGGCGCGGGCGGCCCAGTCGACGAGCTGCCGGGTGACGCCGGTGTTCGGCCGGCCCTCCGTGTCCGAGGCGCCGACGACGGCGACGGAGGAGGGGTGGAAGAACCGGTCCAGGTCGGGCACGGGCGCGTGCAGCGGACGGCCGCCGACGTCGAGGTCGCCGGCGAGGGCGGCCGGTCCGGCCGCCTCGTGGACGGCGTTTCTGGGCTGATCGCCGCAGGCGACGACGCGCGCGCGAAGGCCGGAGGTGAGTGTGCCGTGAGTCGATCCGAGCATCGCTGGTCTCCGCTCCTGCTCGATGGCCGAGCTGCCGGCCACTTAACTGACGCACAGTCAGATTAGCGAACTGACGGAAAGTCAGGAACAGGTGCCGCACACACAATGCCCGCCCGGCCGGGGGAGCCCGGGAGCCGGGGCTACGACAGCGCCTTCGCGATCTTGCGCGCGTCGATCGCCATCTCGCGGAGCATGCCGCTGATCGGATTGGTGAAACCGGTGAAGTAGAGGCCGGGCGCCTGCCGGGGTGTCCGGCCGCCGTGGACCACGGGCCGGCCGCGCTCGTCCAGTACGTCGAGGTGCCCGACCATGCCTTCCAGCGCCCGTCGGTACCCGGTCGCGGCGATCACGGCGTCCGGGGCGATCCGGCTGCCGTCCGCCAGCACCGCCTTGCCGTCGTCGAACGACTCGAGAGCCGCGACGGGCTCGACCCGGCCCGTGCGGACGGCGTCGATCAGACCCACGTCCTGCACCGGGATCGCGCCCTGCCGCACGCGGGAGTACAGCCCCGTGCCGGGGCGCGGCAGCCCGTGCTCGGCGAGGTCCGGCACGGCGATCCGGGACATGAGGCCCCCGGCCGCGTCCACCAGCCGCACCGGCAGCCGGCGGACCAGGATGCCGGTGCGCTGCGCGGGCCAGCCGGCCGTGGAGCGGCGCACGATGTGCGGGACGGTGCGCACCGCGAGCCGTACCCGCGCGGCCCCGCCCTCGACCAGGTCGACGGCTATCTCGGCGCCGGTGTTGCCCACCCCGACGACGAGGACGTCCTTGCCCGCGTACGGTGCCGGTTCGCGGTAGTCGCGGGCGTGCAGCAGCTCGCCGCCGTACGTCTCGCGGCCCGGCCAGTCGGGCAGGTGCGGCGTGTGGTTGTGGCCGGTGGCCACCACGACCGCCCGGCCGGTCAGCTCCCGGCCGCCGGTGGCGTGCAGCAGCCAGTCGCTCCCGGCCGGTTCGATACGGGACACCTCGACGCCGGTGACGATCTCCAGCTCGTGGAACTCCGCGTACTTCTCCAGGTAGCGCACGACGTCGTCGCGCGAGACCCAGCGGCCGAACGAGCGCGGCATCGGCAGGCCCGGAAGGGCGGAGAGGCTGCGGGTGGTGTGCAGGTGGAGCCGGTCGTAGTGACGCCGCCAGGAGGCGCCGACCGCCTCGGACTTCTCCAGCACGACGGCCCGCACGCCCCGTTGCCGCAGGGTGGCCGCCGCGGCGAGACCGCCCGGGCCGCCCCCGACGACGTACACGGGACGGTCGTTCGTCCGGTGGGTGCCCGGGTGTCTGTGCGTGTCCTTTTCGGCGGCCATGGGTGAAAGCGTAGTGACCCACCGAATTGATGGGTCTCAGTCAAGGCCGGGTTCGGTTGCGAATCGGTCACGACCCGGACACCTTGTGTGCGTCCCGGCGCCCCGCCCTCTTGCGCGGGCGCCGGTGTCCAGCCGAAACTGACGTACCGTCAGAAAAGGAGGGTGGTCATGCGGACGATCTGGCTCACCGGCGCCGAATGGGCCGCCGTCCTGCGTATCGGCCTCGGCCTGTGGTGGCTGGAGAGCTGGCGTCACAAGGACAAGAAGGGCTGGTTCGAGCGCGGGACGGGTATCGCCTGGGCGGCCGGCGTCGCCGCGGAACACCGCTGGCGGCCCGTCCGCACCGGCTTCGAGAAGGTCGTGACGCCCCGGCCCAGGGGCATGGCCTATGTGGTCGTCTACGCCGAACTCGCCCTCGGCCTCGGGCTCGTCGCCGGATTCCTCACGCCGATCGCACTGGCGGGCGGGCTGCTGCTCAACGTCCTCTATCTGGTCCTGATGATCCACGACTGGGCCGAGCAGGGGCAGAACGCCATGATGGCCCTGATTTCGCTCGTCGCCCTCTTCGCCATGTCCTGGCAGACCTGGTCGCTCGACCACGCCATCGGACTCTTCCTGTGACGGGCCGGGGTCCGCGCACCGACGCCACCCCGGCGACCCCCGGCATCGACGACTTCACCCGCCCCTACTGGGACGCGGCCGCCGCGGGCGAGCTGCTGATCCGCCGGTGCGCCGACTGCGGGCGGCCGCACCACTACCCACGCGAGTTCTGCCCGCACTGCTGGAGCGAGAACGCCGGCTGGGAACGGGCGAGCGGCCGGGCGACGCTCTACACCTGGTCCGTCGTCCACCGCAACGACCTGCGGCCCCACCGCGACCGCGTCCCGTACACGGCGGCGCTCGTCGAACTGGCGGAAGGGCCCCGGATGATGACCGAGGTCGTGGACTGCGCACCGGAGCGGCTGGCCGTGGGGATGGAGCTGACGGCCGACTTCCGTACGGGGGAGGACGGCGTGACCGTGCCCGTCTTCCGCCCCGCGTGACGCCTCTCCTCCGGCCCGTACGCCGCCCCCGTCACGGCCAGAGCAGTTCCCGCTCCCACGTGCCGTCCGCCGTCCGCCGGTAGCGGAGCCGCAGATGCCGACGCCGCTCGTCGCCCTGGAAAAACTCGGCCTCGCGCGGCTCCACCACGTACCGCGTCCACGACGGCACCGGTGCGTTGGGCTCCGACCGCGCGCGCTCCCACGCGGCCCCGGAGGCGCGGGCCAGCGCGGCCACCGACGGCAGCACCTCGCTCTGCCGGCCGGTCAGCGCCGCCGCGAGCGCCCCCGTCGAACGGACGGCCAGGTCCGCCCGGCTCTCCTCGGGCGACGCGGCGCTCACCCGGCCGCGCACCCTGATCTGGCGGCCCTGGACGGGCCAGTAGAAGACGAGCGACGCCTCCGGCCGGGCCGCCAGATGCCGGCCCTTGGCGCTCGTGGCGTGCGTCGCGAAGTGCCAGCCGTGCTCGTCCGCGTCGTGGAGCATCACGATCCGCGCGTCGGGGCGGGCCTGCTCGTCCACCGTGGCCAGGGTCATGGTGTGCGGCTCGCGCTGCCCGGCCGCCACGGCCTCGGCGAACCACCGGTGGAACAGCGGCAGCGGCTCGGCGGGCGCGCCGGCCGGGTCGAACGCGGGCAGCGGGACGTCCCAGACCCGCTGCGCGTGCAGCAGTGCGCGGAAGGCGGCCCGGGGGTCGCGCTCTTCGTGGTCCATGGAGGCATTGAACATCCCGCGCCCCGGTGACGGCGGCTCACCCCCGGCCCAGCACCACCGTCCCCGACGAGCAGAACCAGCCCCCGGTCCCCGACGCGACCGCCAGCTCGGGCAGCCGGCCGTCCGCCGCCCGCACCTGGTGGCCGCCCGCCTCGCCCCGCAGCTGGCGTACCGCCTCGACCAGCAGGAACAGGCCGCGCATCCCCGGGTGGCAGGCGGAGAGGCCGCCGCCGTCGGTGTTCACCGGCAGCTCGCCGTCGCGCAGCAGCCGCCCCTGCTCCACGAACGCGCCGCCCTCGCCCTTGGCGCAGAACCCGAGGTCCTCCAGGGTGACCAGGGTCATGTACGTGAAGGCGTCGTAGATCTCCGCGACGTCGATCTCCCCGGGCCGCACCCCGGCCCGCTCGAACGCGAGCCGGCCGCTGACCGCCGCCGGGGAGCGGGTGAAGTCGTCCCACTCGGACATGGTGGTGTGGGAGACGTGCTCGCCGGCGCCGAGGATCCACACCGGCGGCTGCGCGGTGTCCGGTACGTACTCCTGGGCCGCCAGCAGCACCGCGCAGCCGCCGTCGCTGCGGACGCAGCAGTGCAGCTTGGTGAACGGGTCCGCGATCAGCGGCCCGTCGAGCACGTCGTCGACGGTGATCGGGTCGCGGAACATGGCGTCCGGGTTGGCGGCGGCGTTCGCCCGGGCCTGGACCGCCACCTGGGCGAGCTGCTCGAGGGTGGTGCCGTACTCGTGCATATGGCGGCGCGCGGCCATCGCGTACTTGGCGACGAGCGTGTGACCGTACGGCACCTCGAACTGGAGCGGGCCGCGGGCGCCGAAGGAGAGGTCGGACGTGCGCCGCCCCGCCCTGATGTCCGCGCGTGCGGTCGACCCGTAGACCAGCAGTACGACGTCGGCGTGACCTGCGGCGATCGCGTCGGCCGCGTGGGCGGCCATGACCTCCCAGGTCGCCCCGCCGACGGCCGTGGAGTCCACCCAGACCGGCCGCAGCCCCAGATACTCGGCGACCTCGACCGGCGCGAGCGTGCCGAGACCGGCCGAGCAGAGGCCGTCGACCAGGGAGTGGTCGAGGCCGGAGTCGGCGAGCGCCCGGCGGGCCGCCTGGGCGTGCAGCGCGTAGGGGGTGGGGCCGTCGACACGGCCGCAGTCCGAGAGGGATATGCCGACGACGGCGACCTTGCGCGGTGTGGAGGGCATAGAACTGACGGTACATCAGGCAGCGGACGACGGGTACGGGAGACGTCTGGGCATCCGCGCCCGGCGGATCTAACATGACGGCCCGTCAGGTCCGTTGCCGGGTCACGTGTCGTTGTGGAGAGGAGCCTCGGATGGACGCCGTCCTCACCGCCGAGCAGGACGAGGTGCGCCGCACGGTGCGCGCATCGCTCACCGGCCCGGGCGCCGACGGGCTGGACCAGGAGACATGGGCCCGGCTCGCCCTGACCGGCCTCGCGCTCCCCGCCGCGTACGGGGGCGCGGGCCGTCCTCTCGCCGACCTCGCCGTCGCCGCGGAGGAGGCCGGACGGGTCATGCTGCCGTCCCCGCTGCTCGCCACGGCCGGTCTCGCCGCACCCCTGGTCCTCGCCCTCGGCACCCCCGAACAGCGCGCCGCCCTCCTGCCGCGTATCGCGGACACCACTCTCACCTGCACCCTCGCCGTCCCCGGCGGCCTCGGCGACGCGCTCGCCCTGACCGGCGACAACACCGCCGGCACATGGGCGGGCGGCGGCCGGGCCGGCGGCATCCAGGCCCGGTGCGGCGGCGACGGCTGGACCTTGTACGGCGAGGCGCCGGACGTCCTCGACGCCCACAGCGCGCGGCTGCTGCTCGTCGCCGCGCACACCGGCGGCTTCCCGCGCAGCCGCGCCCTGCTCTTCCAGGTCGACGCGGAAGCGCCCGGACTGACCCGCGCCCCGCTCACGACCCCCGACCCGACCCGGCCCCGGGCCGCGCTCCAGCTCCGCGACTGCCCCGCCGCGCTCCTCGGCACGGACGACGGCGCCGACGTCCCCGGCGCCCTCGCCGCCACCGGCCGCACGGTCGCCGCGCTGCTCGCGGCGGAGGCGGCGGGCGCGGCGGCCGGCGTACTGTCCGGGGCCGCCGGTCACCTCCCGGCAGGCGAGGCCGCCCGGCACCGGCTCGCCGACCTGTACGTCCATGTCCAGGCGGCCCGCTCCGCGGCGTACTACGCGGCCTGGGACCCTGCCGCGGGCCTGTCGGCGCTCGCGCAGGGCCTGGACGCCCTGCGGACCGTCGCGGGCGAGACGGTCCGGCTGACCGGCGGCACCCGCGACGGCGGGGCGCACCGGTACGTCGAGCGGGCCGCCGCCGACGAAACGCTCTTCGGCCCCGTGCACCGGCTGCGGGACGCCGCCGCCGAGCGGGCCGGGCTCTTCGAGGGGACGGCGGCCTGATGTCCACCGCCCTCCGCCTGATCCAGAAGGTCTCCGCCACCCGCGCCTTCGCGAAGGTCGCGCCGCACGCCGTCCCCGCGCTGGACCGTGCGGTCCACCGCCTGACCCGGGGAAAGGTGCTGCCGAGCGCCCGGATGCTGCCCGGCCTCGTGCTCACCGTCCGGGGCGCGCGAACCGGGCTGCCGAGGTCCACACCGCTCGCCTGCGTGCCGGAGGAGACGGGCAGCCGGCTCCTCGTCGGCTCCAACTTCGGCCGGCCCGCCCACCCGGCCTGGACGGCGAACCTGCTCCGCCACCCCGACGCGGAGGTCAGCCTGCAGGGCACGACGATCCCCGTCCGCGCGACGCTCCTCACGGGCGCGGCGCGGGCGGAGGCGTGGCAGGCGGCCGTACGCTTCTGGCCGCCGTACGCGGCCTACCAGGCGCGCGTCGACCGCGAGATCCGGATCTTCCGGATCTCGCGCCGCGAGGTCAGTGGCGCCTGAACCTCGAGTGCCGCTCCGGAGCGCCGTGCTCGGGACCCTCGTCGTACGGCTGCTGCCGGTACGGCGCGGTGTCCGCGTCCCGGTGGGGGTGGTTCGGCTCCTGGTCGTACGGACCCCAGTCGTCCGCGGGCGCGTGCCCCGGGGGCTCCTCGTCGTACGGCTCCTCCCGCCTGCGCCGCAGGGCGGTGCGGCCGCTCATCAGCGCGGCGGCCAGCAGGAGCAGCACACCGCCGCCGCCGGCGAGCGCCACGCCCAGGCCGAGCCCGGCGCCGTCACCGCCGGCCGTGAGACTCCCGGCGGCCTGGCCCTGGCGGACCATCCAGAGGATGGTGAACCCCAGCACGATCACGCCCGCGAGCATCACCAGCAGCCGGGACCTGAGCAGCAGCCCGACCAGCGTGACGAGGGCGGCGAAGGCCATGGGGAGCAGGATGGACGTGACGAGCGCGCCTTCGTTCTGGCTGATGCCGCCGAAGAGGTCCTGGATGCGGTAGTCGCGCCCGAGGCGGCCGTCGTACCAGTCACGGAAGGGGCTCCATACGGCGGCCGTCGCTCCGACGAGAGCGAGGATCGAACCGATGACGTTGCGGATCATCGCCGGGCCTCCTTGTGTCAGCCGCGGGGTGGTGTGACGGGGGGTCGGGTACCCCGCGAGCGCGATCCGGAACGCGCGGGTCCGCGTCGTCGACATGCGGGTGGGGCGGGTGCCGCCTGCGGCGGGCGTGTTCCCCCACTCTCCCTTTCCCGTAACCGGGCTCTGCCCGGACCCGCGCCTCCAACGCCGGCGAGGCTGACACGGTCGGCCCGGCCGGCGTTCGCAGGGGGAGGGTAGGGGACAAGGCCCGCGCAGCGGATCCGCCGCGTCAGCGAGAGCCGCGGCCCGTCGCCGTGCCCTTCACCGCGTCCAGCGCGTACACGCACCGGTCCTTGCTGCACGCGTACACCACCCCGTTCCGCGCCGCCGGCGACCCCGTGATCTCGCCGCCCGTCGCGAGCTTCCAGCGGAGCTGGCCGCCGCTCGCGTCGAGGGTGTAGAGCACGTGGTCCGCGGAGCCGAAGTGGACGCGGCCGTCCGCGACGACCGGGGCGCCGACGACCTCGCCGCCCGCGGCGAAGCGCCACATCGGGGTGCCGGTCACCGCGTCGAGCGTGTAGAGCGCGCTGCCGCTGCCGACATGGACGTTGCCCGCGGCGACCAGGACCGGCTCGCTGGACTGGCGGGACTCGGTCGCGATGCGCCAGCGGTCCTTGCCGGTCGTGGCGTCGAGCGCGTAGACGGTGCCGAGGTAGTCGGCGAGGTACACGCCGCCGCCGGTCACGGCGGGGCCGGGGGCGAAGGCCGGCGGGGAGAGGAACACGGCCGGGGCCTCGAAGTGCCAGCGCACCAGGCCGGAGGCGATGTCGAAGGCGAGCACGCGGGTGCCCGCGGAGACGTACACGTACCCGTCGGGCGCCGGCTGGACCCGAACGGGCACGTTTCCGCACGAGGCCGCGTCGCCGATCGGGTACGACCAGCGCTCGTCGCCGGTCCGGGCCTCCAGGGCGCGCAGCCGCGCGTCCTTCCAGACGTACACGGTGTCGCCGAAGATCGCGGGGCCGGCCTCCGGGGTCTCGAAGTCGGTCTGGGCGCCGGTGACCTCCCAGAGCTTCTCGCCGTTGGACGCCTCCCAGGCCTGTACGCCGCCGCCGCGGGTGCCGGTGAGGACCGTGCCGCGGTCGACCTTGAGGGAGTACACCCAGGCGTCGGTCCGGAGCCGCCACCGTTCGCTGCCGCTCGTGGCGTCCAGCGCGTACAGCGTCGGCCCGTCGGAGGCGTGGATACGGCCCGCGGCGACGGCCATCGCCCAGGCCACGTCACGGGTCTTGAACTGCCGGCGGCCCGTGCCCACGTCCAGGGCGTGGACCTCGAACGAGGTGACGTACAGCAGGTCGCCGTCGACGACCGGCGTGCCCCAGACATCGTTCGACATGCGGAAACGCCACGGCCGCCAGTGACCGGGACCGGGGTCGGGCGCCTGGGCGGGCGGCGGGACCGGCGCGGGCGCCGTGGCCACGGCGCCGGGCTCCGCGCCGTTCAGCCCGCCGGGCGGGCGGACCCAGCCGGTGGCGGGGGCGGCCTCGGCGAGCGCGGCGCGGCCGGCGTCCGCGACCCGTGGACCGGGGCCGATGGGCACGTTGGAGCCGGGCAGCCGTACGGGACCGCCGTCGGGCGCGACCGGCGGGGGCGGGGGCGCCTGCGGTGGTGCCTGCGGTGGTGCCTGCGGGGCGGGCGGCGGGGTCGCGGGCCGGGAGGGCGCGTGACGCTGGGCCGCGGCCGTGGCGCGGCCGCCGCCGCGACGGGTCTCGATCATGGCGTTGGCCCGTGAGGGCAGCCACGCGGAGGCGGTGCCGCTGTCGTCGCCGCCGGACGAGAAGAGGTGCGGCGCGAGCTGTGCCTGCAGGTCCTCGGGGGTCGGCCGCCGCGCGGCCTCCATCTGCATGCAGGAGTCGATCAGCGGCCGCAGCTCGTCGGGCAGCCCCTCGAGGTCGGGTCCTTCGCGCAGCAGCATGAAGACCGTCTCCACCGGGTTCGCGCCGTGGAAGGGGGCGTGCCCGGTGGCGGCGAAGACGAGGGTGGAGCCGAGCGAGAAGATGTCGCTCGCGCCGGTCACGCTGCGGGAGTCACGCGCCTGCTCGGGCGACATGTAGGCGGGGGTGCCGACGGCGACGTTGGTCATCGTCAGCCGGGTGTTGGAGACGCCGGACGCGATGCCGAAGTCGATGACCCGGGGCCCGTCCTCGACGACCAGCACGTTGGACGGCTTGAGGTCGCGGTGGACGAGGCCCGCGCCGTGGATGGACTGCAGGGCCTCGGCGATGCCCGCCGCGAGCCACCGCACGGCCTGCGCGGGCAGCGGCCCGCACTCGTTGACGACCTCCTCGAGCGAGGGCGCCGGTACGTACGCGGTGGCCAGCCACGGCACAGCGGCCCGCGGGTCGGCGTCCACCACGGCGGCGGTGTAGAAGCCGCTGACCGCGCGGGCCGCCTCCACCTCGCGCGTGAAGCGGACGCGGAACAGCTGGTCCTCGGCGAGCTCGGTTCGCACGGTCTTGATCGCGACCCGGCGGCCGGATGCCGACCTCGCGAGATAGACCAGTCCCATGCCGCCGGCACCGAGCCGGCCCAGCACCTCGAACGGACCGATCCGTCTCGGGTCGTGCTGCGTCAGCTGCTCCATACTTGCGTGCCACCTCCCCGTACGGGCTCCCACGAATTGAAGCCCGTCACATACAGCCCCGTGCAGGGTCTCACCATCGAGACCCTCAGCGGTGAGCACCCTGATTCTTCCTGTCCGGGGCCACGGTTGCGAACCCGGGGGCGGATCGGGGTGTCTCACCGCGATTCGGGCACTTCTGTGAGGCCGCCGTACGACCGCGCCGCCCTCGCCGGCAAGGCGCGCGGTGAGGACTCAGCCCGCTTTCCGGCGGGCGGTGCCGCCGGGGTCCTCGGCCTCGTGCTCGTCGGCGCCGGGGGTTTCGAAGGGCCTGGTCACGGCCGCTTCCGGCTCCTTCGCGGGGTCAGGCGCCGGCGGCTCGAACCGGTGGGATCCGCGGCTCCCGGCCGTCTCCTCGTCGCGCTGCTCCCGGCCGGGCGCCGCCGACCGGTCCGGCTCGGCGAGCACCGCGAAGACGGCGCCCTGGTTGTCGCCGAAGGTGGCGATCCGGCCGTACGGGGTGTCGGCGGGCGCGCTGCGGACCCGGCCGCCGAGCCGGGCGACGGTCTCCGCGGCCGCGTCGCAGTCGTTGACACAGAAGTAGACGAGGAAGTGGCCGGGCATCTCGGGAGGGAACTCGTCGGTGAACACACTGCGGCCGCCGACGGCGGTCGCCTCGCCCGGTTCCGTGCCGGCGGGTGACCACATGCGGAAGCCCGCCATGGGGCCGGTCAGGTCCGTGCCCTGGAAGCGGAACACCGACTCGTAGAAGGCGTCGGTGCGCTCCGGGTCCCTGGTGTACACCTCGGTCCAGCAGTACGAGTTCGGTTCGCCGTGCTTCTCGAAGCCCGTACGCCGGTCCGCCTGCCACAGGCCGAACACCGCGCCGCCGGGGTCGGCGACGACCGCGGAGGTGCCGTTCCGGCCGGCGGGCAGCGGGTCGCTGATCACCTGGCCGCCCTGTTCGGTGATGCGCCGGCCGAGGGCGGCGGCGTCGGGGGTGGCGAAGTAGACGCCCCAGACGGTGGGCATCCGCCCGTCCCGCTTGGGGGTCAGCGCGGCGACGAGGCGTCCGTCGCTGTACGCGTCGGCGTGCCGTGCGCGTGCGCCGCCGCCGGGGACCTGGCCGCCGCCCCCTTCGGTGAAGGTCCATCCGAAGAGCTCGCCGTAGAAGCGCTTGCCCGCCTCCACGTCGGGGAGCGATGCGTCCACCCAGCACGGCGTGCCCTCTGTGAATGCGGCCATGGACCTGATTCCTTCCCTGGGTGCGGCGCCCGGTGCGGTACCTGGCGTGGTACCCGGTGTGGTGCCCGTCACTTTCAAGCTAACGGCGCAGCGCGCGGTGCGCGCGGAATCAAATCGAACCTTTGAACGGAAAGGCCCTGCTTTGCGGTGGGGGAAGTGGTTGGGGGTGGACGTTCGAAGCCGATCAGGGCGGGGCTGATTTCGCTGAGTTGTCCACCGAAGTTGTCCACAGGCTGTTGATAACACTATTGCGCTCTGTGGTCGGCACCCCATTTGCAGTCGGCCGAATCGCGCCCCGATCACCCCTCGGTAAGCTGACGGCATGACAGGACAAGTGCGCACCGTCGACGGCCGGGTCGCGGGACGACGCGGCCAGGCGACGCGGCAGAAGCTGCTCGACTGCCTCAGCGAGATGCTCAGTTCCTCGCCCTACCGGGACGTCAAAGTCATCGACGTGGCCCGGAAAGCGGGCACTTCGCCCGCGACGTTCTATCAGTACTTCCCCGACGTCGAGGGCGCCGTACTGGAGATCGCGGAGGAAATGGCCAAGGAAGGCGCTCAGTTGACCGAATTGGTCTCCGGGCGTTCCTGGACCGGCAAGGCCGGCTGGCAGACCGCGGAGGAACTCGTCGAGGGTTTCCTCGATTTCTGGCGTCGCAACGACGCGATCCTCCGGGTCGTCGATCTCGGTGCGGCCGAGGGCGACAAGCGGTTCTACAAGATCCGTATGAAGGTCCTGAACTCGGTCACCAACTCCCTCACGGACGCCGTCAAGGAGCTTCAGGGCAAGGGCAAGGTCGACAAGGACGTCAGCCCCGCGGCGATGGCCGGGTCTCTGGTGGCGATGCTGGCGGCCGTCGCCTCGCACCAGAAGGGCTTTACGACCTGGGGCGTCAAGCAGGCCGAACTCAGGTCGAATCTCGCCCTGTTGGTGCACCTGGGCATTACGGGCAAGAAGCCGACGAAGTAACCGCGGGGCGGAGTGGTCCGCCCCGCCCCGCACATGAGTCCTGTCACGCCGACGGCGGCCGCCCCACGGGGCGGCCGCCGTCGGCGTGCGTGGGCCGGAGGCCGCCGTTGCCGCTGCTAGGGTGACGTGCGCTTGTCAATCGAGCCCATCTACCGACACTTTCAACGGGGGTTGAAACGTGAAGATCCGTCATGTGCGGGCCATCGCTGTCTTCGGCATCGCCATCGTCGCACTGACCGGAGCCCGCGGCTCCGGCGGCGGCTGCGACAACTCCAGCAGCAGCTCCAGCAGCTCTTCGAGCAGCGGCGGCTCCAGCGGTTCGGGCGGCTCGGGCGGTTCGGTGCCCGGCGGCTCCAGCGCCGACAAGGCCGCCCGCGATGTGAGCATCACCGAGTGCAAGTACGACCCGGCGGCGAAGAACCTGACCGCGAAGATCAGCATCGACAACAGCGGCGCGCTGGACTACGACTACAACGTCACCATGAAGTTCACCGGCGGCGCCGGCAGCACCGTGGTGCCCGCCACCGCGACGAAGACCGGGATCGCCGTCGCCGCGGACGCCACCCGGACCGCCGAGCTGACCACGCCGTACACCGGCTCGGGCGACGGCTCGGAGTACACCAAGTGCGAGGTCACGCGGGTCAGCCGGATCTGAGCCCCCGGCCGGGTCCCCAGGGGCTCAGCGCAGCCGGAAGCCGCCCCTGCCCCGCCCGCTCGTGAACAGCTCGGCCTGCCGCTGTGGCGGCAGGTTGCCGAGCGCGACCAGGTGCGGGGCATGGGCGAGCGCCCGCGCGCGCGACGCCTCACCGGCCGACCACACCGCGCGGACCGTCCCCTGGACGGCGTCCGTCGGGTGCGAGGCCACCACCGCCGCGGCCCGCAGCGCCGCCGCCACGGCACCGCCCGGCCCGGTCAGCTCGGAGACCAGGCCGATCTCGTACGCACGGCGGGCCGTCAGCCGTTCCGCCGTGCCCATCAGGGCCGTCCTGGCGACCTCGCCGGCCGGCATCCGCTGCGCCAAGTAGACGGTCTCGTAGGCGCTGACCATGCCGTACGTCGTGTGCGGGTCGAAGAACGTGGCCTCCCGCGAGGCGATCACGAAGTCGCTCTCGCCGAGCAGATAGAAGGCGCCGCCGCAGGCCATTCCCTCCACGGCGGCGATCACCGGTTTCCACAGGTCGTTGGCCTTGGGGCCGACGGTGAGGAGCGGGTCGTCCACCGAGTAGGGGGAGGGCGGCTGCGGGACCTCGGCCGAGCGGTCGATGCCCGTGCAGAACGCCTTGCCGCCCGCGCCGGTGAGCACGACCGCGCGCACCGACGTCTCGTGGCGGAACTCCCGCCACACCGAGCGGAGTTCGGCCGCCGTCGCCAGGTCGATCGCGTTGTGCCGCGCGGGCCGGTCGAGGGTGACCAGCGCGACGCCGGTGTCCTCGTCCGTCTCCACCCGGACGCTCATGAGCGCTCCAGCAGCCAGCGCGGCATCGCGTCGCCGTCGAACACCACGCGCACCCCGGCGCCGATGCGCAGCCGGGCCGGGTCGACCGAGTTCAGCGGCGCGTCCGGGGCGGCCACCACATTGCCGACGAGCCGGATGCGCGGGGCGTCCGCGAGTTCCACGACGACCGCGTTGTAGGGGGCCTGTTCGGCGTAACCGGGGAGCAGCGGCGGGTGGGGGAGTACGTACGACCAGATGCGGCCGCGGCCGTTCATCCGGTGCCACTCGACGGCGAACGAGCCGCAGTGCGGGCAGCAGGGGCGGGGCGGGAAGCGCAGCTCGCCGCAGCCGGGGGCGGCGCAGGCCTGGACGCGCAGCTCGTCGCGGGCCGCGTACGCCCAGAACGGGGCGCCGTCGTCGTCGATGACCGGTCGCAGCATCTCAGCTCCTCAGCAGCAGTGCCGATGTCGGTACGCCCTCGCCGGCGGTCACCAGGCAGGTCTCCGCGCCCGGCACCTGGGCGGTCGAGGCGCCGCGCAGCTGCGCGACGCCCTCGGTGATCAGGTTGAAGCCGTGGACGTACGCCTCACTGAGGCCGCCGCCGCCGGTGTTCAGCGGCAGCCGGCCGCCGATCTCCAGCGCGCCTCCCTCGGTGAAGGCGGCGCCCTCGCCCCGGCCGCAGAAGCCGTAGCCCTCCAGCGACAGCGGGATCAGCGGGGTGAACGCGTCGTAGATCTGCGCCACGTCCACGTCCTCGGGGCCGAAGTCGGCCTGCTTCCACAGCTGCCGTGCCGCCGTCCACGCGGGTCCGGTGAGCGGGTCGTCGTTCCAGTAGTTGACCATCCCGTGGTGCTGCGCGGGCAGGCCCTGGGCGGCGGAGTGGACGTACACGGGCCGCTGCCGGCAGTCGCGGGCGCGCTCGGCGCTCACGACCACGCAGGCGAGCGCGCCGTCGGTCTCCAGGCAGTTGTCGAAGAGGCAGAGCGGTTCGCTGATCCAGCGGGAGGTCATGTACATCTCGCGGGTCAGGGGGCGTTCGTACATCATCGCGGCGGGGTTCTGGTTGGCGCGGTTGCGGCAGGCGAGGGCGACGTTGAAGAAGTGGTCGCGGGTCGCGCCGTACTCGTGCATGTAGCGGCGGGCGAGCATCCCGATCTCGTCGGCGGGCCGCAGCAGGCCGAAGGGCCGGGTCCACTGGGCGGGGGTGGGCAGTTGCGCGGCCGTACTCGTCCAGGGGCGGGGTCCGGAGCCGCGTTTGCGGGACCGCCAGGCGACGCCCACCCGCGCCTGGCCGGTGGCGACGGCCGCGGCCAGGTGCGCGACGGTGGCGCAGGAGCCGCCGCCCCCGTAACCCGCCTTGGAGAAGAAGGTGACGTCGCCGGCGCCGATGGCCTTGGCGACCTCCACCTCGTCGGTCTCCTCCATCGTGTACGAGGCGAAGCCGTCCACCTCGCAGGGGGAGATGCCGGCGTCGTCGAGCGCGGCGAGGATCGCGCGGCAGGCCAGGGTCCTCTCCGGCTCCGGGAGCCGCTTGGCGAAGGCCGTCCGGCCGGTTCCGACGATCGCTGCCTTGTCCTTGAGGGTCGCCATGGCCGGAGCGTACAGCTAATCTGACGTACCGTCAGCTAGTGCGGACGGCCGTACAGGAGGCATGCGATGCGACGCGGCGACCTGGAGTGGGGCACCATCCCGAAGCTGGTGCGGAGCGCCGCGCGGCGGCACGGCGGGCGCGAGGCCGTCGTCGACGGCCGCACCCGGATCTCGTACGCGGAGCTCGGCGAACGCGTCGAGCGCGCCGCCGCCGCGTGCATCGCCGCCGGCATCCAGAAGGGCGACCGGGTCGCGATCTGGGCCCCCAACACCCTCGACTGGATCGTCGCCGCGCTCGGCGCCGTGAGCGCCGGCGGCGTGCTCGTCCCGCTCAACACCCGCTTCAAAGGAGCCGAGGCCGGCTACGTCCTGCGCCGCTCCCGCGCCCGGCTCCTCTTCGTCACCGGCACCTTCCTCGGCACGTCCTACGTCGCCTCGCTGCGCCGCGCGGACGTCGAACTGCCCGACCTGGACCAGGTCGTCGTCCTCGCCGACACCGCACCCGAGGACTACCGCACCTGGAAGGACTTCCTGGCGGGCGGCGACGGCGTCCCCGCCGCGACGGTGCGTGAACGGGCCGGGACCGTCACGGCGGAGGACCCGTCCGACATCGTCTACACCTCCGGCACCACCGGCCGTCCCAAGGGCGCCGTCATCACCCACGCCCAGACCCTGCGCTGCTACGACCTGTGGAGCGAGCTGGCCGGGCTGCGCGAGGGCGACCGCTATCTCGTGGTGAACCCGTTCTTCCACACCTTCGGCTACAAGGCCGGTGTCATCGCCTGCCTCACCCGCGGCGCCACGATCGTCCCCCAGTCCGTCTTCGACGTGGACACCGTCCTCGCCAACATCGCCGCCGAGCGCATCTCCGTGCTCCCCGGCCCGCCCACCCTGCACCAGTCGCTGCTCGACCACCCGGCCCGCGACCGGCACGACCTGAGCGCCCTGCGCCTCGTCGTCACCGGCGCCGCCGTCGTCCCCCTCCGACTGGTCGAGCGGCTGCGCGGCGAACTGCGCGTCGCCACCGTCCTGACCGCGTACGGCCTCTCCGAGGCGAGCGGCATCGTCACCATGTGCCGCCGGGACGACGACCCGGGCACCGTCGCCACCACCTCCGGGCGGGCGATACCCGGCACCGAGGTCCGCGTCCTCGCCGCCCCCGGGGAGCCCGGCGAGATCCTGGTGCGCGGACACAACGTCATGCGCGGCTACTTCGAGGACCCGCAGGGCACGGCCGCCGCGCTCACCCCCGACGGCTGGCTGCGCACCGGCGACGTCGGCGTCCTCGACGCGGCGGGCAACCTGCGGATCACCGACCGGATCAAGGACATGTTCATCGTCGGCGGCTTCAACGCGTATCCGGCCGAGATCGAGCAGCTGCTCGGCCTGCACCCCGACATCGCGGACGTGGCCGTCGTCGGCGTGCCCGACGCGCGGCTCGGCGAGGTGGGCAAGGCGTACGCGGTCCGCCGGCCCGGCTCGACGCTCACCTCCGACGACCTGATCGCCTGGTCACGGCGGGAGATGGCGAACTACAAGGTGCCCCGGCAGGTCGAGTTCGTCGCCGGGCTGCCGCGCAACGCGAGCGGAAAGGTCCTGAAGACCGAGCTCCGCTCGCGCCGCGGCGGCTGACCTGCGGCCGGTTCAGCCCTGGAGGCGGACCGGGATCTCCTGCCAGCCGTACGCGATGAACGACGGCACCTGCTTCAGCTCGCCGTCCTTGAACGCGGGCGCGAGTCCGGGGAAGCGGTCGAAGAGCGCGGGCAGCGCGGTGATCGCCTCCATCCGGGCCAGCGGGGCGCCGATGCAGCGGTGCACGCCGACGCCGAAGGACAGATGGTCGTCGGCCGCCCGCATGGCGTCGAAGTCGGCCGCCGTGGCGCCGTAACGGGCCGGGTCGTTGCCCGCCGCGGCGTACGTCGTCAGGATGGCGTCGCCGGCCGGGATCACCACACCGTCGACGGTGATGTCCGAGACCGCGAAACGCAGCGGCAGGCTCGCGATGGACGGCCGGACGCGCAGCACCTCCTCGACCACCCGGTCCCAGCCCAGCTCACCGGCCCGTACGGCGGCCAGCTGCTCGGGGTGCTCGAGCAGCGCGACGACGGCGTTGCCGATCAGGTTGACCGTCGTCTCGAAACCGGCGCCGATGACGAGCAGCAGGGTGTGGAGCAGCTCCTCCTCGCCGAGCCGGTCGCCGTCCTCGTCGCGGACCTTGATCAGCTCGGTGGTCATGTCGTCGCCCGGGTTCTCGACCTTGTGGGCGATCAGCGAACCGAGGACCGTGACGATCTGCTCCTGGACGAAGGCGCCGTGCTCGGGGCTCGGGTCCGAGGTGTCCATGATCGCGGCGATCAGCCGGGCGGTGCCGTCGACCAGATGGTCCGGCACCCCGAACAGCTCGCAGATCATCCGCATCGGCAGCGGATGGGCGAACGCGGCCTTCACGTCCACGACCGAGCCGTCCGCCCCGGCGGCCTCCATCCCGGCCAGCAGCTCCTCGGTGATGGCCTCGACCCGGTCGCGCATCGCCTCGGTGCGGCGGGCCGTGAAGCTGGGCGCGACGAGCTTGCGCAGCCGGGTGTGGTCGCTGCCGTAGGTGGAGAGCATGTTCGTCACGCCGACCCAGCCCAGGATCCAGGCCCAGTCCGGCTGCTCGCCGATCGTGGGGAAGAGCGACCAGTGCTTGCGCGGGTCCTTGCTGACCCTCGGGTCCAGGATCAGGGACTTGAGGGTGTCGTGACCGGTGGGCGCCCAGGCGGGGATCCCGCCCGGCAGCTCCACGGGCACCACCGGTCCCAGCGAGCGCAGCCGGGCGCTCTCGGCGACGATGTCGGCGCCGAACGGATCGATGGCCACACGGGTGGACGCGGTCATGCGCGGTCTCCTGCCTGGTCGGGGCTGCGAGGGGTGAAGCCGACGGGCAGCGCCGTCAGCGATCGGTGGAAGGGGCCGGGCCGCCAGTCGAGCCGTTCGCGCGGCACCAGCGGCCGCAGGTCCGGCAGCCACTGGGTGAGACGTTCGATGGACTCCGTGGCGATCAGCAGCGCGGGCTGCTTCACGGGGCACGAGTGCGGACCGGCGCCCCAGGACATGTGCGAGGCGTCGTGCGGATGGTGCGCCCCGGCGAAGTCCCGCTCCGCGAAGTGGCCCATCGCGCCGAAGGAGATGACGATGGGCACGGCGGCCTGGAGCCACATCCCGTGGAAGCTCGTCGACTCGCGCGCGAAGTGCACGCCGTAGTTGGCGAGCGGGGTCTCGTAGCGCAGCACCTCCATGACGGCGTCCAGCACGGGACGCGAGCCGGAGGTGAGGGTCGAGTAGTAGGCGGAGTTGCCGAGGATGCGCGACAGGGCGTTGGAGATCAGGTTCGCCGAGGGCTCGTGGCCCGCGCCGAGCATGAGGAACACCTGCCAGGTGACCTCCTCCGGGGTGAGTCCCAGGGGGTGGTCGAGCAGCCGGCTGGTGAGGTCGTCGCCGCGCTCGGCCGTCTTGGCGCCGATCAGCTCCATCACGTACTTGCCGTACTCGGCCTCGCCCTCGGCCGCGCGGTCGCCGCCCTCCATCATCTGGCCGAGCGCCGCGTCCAGCCGGCCCGATTCGCTGTCGGGCAGTCCGAAGAGGTTGTTGAAGATCAGCGCCATCATCGGGCGGGCGAACTGGGTGACCAGGTCGGCCTCGCCGTCCGGCCCGAAGCGGGACACCAGGAGGTCCACGGACCGGTGCACCCGCTCCCGCAGGTCGTGCGGCTCCACGAGGTCGAACGCGTCGAGCAGGGTGCGGCGGTAGCGGATGTGCGCGTCACCGTCGGAGAACAGGGCGTTGGGCCGCCAGCGCATCATGCCGAGGACCGGCGAGTCCTCCGCGACCGTCTTCTCCCAGGGCCGGGGGTCGACGGAGAACGACTCGGTGTCGTGGAGCAGATCGAGCGCGGCGCGCCGGTCGGTGACGATGTACGCGGAGACGCCGGGGGCCAGTTCGGCCCAGCCGACCGGTCCCTGGGCACGCAGCGTCGCGTAGTAGGCGAACGGGTCGGCGGCGAAGCCGTCCTCCCACAGGCGTACCGGGGCGGACAGCGTGAACGCGTCGGCGCGGGCGGGGTAGGCGGTCACCGTTCCTCCGGGGTCATCCGGTCGATGAGGTGCTGGACGAGGGCGAGCAGCGCGTCGACGGACGCGTTGGTGTCGCGGGCGTCGCAGGTGACGAGAGGGGTGTCCGGCTCCAGGTCGAGCGAGCGGCGCAACTGCTCCTCGGTGTACTGCTTGGAGTCGGGAAACGTGTTCAGCGCGACGGCGTACGGCACGCCCGACTCCTCGACGAGGCCGAGGACGTCGAACGACTCGTCGATCCGGCGGGTGTCGACCAGGACGAGCGCGCCGAGCGCCCCGAAGGCGATGTCGTCCCACAGGGCGCGGAAGCGCTCCTGGCCGGGCGTGCCGAACAGATACAGGACGACCGAGTCGCCCAGCGAGACACGGCCGAAGTCGATGGCGACGGTCGTCGTCGTCTTGTCGCGGACACCGGCGAGATCGTCGACCCCGGCGGACGCCTCGGTCAGATGCTCCTCGGTGTGCAGCGGGCGGATCTCCGACACCGAGTCGATCAGGGTGGTCTTGCCGACCCCGAACGGGCCGGTCACCAGGATCTTCACCAACTCCCTGGCGGTGTCCGGCAGATGCAGCCCGTGCTGGGCGGCGGGCGGGGCGGACGCGCTGGACATCCGGTCAGAGCTTGAGGGCGCGGAGGCCATCGGCCACTCTCTTCAACAGGTCACGGTCGGGCGGGGCGGCGGAGGGTACGGGCGGGCGCGCGCTCACCAGTCCCTGGTCGATCAGGGCTGCGGCGAGCACCCGCAGTGCGGAGACCGGCAGCCGGAGCACGGCCGCGCTCTCCACCACGGTCAGCGACCCGCCGTCCAGCGCGCCGAGCAGGGCGTGCTGGGCCGCGGGCAGCCCCGCGGGCGCGGGCCCGCCCGTGCCGGTCAGCACGGACAGGCGCTCCAGGCTGTTGCGGCTGGGCCGGGCCACGCCTCCGGTGGAGAGGTAGGCGGGGACCAGCGGCCGGCCGCTCCGGCGGCCGGTCATACGGGAGAGACGCCGTCGCGCGGGGCGGCGGCCATCGCCTTCTCACCGAGTCGCGCGACCTGCGAGTGGACCCGGTGGCCCAGGAGGTCGAGCCGCACCTCGGGTCCGCCGTACGCGGCGACGCAGGTCCCGTGGTCCGTGGGCGCCACCAGGATGTAGCCGTGGTCGGACTCGATGACGACCTGGCGCAGCTGGGCGGCGGAGGCGTCGGCGAACGCGGCGGCCGCGGTGCGGCAGGCGCCCTGCACGGTGGACGTGATCGCGGCGACGCGTTCGGCGGAGTCCTGGGCGAGCGCCGCGGAGAACCCGGAGACCAGACCGTCCCTGGTGAGCAGCACGGCGGCCCGTACGTGGGGGATCTCGAGGATGGGGTCGAGCACCCAGGCCGTGTCGCCCGTCTCGCGGCTGTTCATCTGGGGTCGTTCCCTTCGGTGGCGGCGGCCTCGCGGGCCGCGTTGGTGGCGGACTGCAGGGCTCCGAGGGCCGCGGCGGACTCCTCGGGCGTGCGGGCGGGCCGCTTGGGCGCCGGGGCGTCGGTCTGCGGCCGGGTGCGGACGCGGCGGCGGCGCTGCGGGAGCACCTCGCCGTCGGGGCCGGGGTCGGGGGCCTGCCGGTGCTGGTGCTCGTGCTCGGGTTCCTGCTCGGGCACGGAGGGGGCCGGTGTGCGGGCGGGTTCGTACGGGGCCGGGGACGGGCGTACCGGCTCGTCCTCCTGCGGGGCGCGGCCCTGGTGGATCTGGTCGGGCCGCGGCTCCTGCTCCTGGGCCTCGGGCCGCCGGGTGGAGGGGGCGGCGCTCGCGGCGGGCGGGTGGAGCACGGGGTCGATGTGGGACAGCAGATGGTTCTTGACCAGCAGGACCGCGCGGACGCCCCCGTAGGGCGAGGGCGTCGACAGGTCGACGGAGAGGTCGAACTGCCGGGTGAGCTGGCCGATCGCGGCGAGCCCCATCCGCGGCGGGTCGCCGAGCTCGGACAGCAGGATCGGGTCGGTGCCGGCCACCATCCGCTGCGCGTCGGCGCGTTCGTCGGGGGCCATGCCGACGCCCGCGTCGTCGATGGTCACGGTGACGCCGTGGTGGACGCGTTCGAGGTTCACCACGACGCCCGTGTCCGGCGACGAGTGGCGCAGCGCGTTGTCGAGCAGCTCGGCCACGATGATGGCGACCGGCTCCACGGCGTGCGACACCAGCGCGGTGCCAGGCTCGAGATGGTGGTGCACCTGTACGCGGTGGTAGCCGACGAGCCGGGCCTGGCCGCCGGTGACGGCGTCGACGAGGTGCGACTCCTCGCGGGCGAGCCCGACCCAGGCGCCGCAGACCACGGCGGCGACCTGCGCGCGGCGCAGGGACTGCTCGTTCTCGTGGTCGAGCGCGAACAGGGTCTGGGCGAGTTCGGGGTCGTCGTAGCGCTGCTGGAGTCCGTGCAGCACGTCCTGGAGCCGGTAGAGACCGGCCTGGATCTCCCGGGTGGTGCCGCGCATACCGGCGCGGGCGGCGGCGTCGACCCGTTTGCGCTCCTGGGCGATCGCCGTGCGCAGGACCTCGAGGACCGAGTCCGTCCCCGCGCCGGCGGGGCCGAGCGGTCCGGGGACCTGTACGTGCGGATGGGCGCAGCGGGTCGCCTCCGCGGGCATGCGCTTCGCGGCCAGGTGCTCGACCTCGGCGGCGAACGCGGCGGTGGCCCCGGCGAGTTCGTCACGGGAGGCGTCGAGCCGGCCGCGCAGCGTCTCGATCTCGGTGCGCTGCCGGTCCCGTTCCCGGCGGGAGCGCAGCAGTCCGCCGCCCAGGGCGAAGGCGGCCAGCGTCCCGGCGGCCAGGCCGCCGGCGGCCAGCTCGGGTATCTCGATCATCGATATGGACCTCAGCAAGGCAGGGAATGTGGTCCGTTGAGGGCGGACGCGCCCAAGTACACACTGCGATCGAGTGGTTGTGCTGCGTTTCTGCCTGAGATCCTTTTGGTTTTGTCCGAACAGTGACTTTGTTGACGCCGTGTCGTGGTGTGCGTCAAGTCACATGGCCGGCTAGGGGTGTCACCGGACATGCCACGGCCGCGGCGGCTCCCCCTCCGCGCCGCCGCGGCCGTTCCCCGTCGTTGTTGGTCGTGTCAGCCCTTCGGCGGAGCGGGCGAGTGGTGGTCGCCCATCGTCGTGATGGCGGTGCCGTCGGCCGGCGGCACCGGCGAGTGGTGGTCGCCGAGCGTCGTGACCCCGTCGGCGGGCGGCGCCGGCGAGTGGTGGTCGCCCAGGGTCGTGATCCCGTCGGCGGGCGGGACGGGCGAGTGGTGGTCGCCCATGGTGGTGATCTGCTCGTCGCTCTTCTCGGTGCTGCTCATGTTCTGTCCCCCGTTGGGATCGACCGACGTGGCTGAAGATGGCCTTCCGCCCAGAGACTCCCCCGATGGCCTCCGGGCAGAAGGCCGGGTACCCGGTCCAGTTGGCCCCCCGACGCGTCGGACCGAACACCTCTGAGAGTGTCGGACGAGCATAAACAATCGATGAACGCCCTGGCCCGCGCTTTTCCCGGCGGCTCAGGCCGCCCTGAGTCCAGTGGTGAGCAGCTGCCGGGCCTCCTCGGCCTCGACCGCGCCGGACTCTTCGAGCAGCAGGAGCGCCTCGCGCCAGCACGCGCGCGCCCGGTCGGCCTGGCCGAGGCTTTCCAGCGCCCGGCCGAGCGTGATCAGAGTGTTGCCGCGGGTACGGTCGCCGCCGATGCAGCCCATCGCGAGCGCCTGTTCCGCGTGCTGGGCCGCCTGGGCGGGGCGGCCGGCGGCGAGATGGGCCTGGGCGATCCGGAAGTGCGTGGTGCCCTCCCACAGGCGCTGCCGGTTCGCCTCGAACAGGTTGAGCGCGGTGTGCAGCTCCTCCAGGGCGTCCGCGGGCCGGCCGGCGCCCGTCAGCGCGATGCCCAGGGCGTACCGGGCATTGGCCAGCCGCAGCGCGTGGCCGATCCGGTCGTACAGCGCCACACCCTCCCGGGCCAGGGCGATGGCCTCGTCCGGGCGGTCGGTGACGACGTGGATACGGGACAGATTGCACAGGGCGCTGGCCTCGCCCGGCAGGTTGCCGTCCGCCCGCGACCCCTCCATCGCCCGCCGCAGATGCTCCTCCGCCTCGGCGTGGCGCCCCTGGTTGAACGCGATGATCCCCCGGTCGTTGTCCGACCAGTAGACCGGCGCCGGGTCGCTCACCGAGCGGGCCAGGACCGCCGCCTGGGCGGCCTCCTCGTCCGCGTCGTCGTAACGGCCCGCCACGAGATGGACGTTCGTCATCGACGTGCGCGCCCGGCCCTCGGTGCGGGTGTCGCCGGCGGCCCGTGCCGCCTCGACCGCGCCGCAGGCCACGGACTCGTAGACCTTCGAGTTCGCTCCCGACTCGGCCAGGTTCTGCACGGCCCAGAGCAGATCCACCGCCCGCCGCAACTGCGGTCCGGGGGACGCCTGCCGGGCGCAGGCCAGGAGGCAGTGGGCCTCCGCGTAGAGCCAGTCCTGGGCGTCGTCGAGATGCGCGAACTCGAGCCCGGCGTCACCCGTCGGCTCCAGATGGACCACGAGCCGGTCGCCGGGCCGCTCCATGGCGAAGACCCGGGCCGCCGTCGCCAGATAGAAGTCCAGCAGGTGGGAGACGGCGGCTTCCCTCGCCTCCGGGGACTCGTCCCGCTCCGCGCATGCACGCGCGTAGAGGCGCACCAGGTCGTGGTAGCGGTACCTGCCGGGGGCCGCCGACTCCACCAGGGACGTGTCGACCAGCGCCTCCAGCAGGTCCTCCGTCGCGTGCGGCGGCAGCTCGAGTACGGCGGCGGCCGCGGCGAGCGAGATGTCGGGGCCGTCCGCGAGGCCCAGCAGACGGAACGCGCGGGCCTGGGCCGGCTCCAGCTGCCCGTAGCCGAGCTCGAACGTGGCCTTCACCGCGAGGTCGCCCGCCTGGAGCTCGTCCAGCCTGCGCCGCTCGTCGGCGAGCTTGGCCGCGAGGACCGACACGGTCCAGGTGCGGCGGGCCGCCAGCCGCGAGGCGGCGATACGGATCGCCAGCGGCAGGAAACCGCACGCCGCGACCACGTCCAGCGCCGCCTTCCGTTCCGCGCCGACGCGTTCGGCGCCGACGATCCGGGTGAAGAGCTGCAGCGCCTCCTCGGGGGACATCACGTCCAGGTCCACCAGGTGCGCGCCCGCCAGGTCGACCATCCGCACCCGGCTGGTGATCAGTGCGGCGCAGCCCTCGGTGCCGGGCAGCAGCGGCCGGACCTGGGCGGCGTCGCGGGCGTTGTCGAGCAGGACGAGGATCCGCCGGCCGTCCAGCGCCGAGCGGTACAGCGCCGCTCGCTCGTCCAGCGTGTCCGGGATGGCGGAGTCGGCGGTGCCCAGCGCGCGCAGGAACGCGCCGAGGACGGTCTCCGGTTCCGCGGCCCGGCTGCTGGTGCCCTGGAGGTCCACGTACAGCTGCCCGTCCGGGAAGTGCTTGCGGGCCTGGTGGGCCACGTGGACGGCGAGCGTCGTCTTGCCGACGCCGCCGATGCCGGCGAGGGCGGAGACCGCCATGACCGAGCCCTCCGCGCTGGTGAGCCGACTGCCGAGCTCGCCCACGAAGGACAGCCGGCCGGTGAAGTCGGGGACCGTCGCGGGCAGTTGGGCGGGCCGGGTGTTCTGCGGGGCGGGCGCGGGCTCCTCGCTGGAGCGGGCCAGTTCGGCGTCGGCCCGCAGGATGCGCTGCTGGAGGTCGGACAGCTCGGGCCGCGGGTCGACGCCCAGTTCGTCGGCGAGCAGCCGGCGGGTGTCGGCGTAGACCGCGAGCGCCTCGGCCTGCCGGCCGCTGCGGTACAGCGCGAGCATCAGCAGCTCGCGCAGCCGCTCCCGCAGCGGGTGGCTCGCGGTGAGGGCCGTCAGCTCGGAGACGGCCTCCGCGTGGCGGCCGACCTCGAGGTCGATGTCGAGCCGGGTCTCCAGCAGTTGCAGACCCCACTCCACGAGCCGGGTCCGCTGGTTCTCCGCGTACGGTCCCGGGACGTTGGCCAGCGGCTCGCCGTCCCACAGGCCGAGCACCTTGTTGAGCAGGGCGCGCGCCTGGGCGCGGTCGCCCGCCGCCTGCACCTTGTACGCCTCCGTCGCGAGCTCCTCCGCGACGGCGAGGTCGAGGGCGTCCCGCCGGATGCGCAGCGCGTAACCGCCCGACTCGCTGACCAGGGTGTCGGCGGTGAGCGCCTTGCGCAGGCGGGAGGCATAGGTGCGGACGGCGGCGAGGGCCTGCGACGGCGGCTGTTCGCCCCAGATCGCGTCGATGAGTTCGTGGGCGGTGGCGGTGCGCCCGTCGCGGAGCAGCAGTGCGACCAGCAGGGCACGCTGCTGCGGCGAGCCGGGCGGCAGGGTCTCTCCGCCCCGCCGCACCCGTACCGGTCCGAGCACGCTGAAGTGGAGCTCGTCCTCTTCGCTCGTGAGCGGAGCGCGCTGGTTCGGTACGCGTGGCCCGCTGTCACGGTCCATAGCTGCCCCCTGCCGGTACTGCCGGAATCGCCCTCGACAGTCTGCCTTGTTGGGGGCGGCCGCGTCAGCAGCGGGGCGGCCCGCTCTGCCGCCCGCCCTTCCGATCGCCCGGACCGCTCTGATCAGGGGCGATACACGGTTCCTGGCTCGGGCGCGGCCGGTGAGAGCAGCTCGGGGACCGTGACGAAGGTGTAACCGCGGTTCTTCAGTTCGGAGATGATGCCCGGAACGGCGGGAACGGTTCCGTCGTAGATGTCGTGCAGCAGGATGATGCCGTCGCGCCCGGCCTGGTCGAGGATGCGCTTCTCGATGAGGGCGCTGTCGGTGGTCGAGTAGTCCTTGGCGGTGGCGCTCCACAGGACCTGGGAGAGACCGAGCTCCTTGCTGACCGCCGTGACCTCGTCGTCGGTGCGGCCCTGGGGCGGGCGCATCAGCCGCGGCTTCTCGCCGGTCACCTCCGCTATGGCGTCCTGGGTGCGGCCCAGTTCCTCGCGTATCTCCTCCTCGTCGAGCTTGTCGAGCCGCTGGTGCGTCCAGGTGTGGTTGGCCACCTCGTGACCCTCCGCGGCGAGGCGGCGCACCACGTCGGGGTACTTGAGCACGTGGTTCCTGCCGAGGAGGAAGAAGGTGGCGTGCACCTTCTCCTTCTTGAGGATGTCCAGCAGCTCCGGGGTGTCCTTGCCGGGCCCGGCGTCGAAGGTGAGCGCGATGCACTTGGCCTTCTCGCAGTCGACGGCGGGCGCCGAGCCCGCGCCGCCGCCCTGTCCGCTCGCGAGCGGCTTGCCGTCGGACCCGGAGGCGCCGGACTCGGCGGCCTCGGAGCGGGCGTCCGCGGGGGAGGTCCTGTCGGCGGAGCAGCCGGAGAGCGCGAGTGTGAGCACCGCCGCAGTGGCGAGGGCCGGGACAACCCGGAGCCGGGTTCTGGACGTCCTTGAGGGCATGGCGAGTCTCCCCGTTCGTGGGTGGCGCGGGTGCGCGGGTGCGCGGCGGTGTGCCGGACGTACGGAATGCGGCCGGGGCCGGTGGTCGTCCGTACGCGTCGTGACTATACACAGCATGTATACGCGCGATTCATAGCGGGTGGGGGCCGACGGAACCCGTACGGATAGCTGACGGCTCGTCAGGTCGGCGCTACCGTGAAACCATGGAGACCTTCCCCAAGATCATCTCGGTGGACGACCACACGGTGGAGCCGCCCGGCGTCTGGCGGGACCGGCTCCCGTCGAAGTACCGCGACACCGGCCCGCGCATCGTCCGCGCGCCGCTGAAGGAAATGACCTTCCTGGGCGGCAGGTTCGCCCCCGTCATGGGCGCACCCGGCGACGAAGGGCCGGTCGGCGACTGGTGGGTGTACGAGGACCTGCACCGGCCGCTCACCCGGCTCGACACCGCCGTCGGCCACGACCGCGACGAGATCAGGCTGGAGATCATCACCTACGAGCAGATGCGCCCCGGCTCGTACAGTGTCCCCGACCGCCTCGCCGACATGGACGTCAACCACGTCACGTCCGCGCTCTGCTTCCCGACCTTCCCCCGCTTCTGCGGCCAGACCTTCACCGAGGCCGCCGACCGTGAACTCGGGCTGCTGTGCGTGCGGGCCTACAACGACTGGATGGTGGAGGAGTGGTGCGGCCCCGAGGCCCGGGGCCGGCTCGTGCCGCTGACCCTCGTCCCGCTGTGGGACGCGGAACTGGCCGCCGCGGAGGTCCGCCGCAACGCGGCGCGCGGGGTGCGCGCCGTCGCCTTCTCCGAGATACCCCCGCACCTCGGGCTGCCCTCGATCCACACCGACGACTGGGACCCGTTCCTCGCCGCGTGCGCCGAGACCGGCACGGTCGTCGCCATGCACATCGGCTCGTCCAGCCGGATGCCGTCCACCTCGGCGGACGCCCCGCCGGCCGTCGGCTCGACCATCACCTTCGCCAACTGCTGCTTCTCGATGGTCGACTGGCTGATGAGCGGCAAGTTCGAGCGCTTCCCGGGCCTCCGGGTCATGTACGCGGAGGGCCAGATCGGCTGGATCCCGTACATCCTCGAACGCGCCGACGTGGTCTGGGAGGAGAACCGGGCCTGGGGCGGCGTCGCCGGCAAGGTCACCCGGCCGCCGTCCGAACTCTTCGCGGAACACGTCTACGGCTGCTTCTTCGACGACGCGTTCGGCCTGCGGAACCTCGACGCGATCGGCGTGGGCAACGTCCTCTACGAGACGGACTACCCGCACTCGGACTCCACCTGGCCCAAGTCGAAGGAGGTCGGCGAGTCCCAGATGGGCCACCTGCCGGCGGAGGTGGTCGAACGGATCGTCCGCGGCAACGCGATCGACCTGCTGGGACTGACGGCCGACGGGCTGTGGGCGGGGCCGTGAGGTCCGCCTCGCGCCGTCAGTCCTGGGCGGGTGCCTGGAACCCGGTCGTGTCGAAGTGGCAGTCGAACGGAGCGGGGATGTGGATCTTTTCGCCGAACGGCACAGTGAGGTGGGAGGCGTATCCCTTGGTGGTCGGCGCCCAGTAGACGTGGACGTCGGGACCGTACGCCCGCTCAACGCCGGGAAACACGTACAGTGCGGGGGCGGAGCTGATCCGGTGGCCCTCCGGGAGGCAGGGGCGCAGCTGGTCGCAGACCGGATCCATGACGTCGAGGTAGTACGCCTTCGACCATGGTGAGACGACGATGTTCCCCCTGATGATCTCGGCATTGAAGCCGTCGGGCGCGTTCAGCTCGTCGAGGGCTTCGCACAGCTCCTCGAAGCGGCGGGGGCCGGTGCCGTCTGTCGTCGGGCGTTCCGGCATCACCGTCATGATGCGCCTCCCTCGCGCTGCGGGGCAGTCGATACTCGGCGTAGTGGTCCGTCTCGACACGAGTGGCGGAATCCCCCCATGAAGGTGCCTCGCCTCTATGGGCTGGGCCGCTACCGCGGCGCGCTGCGGCCCGGCACCATCGGGGCATGACGCTCACCATCGCCGCAGCCGACAAGATCCTCGCCGACAACTTCGCCCCCTGGGTGCTCGAACTCGGGCTGTCCGTCCAGGAGACGGGCGAGCTCCATGCCGTGCTGCGGCTGCCCTGGACCGACCGGCTGGCCCGGGAGGGCGGCGCGCTGAGCGGGCAGGCGCTGATGGCCGCCGCCGACACCGCGACCGTGATCGCCGTGTCCTCGGCGCGCGGCGGCTTCGTCCCCATGACCACCGTCCAGCAGTCGACGAGCTTCATGCGCGCGGTCGCCGGCGCCGACGTCCTCGTCGACGCGCAGATCACCAGGCTCGGCAGGCGCATGGCCTTCGCCGACATCACCATGACCGCCGAGGGCACGCAGGAACCGGCGGCCCGGGCGTCGACGGTGTACGCGCTGCTGGGCTGAGCTCCCGCCCGCGTACCCCTTGCCTGTTGTGGGGCGGGCGGTGACGATGGCCCCGTCAGGATGTGACGGGTCGTCAGGTCGGAGGGGTCGCGATGGTGGCGTACGGGATGCAGCTTCCGGTCCAGTCGCAGAGCACCCTCTACGCGGAACCATGGGAGGCCGGAGCCGGTCCGGGCGAGCTCGCCGAGATCGCCCGCACCGCGGACCGCACCGGCTTCGCGTACGTCGCCGTCTGCGACCACGTCGCCATCCCGCGGCGTCTCGCGGACGCGATGTCCACCGTCTGGTACGACCCGGTGGCCACGCTCGCGTTCCTCGCCGGCGTGACCGAACGGGTAGGGCTGCTGAGTCACGTCGCGGTCGTCGGACTGCGGCACCCACTGGTGACCGCCAAGCAGTACGCGACCCTCGACCACCTCTCCGGCGGGCGGCTGCTCCTCGGCGTCGGAGCCGGGCACGTACGCGAGGAGTTCGACGCCCTGGGGGCCGACTTCGACGGGCGCGGCGCCGTGCTCGACGAGAGCGTCGACGCGCTGCGGGCGGCGCTGGGCCCCGACGAGTATCCGGAGTTCAGCGGGGAGCGGTACTCCTTCAAGGACCTGGGCCAGCGGCCGCGACCCGCCCAGGCCCGCGTCCCGCTCTGGGTCGGCGGTTCGTCGCCCGCCGCCGTGCGCCGGGCCGCGCTCAAGGGCGACGGCTGGCTGCCGCAGGGCGACCCCCGCGACAGGCTCCCGGCACAGATCGCTAAGGTGCGCGCCCTGCGGGAGGCGGCCGGGATCGAGGACCCGTTCACGGTCGGCGCCATCACCGAACCGCTCCACGTCGGCGAACCGGCCCGGCCCACCGGCCGCCGCACGCTCACCGGCAAGCCGCAGGCGCTGGCCGAGTCGCTGCGCGCCTACCCGGCGATGGGCGTGGACCAGATCCAGGTCCGGTTCCGCAGCCGGAACGTCACCGAACTCACCGACCAGATGGCGGCGTTCGCCGCCGACGTGGTCCCGCACCTCGACTGAGGACCGACGACCGACAGCCGTTTGACCGACCAGGGAGAGCAGACATGGGCAAGCTGGACGGACGCGTCGTCCTCGTCACGGGCGCGGCGCGCGGACAGGGCGAGCAGGAGGCCAGGCTCTTCGCGGCGGAAGGCGCGAAGGTGGTCCTGGCGGACGTGCTCGACGAGCTCGGCGAACCGCTCGCCAAGGAGGTCGGCGGGCTCTACGTCCATCTCGACGTGGGCCGCGAGGCCGACTGGACGGCTGCCGTCGCCGCCGCGAAGGACGCCTTCGGGAAGATCGACGGCCTCGTCAACAACGCGGGCATCCTGCGCTTCAACGAGCTGGTGTCCACCCCGCTGGAGGAGTTCCAGCTCGTCACGCAGGTCAATCAGGTGGGCACCTTCCTCGGCATCCGAAGCGTCGCCCCCGAGATCGAGGCGGCGGGCGGCGGCACGATCGTCAACACCGCCTCGTACACGGCGCTCACCGGCATGGCCGGCGTCGGCGCCTACGCCGCCTCCAAGCACGCGATCCTCGGCCTGACGAGGGTGGCGGCGCTGGAGCTCGCGCCGAAGCGCATCCGGGTCAACGCCGTGTGTCCCGGGGCCGTGGACACGCCGATGAGCAACCCCGAGGGCACGGACCGGGACGCCGTCGAGGGCCTGTACCGCACGCTGGTGCCGCTCGGCCGGGTCGGGCAGGCGGCGGAGGTCGCCCGGCTCGCGCTCTTCCTGACCGGCGAGGACTCCTCGTACATCACCGGCCAGCCGTTCGTGATCGACGGCGGGTGGCTGGCGGGCGTCAGCATCCTCTGACGCCTCGTCAGGTATTGACGGGGCAGGCGCCCGGTGGAACAGTCGACCACATCCAAACCTGACGGTGCGTCAGTTGAGCGGTCCGGCGGGAAGCGGAGCAGACGGAACCGATAAGGCGGTGGAACCCCTTGGAATTCGGACTCTTTGTTCAGGGATACCTCGGCAAGCGCGCCGAGACCGACCCGCTCGCCGAGCACAAGGCGCTGATGGAGGAGACCGAGTACGTCATCCAGGCGGACAAGTCCGGGTTCAAGTACGCCTGGGCCTCCGAGCACCACTTCCTGGACGAGTACTCCCATCTGTCGGCCAACGACGTCTTCCTCGGCTACCTCGCGCACGCCACGGAGCGGATCCACCTGGGGTCCGGCATCTTCAACCCGCTGGCCCCGGTCAACCACCCGGTCAAGGTCGCCGAGAAGGTCGCGATGCTCGACCATCTCTCCGAGGGACGCTTCGAGTTCGGCTCCGGGCGGGGCGCCGGATCGCACGAGATCCTCGGGTTCATGCCGGGCATCACCGACATGAACCACACCAAGGAGCTCTGGGAAGAGACGATCGCCGAGTTCCCGAAGATGTGGCTGCAGGACGAGTACGTCGGATTCCAGGGCAAGCACTGGTCCCTGCCCCCGCGGAAGGTCCTCCCGAAGCCGTACGGGCCCGCCCACCCGCCCATGTGGTACGCCGCCGGATCCCCGTCCTCGTACGCCATGGCCGGCAGGAAGGGTCTCGGGGTGCTGGGCTTCAGCGTCCAGAAGGTCTCCGACATGGAGTGGGTCCTCGAGTCGTACAAGACGGCCGTGAAGGACGCGAAGGCGGTCGGCGCGTTCGTCAACGACAACGTGATGGTGACGTCGACGGCGATCTGCGCCGAGACGCACGACAAAGCGGTCGAGATCGCGGTCTCCGGCGGCCTCAACTACCTCCAGTCGCTGCTGTTCCGCTACCACGACACCTTCCCGCGGCCGGAGGGCGTGCCCCGGTGGCCCGAACTGCTGCCGGAGTACACGGCGGAGATCATCGAGCTGCTGATCGCGGAGGAGCTGATGATCTGCGGCGACCCCGGGGAGGTGCTGCAGCAGTGCAAACGGTGGGAGCAGGCGGGGGCGGACCAGCTGTCCTTCGGGCTGCCGATCGGGGTGTCGTACGAGGACACGATGACGACGATCCGGCTGATCGGCGAGCATGTGATCCCGCAGATCGACACGGACCCGGTCCACCGGACGACGAGGTTCCGGGGGGCGGGGGCGGGGTGACGGGGGTGCGCCTGCGGCGGGCTTGTTCCCTGCGAACACGGACGGCGTCTTCCCGGACCGCCGCCCGTACCGGCCCGGTCGGAGCGCGCAGCGCGGTCGCGGCCGGCCGCCGCGCGCTCCGCCCGGGCCGCACCACGGACCGCACCACCCGTCCGCGCCGCGCCCACGCGGCAAGCCGCAGAAGGGGACCCCATGCTCGCCCACCTCATCCGTAACGCGACCGTCGTCGACGGCACCGGCGCCCCCGGATACCCGGGGGACGTCGGGATCGGCCCGGACGGCCGGATCGCCGTCGTCGCCGAGCCGGGGCGCGGGCCACGCGCGGCGACCACGGAGGACGCCACCGGGCTCGTCCTCGCCCCCGGGTTCGTCGATCCGCACACGCACTACGACGCCCAGTTGTTCTGGGACCCCTACGCCACCCCGTCCCTGAACCACGGAGTGACGACCGTCGCCGCCGGCAACTGCGGCTTCACGCTCGCCCCCCTCAACCCGGAGCGGCCCGGCGACGCGGACTACACGCGGCGGATGATGTCGAAGGTGGAGGGCATGTCCCTGGTGGCGCTCGAGGAGGGCGCGCCCTGGAACTGGCACACCTTCGGCGAGTATCTGGACGCCCTCGACGGCCGCACGGCCGTCAACGCGGGGTTCATGGTGGGTCACTGCGCCCTGCGCCGGCATGTGATGGGACCGGACGCGATCGGCGGGCGGCCGACGGAGGCGCAGCTCGGGCAGATGGTGGCGCTCCTGCACGACGCGATGGACGCCGGCGCCTGGGGGCTGTCGACGACCCGGTCGTCGACCCACTCCGACGGCGACGGCAGGCCCGTCGCCTCCCGGCACGCCCTGCCGGACGAGCTGCTCGCCCTGTCGCGGGCGGTCGGCGAGCACGAGGGGACGCAGCTGGAGGCGATCGTCGCGGGCTGTCTCGACCGGTTCGAGGACGACGAGATCGAGCTGCTGGTCGAGATGAGCGCCGCCGCCGGGCGGCCGCTGAACTGGAACGTGCTCACCATCGACGCCGCCGTCCCCGAGCGCGTCCCCCGACAGCTGCTGCCGTCCGAGCGGGCCCGTAAGGCCGGTGGCCGGGTCGTGGCGCTCACCATGCCGATCCTGACGCCGATGAACATGTCGCTGGGCACGTTCTGCGCCCTCAATCTGATCCCCGGCTGGGGGGAGATCCTTTCGCTCCCCGTCCCGGAGCGGATCGCGAGGCTGCACGACCCGGCCGTGCGCGCCGAGATGCTGCGGCGGGCCGGCTCGAAGGAGGCCGGCGTCTTCCGCCGGCTCGCGGACTTCGGCCGTTACGTCATCGGGGACACGTACACCCGGGAGAACGCGGGCCAGACCGGCCGGGTCGTCCGTGACATCGCCGCCGAGCGGGGCCAGGACCCGTTCCAGTGCCTGGTCGAGATCTGCGCCAACGACGACCTGCGCACGGTCCTGTGGCCGATGCCCACCGACAACGACCCCGGTTCGTGGGCGCTGCGCGCCGAGACGTGGCAGCACGAGGACGTGCTGCTCGGCGGCTCGGACGCCGGCGCGCACCTGGACCGGATGTGCGGCGCCCCGTACACGACCCGGTTCATCGGCGACTGTCTGCGCGGCCGGAAGCTGGTCGGGCTGGAGGCGGCGGTGAAGATGCTGACCGACGACCCGGCGCGCCTCTTCGGCCTGCGCGACCGGGGCCGGATCGCCGAGGGCCACCACGCGGACCTCGTCCTCTTCGACCCGGAGCGGATCGACGCGGGCCCGGCGAAGCTGGTGCACGATCTGCCGGGGAGGAGCCCGCGGCTGGACGCGAAGGCGATCGGAGTCGTGTCGGTCCGTGTCAACGGCGTGGAGGCGATCCGGGACGACCAGGTCACCGGGGCCGTACCGGGCAGGGTGCTCCGTTCCGGCCGGGACACGAGGACGGTGTCGACCCGGTGAAGGAGCGGCTGTTCATCGGCGGTGAGTGGGTCGAGCCGGACGGGGGTCACTACGAGGTGATCGACCCGGCCACGGAGCAGGTCGTCGGTCTCGCCCCGGAGGCGAGCCGCGCCCAGGTGCTGGACGCGGCGGCCGCCGCCCGGGAGGCGTTCGCCGCCTGGTCGCGTACGAGGCCGGAGGAGCGCGCCGCGATCCTGGACCGGGCGGCGTCCCTCGTGCAGCGCGACCTGGAGGCGCACACGGAGCTGGCGCGCGCCGAGAGCGGCGCGACGACGGCGACCGCGCGCGCCATGCAGGTCGGGGTCGGCGCGGCGCGCTTCCGCCGCTACGCCAGGGGCGCGCTGGAGCCGGTCGAGCAGGCGCTGCCCCCGCAGGTCGCCGCGGCGGGACCGATGGGGAAGGGCGGCGTCCTCGGGGCCGTCGCCGTACGCCGCCCGGTGGGCGTGGTCACCTGCGTCACCTCGTACAACAATCCGTGGGCCAACCCGGCGGGCAAGGTCGCGCCCGCGCTGGCGATGGGCAACACGGTGGTCGTGAAGCCGGCCCCGCAGGACCCGCTGTCCGTGTACCGGATGGCCGAGGCACTGCAGGAGGCCGGCGCGCCGCCCGGCACGGTCAACGTGGTCACCGGCTCCGGACCCGCCGTCGGGGAGGCGGCCGTGGAGTCCGGGGACGTCGACATGGTCAGCTTCACCGGCTCCACGGCGGTCGGGCAGCGGATCGCGGAGGTCTGCGGCCGTGCGATGAAGCGCCAGCTCATGGAGCTCGGCGGCAAGGGCGCGGCGCTGGTCTTCGACGACGCGGACCTCGGCGCGGCGGTGCGCGGGATCGGTACGACGTTCTCCTTCTACAGCGGCCAGATCTGTACGGCCCCGACCCGGGTGATCGCTCAGCGCGGGGTGTACGACCGGCTGGTGGAGGACCTCGCCGCCTACGCGCGCGCCCTGCGGATCGGCGACCCGGCCGACCCCGCAACGGTCGTCGGCCCGGTGATCTCGGCGGCGCACCGGGACCGCGTGGAGTCGTACGTCGAGCTGGGCCGCAAGGAGGGGGCGCGCCTGGTGACGGGCGGCGGGCGCCCGGCGTACGACAAGGGCTTCTATGTGGCTCCGGCCCTGTTCGCCGACTGCACGATGGACATGCGGATCGTGCGTGAGGAGATCTTCGGGCCCGTGGTGGTCGTGATGCCCTTCGACGACGAGGACGAGGGCCTCGCGCTGGCCGGCGACAGCGACTACGGCCTCATCGACTACGTCTTCTCCGGCGACACGGCCCGCGCCTTCCGGGTCGCCGGGCGGCTGCGGTCGGGCGGGGTGGGGGTGAACACGGTCGGCAGGAACATGGAGGCGCCGTTCGGCGGCTTCCGGCGCAGCGGCGTGGGCCGGGACGTCGGCTCGTACGCGCTGCATGCCTACAGCGAGCTCCAGTCGCTGGTCTGGGCGGGCTGAGGGTCGGGCCGAGGCCGGGCCGGCGGGCCCTTGCGACGACTGCGCGGAAAATGAGACGGGAAAATTTGGAACCGGACAAAACGGGTGTCGCTACGGTTCTCGCATATCGGATAAGGGGGTCGTCGGCCTCGCGATGCACTGCCGATGACGGCCGTACAGCTTTCAAGTAGACGCGAGATGGCCGGTCCGACCTTGGAATCGAACCCTCGGTACCGTCCCGTTATCCGGACCTCGATCTTCCGGATGTGGAAACCGCAGCACCTAACGTCCTCCTCATGACTCAGCTCGATGCGCGGCCACAGGCCGGAGACACGGTACGGAGCGCCCCCGACGGGGGTGTCCGCACCAAGGGCCTCGGCGGTAACTCCGTCGGCCTGATGGGCGGAGCCGTCATCGGCGTCTCGACAGTCGCCCCCGTTTACTGCCTGACCTCCACCCTCGGCCCGACCGTCTCGGAAGTCGGGCTCCAGATGCCCGCGATCTTCCTGGCGGGCTTTCTGCCGATGCTGCTCGTGGCCTTCGCGTACCGCGAGCTCAACAAGGCCGTCCCGGACTGCGGCACCTCCTTCACCTGGTCGGTGAAGGCCTTCGGGCCCAGGATCGGCTGGATGTGCGGCTGGGGCCTGCTGGTGGCCACCGTCGTGGTCCTCTCCAACCTCGCCGGCGTCGCCACATCGTTCTTCTGGCTCACCGCCGGGGAGATCACGGGCAGCGGAAGCGTCGCCGCCCTGGACGGCAACAAGGCCGTCCACATCCTCACGACGCTCGCCTTCATCGCGGTGGCCACGGCCATCAGCTACCGCGGCATCACCGCGACCAAGTGGGTCCAGTACGCCCTGGTCGGCCTCCAGCTCGCCGTCATCGTCGTCTTCGCGGCCATGGCCGTCATGAAGTCCGACGAGGTGGCCGGCTCCCTGGACTTCTCGCTGTCCTGGATGAACCCCTTCAGCGTCGAGTCCTTCTCCGCCTTCACCGCCGGACTCTCCCTCTCGATCTTCATCTACTGGGGCTGGGACACCTGCCTGTCCATCAACGAGGAGAGCGTCGGCAGCGCCCGCACCCCCGGCCGCTCCGCCATGCTCGCCATGGTCGTCATCGTCGCCTCGTACCTGATGGTCGCCATCGCCGTGCAGATGTACGCCGGAATCGGCGAGCAGGGCACCGGCCTCGGCAACCCGGACACCTCCGACAACGTGTTCGCCGTCCTGGCCGACCCGGTCATGGGCTCGGGGCTGGGCATCCTGCTCTTCGTCGCGGTCCTCGCGTCCGCCGCGGCGAGCCTGCAGACCACCTTCATCCCGGTCGCCCGCACCGCGCTCGCGATGAGCACGTACGACGCCATGCCGAAGGCGTTCGCCAAGGTCCACCCGCGCTTCAAGACCCCCGGTCTCGCGACCGTGGCCGCGGGCGTCGCCACCGGCGTCTTCTACACCGTGATGAGCCTGGTGAGCGAGAACGTCCTCGTCGACACCATCTACGCCCTCGGCCTGATGATCTGCTTCTACTACTCGATCACGGCCTTCGCCTGCGTCTGGTTCTTCCGCAACGAGCTGCGCCGGTCGACCGCCAACCTGTTCTTCAAGGGTGTGCTGCCCGGCGTCGGCGGCCTGATGCTCGCCGCCGTCTTCGGCAAGACGCTCTTCGACATGTGGGACCCGGCCTACGGCTCCGGCTCCTCCGTCCTCGGCATGGGCTCGGTCTTCGTCATCGGCGTCGGCCTGCTCCTGCTCGGCGTCGTCCTGATGGTCGTGATGCAGCGCCGCAGCCCGGCGTTCTTCCGGGGCGAGGTCCTCACCAAGGAGACCCCGGCGCTGGAGCTGGCGGACTGAGCCGTCCGGTTGCCGGGCGGACCCACCCGCCCGGCAACCGGCGGACCCCCCCCGCCCGGCAACCGGCGGACCCACCCGCCCGGCCGCGAGGAGCCGACTGGAGTGTCGGCGCCTCGCGGCCCCACGGCCCGTCCTACGGTGCGTTCATGCGAGCAACCGACGGCAGCAGGGCCGTCCTGGCCACGTTCGCCGCCTGCTGCCTCCTCGCCGGTGGCAACGCCGTCGGTATCCGCTTCAGCAACCGTGAGCTCGACCCGCTGTGGGGCGCAGCCCTGCGCTTCGGTGCGGCGGCCGCCGTCCTGCTCCTCGTCACGGCCGTCATGCGGCTCGAGTGGCCGCGCGGCCGGGCACTGGCCGGGGCACTGCTCTTCGGGGTGCTCAACTTCGGGGTCACGTTCGCCCTGGCCTACTACGCACTCGTCCGCATCCACGCCGGCCTCGGCCAGACGATCCTGGCGCTGGTGCCGCTCGCCGCGCTGCTGCTGTCGGTGGCCCAGCATCAGGAGAGGTTCCGCCTGCGGGCGGCGCTGGGAACGCTGCTCGCCGTCGTGGGCGTCGCGGTCGTGTCCCGGGCCCCGCTCCAGGGAACCGTCCCGCTGCTGTCGTTCCTCGCCATGCTCGGTGCGGTGCTCTCCTTCGCGGAGGCGACGGTCCTGGTCCACCGGCTGCCCAAGGTCCACCCGGTCACGATGAACGCGGTCGGCATGACGGGCGCCGCGGTCCTCCTCTTCGCCGGGTCCCGCGCAGTCGGCGACGCGTGGATCCTGCCCGAACGCGCGGCCACGTGGTGGGCACTGGCATATGTCGTGCTGGCGGGCTCGGTGGCGGTGTTCGTGCTCTATCTGCTGCTCGTGCGGGCCTGGGGCCCCTCCCGGGCCGCGTACGTCTTCGTCGTCTTCCCCCTCGTCACCGTCCTCCTGTCGGCCTGGCTGGACGACGAACCCCTGACGGCGAGCCTGCTCCTGGGGGCACCCCTGATCCTGCTCGGCGTCTACGTGGGAGCCTTGCGCCGACGGTGACCGGCTTCCGCCACCGGACGCGGGGCCTCGCGGGACTCACGCCGCGCGTTCCGCCTCGCCCCGCTCCACGCAGAACTCGTTGCCCTCCAGGTCCGAGAGCGTCACCCAGCCCCTGCCGTCCGGGACCCGGTGGTCGGCGACCAGGGTCGCCCCCAGTTCCAGCAGGCGCGCCACCTCTTCGTCGCGGGTACGGTCCGTCGGCACGATGTCCAGATGGACCCGGTTCTTCAGCGCCTTCGGCTCCGGGACGGTGACGAACAGCAGCGTCCCGCCCTTCGACTCGACCAGGGCCTCCGGGTCGCCGGGGGCGTCCTCGTCGGAGACCTCGGCGTCCAGCACCGCGGCCCAGAACGTGGCCAGCCGGTAGGCGTCGGCGCAGTCGATCGTGATGTGGCGCACATGTGATCCCATGGCCGGAGCCTAGGGACCACCCGCCCGGGCCGCACCGGCTTTTCCGGGCGCCGCGCGCGTCAACGCCCCAGGAACACCAGGTTGGTGAACGCCGCGAGCGGCCCCGGCAGCGGTGGCAGGACGGGCGGGTGCCGCACCTTGGCCCGTACGCAGCCCGCGTACTGCGCGGTCGTCCGCCACTCCACCGTGCCGCTGCCGCTGCCCGGCAGCGCCGCCGTGTGCAGCACGCCCTGGTCGGTCACGAACCGGACCGTGCAGCCCGCGCCGTCCCCTCGCATGACCCGCGAGTTGTTCGTCGTCGCACATGCCGTCGGCTCCCCGGAGTGTCGAAGAAGGACAGGAGTGATGCCGGTTCGCAGTCGAACCCCGGTACCGAGCCGTGAACGGGCGGCCAAGGAGGGGGTTCGGCGGACGACGCGGTCATGACCGGCGACGAGAGCCGTACGTACGGCATACGTTGAGCCCATGCGGATCTCGACGACCATCTTCCTCACCGACGAGACGATCGATCCGGTACGGCTGGCCCGCGAACTGGAACAGCGCGGCTTCGCCGGCCTCTTCCTCCCCGAGCACACGCACATCCCGGTGGAGCGCACCACCCCGTACGCCGCGGGCGGCGACCTCCCGCCCGAGTACGGCCGTACCCTGGACCCGTTCGTGGCTCTCGCGCAGGCCGCGACCGTCACCGAACGGCTCGCCCTCGGCACGGGCATCACCCTCGTCGCGCAGCACGACCCGATTGTCCTGGCGAAGCAGATCGCGACCCTGGACCACGTCTCCGGCGGCCGCTTCACGCTGGGCGTCGGCTTCGGCTGGAACGTGGAGGAGGCCGCCGACCACGGCGTCGACTGGGCCTCGCGCCGGGACCTCGTCCTCGACCGGATGCGTGTGATGCGCGCCCTGTGGTCCCCGGAACCGGTCGCGTACACGGGCGACTTCGCGTCCGTCCGCGCCTCCTGCGCCCACCCGAAGCCGGTCGGCGGCACCCCGCGCGTCCTGGTCGGCGGCGCGGCCGGGCCCCAGCTGTTCGCCCACATCACGGAGTACGCGTCCGGTTGGATGCCGATCGGCGGCCGCGGCCTCCAGGACTCCGTCCCGCGCCTCCGCGCCGCCTGGGAACAGGCCGGCCGCGACCCCAAGTCCCTCCAGATCGTCCCGTACGCGGTCCGCCCGTCAGCGGGCAAGTTGGCGCACTACGCGGACCAGGGCATCGACGAGGTGGTGCTCCAACTCCCGCCGGGCGACAAGGCGGAGGTCCTGCGGGCGCTGGACGAGTACGCGCAGTATCTGTAGCGGGGCCGGTGTGCCGCGCGTCGCCATGTCCCGCGGCATCCGACGCCCGCTGCACGACCGGGGAGACCGTCCCCCGCGTGACGGTCTCCGGGCGTCTGGTGGTCAGCCACCGTGCCTGGCACGAAACCACCACACGACGACCGCGACCACCGAGGTCCCCGCCCCGTAGGACACACCTCGCAGGAACTGGTGTGCCACGATGCCCCGGCGTCGCGCCGACCAGGACGCCATGCGGCGCATCCGGTCGCCGGCCGCTCGGGCCGGGCGGGACAGCAGGCGTGTGAGATCAGGAAGCTTCACTGTGTGACTCCTTGGCGTGAACGGACACATGTGTCCTGACCGAATCCGCAGGTGCACGTGGGGAGTAGGGCGGGGAGTCGGTGAGGAAGGCACATGTACAGGGTGCCGATCACAGCCCGGCCGGAGCCAGGACAGATGTCCCTTCTGCGCCGCGGAAGCCCGGCCTCGGCGGCGCGTGTTCCTAGGGGTATTCGACCCGGACGGCCTCGTCCAGGAAGAACTGCCAGTTGCTCGCGACGTAGCGGACCAGGTCGACGAAGGGTGTGCGGCTCTCCATCAGTCCGACGTCGAACTCCCGCAGCCCCTCGTACATTTCGGGGATGAGCCTGCCGACGGTCCGCGGGGCGTAGCCGGTCAGCCGTCCGATCTCCTCCCGGGCGGCCGCGCCCAGGGCGACGGCCCGCCAGATGGCTCTCTTGTTCTCCTCGCGCAGCAGGATGCCGCTGGTGGTGCGGGCGTTGTCGGCCGGCAGGTAGGGATTGAGGACCGGGTCGACGTACGGGCGCCCGAGGGCGGCTTCCCGCACGGTCCTTTCCAGGACGTCCAGTCGTCCGGTTCCCGGACTCTTGGAGCAGTAGCTGCGTACGCCGAGGTTCTGATAGGCGTACAGGAGATGGAGCCGCCTGTTGGCCTCGCCGGAGGTCCAGACCACCGTCGGGATCGCGGGTGTGCGGGCGTGGAGAGTGCGGATCGCGGTCAGTCCGCTGATCAGCAGGGTGTTGCCCCGGACCGAGAGCTGTCCGGACAGCCTGAGGGTGTCGAAGGCTCTGTTCAGGTGCTCATAGAGCAGATCGACGATGGCCACGTCGAATCGCTCGGTGGCCAGCAGGGCGTCCAGGTTGAGCGGGTCGTGCACGGTGACGACCGTGTGACCGTACTCGCGGTCGAGTTCTCTGCTCACGGCACCCGCGAGGAGGTCGGAGTCCTCCACGAGGAGGATCCGTAATCCCTGTTTCATGTCGTCGCCTTCTTGGTGTGCAGTGGGATGTTCAGTCGCATCACCGTGCCGGTCCGGTCGGCGCGGGCATGCGCGGTCAGTTCGCCGCCGAGGGCTCTGGCGGCTCCGCGGAGGTGGTTCAGGCTGCGCGCCTCGTCGTCGAGGACGCCCTCGGGAAGTCCCGGTCCGTCGTCGGCGACTTCTACCGAGATCAGACCGCGGCTGATGTCGCAGGCGATGTCGACGGCCGTCGCACCGTGCTTGGCGGAGTTGGACAGCAGATCGCCCAGGGCACGCCCGACGAGGATGGCGATCGGCCGGGCCACGGAGGCGGGCCCGACGCGAGGGGTGGAGCCGATGCGCAGTACGCCGGAGAACGTGCGGACACGTTCGCTGAGCAGGGCTGCCAGGGGCACCTGGTCTCGCGTCAGGAGCAGTTCGATGCGGTAGTTGCTGACCGCCTGCTCGAGTTCGTTGAGCTTTTCCTGGACGCGGGGCGGGTCGTCGACGTCGGCGCGGATGGATGCGATGCCCGACTTCACGTGGGAGTGGAGGAAGTCGAAGAACTCGCCGAAGTTCTGCTGCTGGACCTCTATCTGCTTCTCCGCGGCGGCCACGCACATTTTGCTGATCGCCATGCCGAGGATGTAGCCGACGGACAGCCACATGGCCGATATCCCGGCCGACAGGACATGCGGTCCGCGGACGACGCCGTTGTTGGCGTACACCAGCAGCAGGAAGATCAGGAAGTAGCCGGTGAGCGCCGCCCATTCGACGACGCGCCGCCGGCGGACGACGTCGGGCGGTGGCCACGGGTAGTAGGCGAGAAAGAGCCACATCGGAGCGGAGTAGTTGCATCCGGGCACGCACAGGACCGAGCTGCCGTACGCCCCCGGTTCCGACATGCCCATGAGGAGGCCGTTCATGAGCAGGGCCTGCGCGGGGTACACCAGAGCCCACCGGCCGCCGCGGGCGAGCGGACCGTATCCGACGAAGAAGAGCGGAGCGAGCCCCAGATGGGCCACCGCCAGGATCGCCACGACCGTAGCGCCGTTTCCCCGGTACGAATCGAAGATGGAGCTGACGAACAAGGTCATCGACTGGAACACGGGCCCGGACCATTCGAGGTTGCCGACCATGTACTTGATGGTTGTGCTGGTCAGTTGCTCGCGGTCCGCCAGACGACGGATCTCTGCGTCGGTAACCAAAGCACCGCCCCGGACGTGACAGCCGCTCTTCGCGGTCGGACCAGCTGATCCGGCCCCACCGGGTCGGTTCCGACGATGCTGGCACACCGGTGTCCGGCAAGGAGGGACAACTGTCCTTTCGTCCCGGCACGTTCCCCGGTCACGCTGACGAAGCCGCGCCAGACACGGCTCGACCCGGCCTGAGCTCGGCACCGTGATCGGCGACAGACTCCGGAGTGCTGATGGAACGCATGCTCGACACCTCGCTTCGAACCGCGGTCACCGGACCGTCCGGCCCCCGCCTGGTCAACTACGCCAGGTTTCTGCGCAACCCGGCCCGCTATCTCCTGCGGCGCATCGCGCCCCTGGCCGGCGAAGGATTCGTTCCCCTCAGCGGTCGCAACGGTGCTCTCGTGGTCGGCCGCGGCCAGGAGGCGGTGAAGAGGTTCTTCACCGACACCGAGACCTTCCCCCGGGCCGACGGGGGCATCTTCTCCCTGCCCGCGGGACAGGCGTGGTCCGGCATGTTCGACACGGTCCTCACCGCGAACGGAGCCGACCACCGCCGACGCCGCAAACTGACCGCCCCCGCGTTCCACGGCAGGCTGATGGACACCTACCGCGCCGTCTTCGCGGACACGTTCGCCACGTCGAAATTCGCCGACCCCGAGGCAGGCACGTTCGACCTGGTGACGGAGTGCCGTCGCATCGCGCGGGTCAACATGCTCGTCTGCCTGCTGGGCGTGCTCCCCACCCCTGAGAACCTGCGGCTGGCCGACGATGTCACCAGGCTGCTGAACTCCATGTTCAACCCCGCCGTGATCCTGTTCCGGTCGTTCAAGCCGTGGACGCCCTACGGACGCTGGGCAGGCCGGGTCGAGCACACCTACCTGGCCCTGGCCGGCCTCATCGAGCGTCGGCGGCTCGAGCCGCCGTCGTGGGACGCCCTGTCGATGCTGTGCCACACGGTCGACGAGACGGGCGACCGCCTCACCACCGCTGAGATCGCCGGCGAGCTTCACGGCCTGTTCGCGGCCGGCTACGAGACGACGGCGAGCGCGATGATCTGGTCGACGCTGACGTCCATGAGCCGGCCGGACCTCGTGCCCCACGGCCTGGAGGCCGTCGTCAAGGAGACGCAGCGGATACTGCCGGCGGTGGCCGTCTCGCTCCCGCGTCGGGCACGCGGCGACGTCCGCCTGGGCGACTCGAACGGCGCATCCGCGAACACGGGCGCATCCGCGAGCATGGGCGCACCCGCGAACACGGTGGCGTTCGTCTCGCCCTTGCTGGAGCACCGCAACCCGGAGGTCTTCAGCGATCCCGACCGTTTCGTCCCGGAGCGCTGGGCAGGTTTCCGGCCCTCGCCGTATGCCTTCCTGCCCTTCGGGCTCGGGAAGCGGCGCTGCCCCGGTGCGGGCTTCGCGGACCTGCAGGTGCAGACGACTCTCTCACTGATCTTCGAACAGTCCGGATGGGCAATGCCGGCCACACGGATCGGCTTTCGCACCGAGAGCGGCATCATCCTGATGCCGGACCGCCCCCTGCCCGTACGACGCAGCCGCGGCCAGGGGCTGGGGCCGATCACCGGCCCGCTCACGATGCTCTGGCGGCCGGCCGGGTGACGGACCTGTGCGGCGGGACGCAGGGGGGCCGGTCTCGGCCACGCGGACGGGGCCGGGCGGGGACGGCCGCGGCCGCTCGTATGCTCGACGCATGACCGATCACCAGGGCGGACCCAGTTCAGTACGGCCCACCGAGAACGCGATGCGGCGTGCGCTGAAGCGGGCCAGGGACGGGGTGGCGCTCGATGTGGCGGAGGCCGCGGTGCTGTTGCAGGCGCGGGGGGCGGACCTGGAGGACCTGACGGCCTCCGCCGCGCGCGTGCGGGACGCGGGTCTGGAGGCGGCGGGGCGCGCCGGCGTGATCACGTACTCGAAGAGCGTGTTCGTGCCGCTCACCCGGCTGTGCCGGGACAAGTGCCACTACTGCACCTTCGCGACCGTCCCGGGCAAGCTGCGCCGCGCCGGCCATGGTCTGTTCATGTCGCCGGACGAGGTGCTGGCGATCGCCCGGCGCGGCGCCGAACTGGGCTGCAAGGAAGCGCTGATCACGCTCGGCGACAAGCCGGAGGACCGCTGGCCCGAGGCCCGTGAGTGGCTGGACTCGCACGGGTACGACGACACGATCGCGTACGTGCGGGCCATGTCGATCCGGATCCTGGAGGAGACCGGGCTGCTGCCCCACCTCAACCCGGGGGTCATGTCCTGGACGGACTTCCAGCGACTGAAGCCCGTCGCGCCGTCGATGGGCATGATGCTGGAGACGACCGCGACCCGGCTGTGGTCGGAGCCGGGCGGGCCGCATCACGGCTCGCCCGACAAGGAGCCCGCCGTCAGGCTCCGGGTGCTGGAGGACGCGGGACGCAGCTCCGTGCCGTTCACGAGCGGGCTGCTGATCGGGATCGGGGAGACGTACGAGGAGCGGGCCGAGTCGCTGTTCGCGCTGCGCCGCGTCTCCCGCGCCTACCACGGCGTTCAGGAGCTGATCCTGCAGAACTTCCGCGCCAAGCCGGACACGGCCATGCGCGGCATGCCGGACGCCGAGGTGGACGAGCTGGTCGCCACCGTCGCCGTCGCCCGGCACATCATGGGGCCCTCCGCGTGCCTCCAGGCCCCGCCGAACCTGGTCGACGCCGAGTACGCACGGCTCATCCGCGCCGGGATCGACGACTGGGGCGGCGTGTCGCCGCTGACCCCCGACCACGTCAACCCCGAGCGGCCCTGGCCGCAGATCGACGAGCTCGCGGCACGGTCCGCCGCCGAAGGGTTCGAGCTGCGCGAACGGCTCTGCGTGTACCCGGAGTTCGTGCGGCGCGGCGAGCCGTGGCTCGACCCGCGGCTGGTCCCGCACGTCCGGGCGCTGGCCGACGAGGAGACCGGCCTCGCGAAGAGCGACGCCCTCCCCACGGGGCTGCCGTGGCAGGAGCCAGACGAGGGCTTCACCGCCACCGGCCGCACCGATCTGCACCGGACCATCGACACCGACGGCCGCACCCACGACCGCCGCGACGACTTCGACCACGTCTACGGCGACTGGGACGCGCTGCGGGAGGCCGCCGCACCCGGCATGGTGCCGCAGCGCATCGACACGGACGTGAGGGCCGCACTGGCCACGGCCGCCGACGACCCGACCAGGCTGACGGACGACGAGGCGCTGGCCCTGCTCCACGCCGACGGCCCCGCCCTGGACGCGCTGACCCGGATCGCCGACGAGCTGCGCCGCGACGTCGTCGGCGACGACGTGACGTACATCGTCACGCGGAACATCAACTTCACCAACGTCTGCTACACCGGCTGCCGTTTCTGCGCCTTCGCCCAGCGGCGTACGGACGCCGACGCCTACACGCTCTCGCTCGGTCAGGTCGCGGACCGGGCGGAGCAGGCGTGGGACGTCGGCGCGGTCGAGGTCTGCATGCAGGGCGGCATCCACCCCGACCTGCCCGGCACCGCGTACTTCGACATCGCGCGAGCCGTCAAGGAACGCGTGCCGGGCATGCATGTGCACGCCTTCTCGCCGATGGAGGTCGTCAACGGGGCCAGCCGCACCAACATGTCCGTTCGCGAGTGGCTGACGGCGGCCAAGGAAGCCGGCCTGGACTCGATCCCCGGCACCGCCGCGGAGATCCTCGACGACGAGGTCCGCTGGATCCTCACCAAGGGCAAGCTGCCCACCGCCGACTGGATCGAGGTGGTGAGGACCGCGCACGAGCTGGGCATCCGGTCCTCGTCCACGATGATGTACGGGCACGTGGACCAGCCCCGGCACTGGCTCGGCCACTTCCGCACCCTGGCCCGGATCCAGCAGGAGACCGGTGGCTTCACCGAGTTCGTGACGCTCCCCTTCATCCACACCAACGCGCCCGTCTATCTGGCGGGCATCGCCCGGCCGGGCCCGACCGTCCGGGACAACAGGGCGGTCACCGCGATGGCCCGGCTCCTCCTCCACCCGTACATCACCAACATCCAGACGAGCTGGGTGAAGCTCGGCGCGGAGGGCGCGGCGGAGATGCTCCGCTCTGGGGCGAACGACCTCGGCGGCACGCTGATGGAGGAGACCATCTCCCGGATGGCGGGCTCCGGTTACGGCTCGTACCGCTCCGTCCGTGACCTCACCGCCATCGCGGAGGCGGCGGGGCGTCCGGCGAGGCCGCGTACGACCCTGTACGGCGAGGTGCCGGCCGAGCGGCAGCGGGCGGCGAGCGCGTCCGACGGGCATCTGCCGGAGCTGCTGCCGCTGCTGCCGGAGTGACCCTCGTGGTCGAACGGCCCCGTGCCCGGCGCGGACGAATCAGGCGGTAGGCGGCAGCGGCTCACGTCCGGCGACATACCCGTCCGTACCCCGCGAGGCGACGGACGGGGCCGCCGAGTGCCCCTGAAGCCGCCACGGCCGTTCGATTACAGTGCTGCGCCGGGCAGTGTTCGTGCGACGACGTCGGGGGGAGGAGCGCGGTGAGCGCAGCAGCCGCAGGGGTGTGGGGCCGTGCCGAGCAGCAGGACTTCCGTGCGCGGGTGCGCGGGGCGCTGCTCGGGGGCGCCGTCGGCGACGCGCTCGGCGCCGGGGTCGGCGGGCTGGCCCTGGACGAGATCCGCGCCGCCCACGGGCCGGACGGGCTGACCGACCTCACGCCGATCAACGGCCGCCGGGGCGCGGTCACGGCCGCCACCCAGCTCACGCTCTTCACCGTGGACGGGCTGATCCGGGCGCAGGTCCGGCGCGACACCGGGGCCTGGCATCCGCCGACCGATGTGCACCGGGCGTATCTGCGGTGGGCGGCGACCCAGCGCGACTGGGGGCCCGACGAGCGCCGCAAGGACAACGGGTGGCTCGCCCGCGAGGAGTGGCTCTACAGCCGGCGGAACCCTTCGCGGGACACGCTCACCGGTCTCGCCGACGACAGCATGGGCACCTTGCAGACCCCGAAGAACCCGGCGGCGCAGGACGCGGGGGCGCTGGTGCGGTCGGCGCCGTTCGGCCTGCTGGTGGGCTGGGAGCCGCAGCTGGTGTGCCAGCTCGCCGTCGAGTGCGCGGTGCAGACGCACGGGCATCCGACCGCGTATCTGTCGGCGGGCGCGTTCGCCGTCATCGTGCACGGGCTCGCCCGCGGGGAGACGCTGGACGGCTCGGTGCAGCGCGCGCTGGCGCAGCTGGCCTCCCGGCCGGGGCACCAGCCCGTGACGGACGCGCTCAAGCAGGCGCTCGGGGCCGTACGGCAGGGCATCCCGAGCCCGGCCCGGGTGGCCTCCCTGGGCGAGGGCCACGTCGCGGAGGACGCCCTCGGCGTCGCCGTCTACTGCGCCCTGGTCGGCGAGGACATCCGGCACGGGCTGCGGCTGGCCGTCAACCACGACGGCCCGTCCGAGGTGACGGGCGCGGTCTGCGGTGCGCTGCTGGGGGCGCTGCACGGGGAGACGGCGCTGCCGCCGGCGTGGCTGTGCGAGCTGGAGGGGCGTCCGACGCTGCTGGAGATCGCGGACGACTTCGCGATGGAGATGACCCAGGGGCCGGCGCTGCACAGCCCGACGGCGACGGCCCCGGGCTGGCTGCAGCGGTATCCGCGCGGTGCGGCGGAGCTGACATAGACCCCGGGGTGCGGGCGGCCGTCACGCGGGGAAGGGACGACCGCCCGCCGACTGCCCGGACCCGGGCCCCGGGGGCGTGCGTCAGCTGCCCGCGGCCTCCCGGGCGGGCGGGGCCGGGACCACGGCCGCCGCGCCGAAGTCACCGGTGTCGTCGCCGTTGATCTTCGCCAGCACCTCGTCGCGCTCCGGGGTGTCCTCCGGCTTGATCCAGCCGACCACCACGTAGAGGACGAGCGACACCACGAGCGGTACGGACACCTGGTACTGCAGCGGCACCCCGCCCTCGACGGCCCAGTTGACCGGGTAGTTGACCAGCCAGAAGGTGACCAGGCCGACGCCCCAGCTGAGCAGCGCCGCGGTGGGACCGCTCTTGCGGAACCAGGGCAGCAGACCCAGCATCAGCGGGATCGCGATCGGACCCATCAGGCCGGCCACCCACTTGATGACGACGGTGATGATGTCGCCGAAGAACGGCGAGTTGACCTGGGTCGCGATCGCCATCGACAGGCCGAGGAAGAGCAGCGTGGTCCAGCGGGCGGCGAGCAGCCCCAGCCGGGTGTCCCACTCGCGGGCCTTGCGGGACAGCGCGGGCATGATGTCGCGGGTGACGACGGCGGCGATCGCGTTGGCGTCGGAGGAGCACATGGCCATCGTGTGGGAGAAGAAGCCGACGATGACCAGGCCCAGCAGACCGTGCGGCAGCAGCTGCTCCGCCATCAGCGCGTAGCTGTCGGAGGGGGTGTCGGTGTCGATGAGCAGCGGGGCGACCCACATCGGGAAGAACAGCACGGCCGGCCAGACCAGCCACAGCACCGCGGACAGGACCGCGGAGCGCCGCGCGGACTCCGCGGAGCCGGTGGCCATGTAGCGCTGCGCCTGGTTCCACATGCCGCCGTTGTACTCGAAGGTCTTGATGAAGAGGTACGCGATCAGGAACACCATCATGTACGGGCCGGCCAGCGGCTCCGCGTGACCGGCGAGTTCGGGCTCGTCCCACACGGTCCACAGGCTGCTGAAGCCGCCCAGTTCGGCGATGACGGCGACGAGCATCGCGATGCCGGCGACGAACTGGATGATGAACTGGCCGAGTTCGGTGAGGGCGTCGGCCCACAGCCCGCCGACGGTGCAGTAGACGGCGGTGACGGCGCCGGTGATCAGAATGCCCATGTTGAGGGAGACGCCGGTGAATACGGAGAGAAGCGTGGCGATGGCGGCCCACTTCGCCCCGACGTCGACGATCTTCAGCAGGACGCCGGACCAGGCGAGCGCCTGCTGGGTGGGCAGGTTGTAGCGGTTCTTGAGGTATTCGAGAGGTGAGGCGACGTGCAGTCGCGACCGCACCCGGTTGAGCCGCGGCGCGAAGAGCTTGGCGCCGATCGCGATGCCGATCGCGATGGGGAAGGACCAGGTGACGTACGAGGTGACGCCGTAGGTGTAGGCGATGGCCGCGTATCCGGTGAACATCACCGCGCTGTAGCCCGACATGTGGTGGGAGATGCCGGACAGCCACCAGGGCATCTTGCCGCCGGCGGTGAAGAAGTCGCTGACGTTCTCGACCCGCTTGTGGGACCAGACGCCGATCGCGACCATCACACCGAAGTAGCCGATGAGCACGGCCCAGTCGAGACTGTTCATGTCCCCTCCAGGGGATCCGGGTGGTCGGTCCGTATGATGAACGCGGTTCATGGTCCGGCCCGACGGGGCGGCAGAACAACGCGTCTACGGGTCAAGGCAGAGTAAAATTGTTCTGTCAGTTGACTCTGATTCAGATACATGACCGACCGAAAGGCAGGAAAACGGCCGCGCCGGAAGTGTGCCGGTGCGGCCGCGTCGCGTCGGGGAGCGCCTGTCACCTCATGAGCTCACCCGCGTTGACGAGGGAGCGACTGACCCGTGATCGCGCGGGCGCGGTCGGAGGCCAGGAACACCGCCGCCTCGGCCACGTCCCGGTCCGTGGCGAGCTCCGGAAGCGCCATCCGCCGCGTGAGCCTGCCGAGCACCTCGTCCTCCGGCACCCCCTCGGCGCGGGCGGCGGACCGCACGTACGCCCGCACCGGCGGGCCCCACATCCAGCCCGGCAGCACGGTGTTCACCCGGATCCGGTCGGGGCCGAGCTCTCGCGCCAGGGAGTACATCGCCGACGTCAGCGCGCCCTTGGACGCCGCGTAGGCCGCCTGCCGCACCTGTGAGGGCGCGGCCACCGCCGACTGCGTGCCGATGAACACCACGGAGCCGCCGTGCTCCCTGAGTCCCGGCAGACAGGCGCGCGTCATCCGCAGGCTGCCGAGCAGATTGACGTCCAGAACGCCCTGCCAGACAGCGAAGTCCGCGTCCTGGAGGCCGCCGAAGCAGCGGTCCCACGCGGCGACGTGCACCACCGCGTCGATGCACCCGAAGCGCTCCAGCGCGAGGGCTGCCAGGGCCTCGCACTGCCCCTCGTCGGTGATGTCGGCGACCCGGTACGCGCTGCGCGTGCCGCCGGGGTCGACCGCGCCCGCCGATTCGGCCAGTCGCGCCTCCGTACGCGCGCCCAGCACGGCGTTGCCGCCGGCCTCGACGACCGCTGCCGCGACCTGGTGCCCGAGCCCGGCGCCGACGCCGGACACGATGACGGTCCTGCCCTGGAGCAGCATCCGGCGCCTCCCGAGGCTGGCGGATCGACTGACGGGGCGTCAGAGTAGGTCCGTCCGGCGGAGGAGGGAAGGGGAGCGCCGTGGGCGAGGACACGCGCAGCGAGGTGTACGCGGAGCTGGCGGCCGTCGGCCCGTACGGGGTGCGCCCCGGCCACGCGCTGATCACGATGGTGGAGCCGCACCCGGGCCACGAGTACGCGTACAACCGCTGGTACGAGGACGACCACTACTACGCGGGCGCCATGGCGATGCCCTGGATCAGCGCCGGACGCCGCTGGGTGGCCACCCGGGACCTCCAACTGCTGCGCTATCCGGCGACCTCGGCGGTGGCGCAGCCGGTGACCGCCGGGTGCTACCTCTCGGTCTACTGGATCACCGAGGGCCGCTACGACGACCATATGAAGTGGACGGTCGCCATCAACAAGCGCCTCGGCCGTGACGGCCGGGTCCACCAGCGGCGGACCCATGTCTTCACGGCCTTCCAGGACCACGAGGCCACCGTCTACCGCGACGGCGCGGCCGGCCCCCGCGACCTCCACGCGCTGGACCATCCGTACGCCGGCCTGGTGGTGGAGGTCATCGACGCCGACGGGCCCGAGCGGCGGGCCGAACTGCTGGAGTGGCTGCGGGCGAAGCACCTGCCGGGGAGGCTGGCGGGCTCGTGCACGGCGATGGTGACCGTCTTCCGGCCGACCCCGCTGCCGGGCGACCGGATGACCTATGTGCAGCAGGTCGAGGGTGTCGACACCCGGCTGACACTGCTGTGGTTCCTCGAACAGGACCCGAGGGAACGGTGGGACGACACGTTCACGGGGCTGGACACGGCCGTCGGGGAGGCGGGGCTGGGGCGGGTGGAACTGGTGGCGCCGTTCGTACCGACCGTGCCGGGGACCGACCGGTACGTCGACCGGCTGCGGTGACGCGGGGAGGCACGGGGTGTTGAGACGGTCCGGTCGCGGGGGGCATGGCCGAGCCCCCTCGGCCGGGACGGCGAACCAGTCGAGAGGGCCCTCGTATCGTCGAACGTGCTGCGGCGGTGGCGCGCTCAGCCGAGCTGGAACGCGCCGTCGCCCACTTCGTTCACGAACGCGTTCCACGAGTCGGGGACGAAGGTGATCGTCGGTCCCGCGGGGACTTTGGAGTCCCGTACGGAAACCGCCTGGACGATGGGGGACCTGACCTCGATGCATGCGCCGTTTCCGGTGGAGTACGAGGACTTCGTCCAGGTCTCCGTCGCGCCCTGAAGGATTGCCATGTTCGCTCCGCTTCCGGCAAGTGATGTGATCCGAGCCAGCGTTCTTGCTGGCTTGATCGACGCTACTCGCCAAGTGCGGGGCCCGAAGCGGGCGTTCACTCGACCGGGTGGCCTATGCCATGCGACTCTTACGCCACACGGTGACTCTGGTGTATCTTCCCGCCCGCACCGTCAGGCCGGGTCTCCCTGGGCATACACCTTGGCGATATCGGCGATGAACTGGCGGGTCTGGTCCACGTTCAGCGCCTGGGCGCGCAGATGCTCGTACATGACGCTGTACTTCTGCACGTCGTTGGCCTTCTCCAGATACAGGTCGCTCGTCACGCCCTCGATGTAGACGACGCTCGAGTCGGACGCGTCGGGGAACTCGAGGATCGCGTACTGCCCGTTGATGCCCGGGTGCGCGCCCATCTCGAACGGCAGCACCTGCACGGTGACATGGGGCTGGTGCGACAGCTCCACCAGATGCTCGAGCTGCTCACGCATCAGCTGCTTGTCGCCCACCTGCCTGCGCAGCGCCGCCTCGTCGATGACCACCCACAGTCGCAGCGGATGGTCGGTGTCCCTGATCCGCTCCTGGCGGCGCAGCCGGACGCTGACGCGCTTCTCGATGTCGTTCGTCCCGCTCTCGGGCAGCGCTCCGGTGATCAGCGCCTCCGCGTACGGCCGCGTCTGCAGCAGGCCGGGGACGACCTGCGGCTCGTACACCCGCAGGCTGGCCGCGTCGGTCTCCAGCCCGATGTAGACGCTGTACGGGATGTCGCCGAAGGCGTGCCACCAGCCCTGCTGGCGGGAGTCCTTCGCCATCTGCATCAGCGAATCGACGATCCGGTGGTCCTCGACCTCGTACACCCCGCACAGATCGCGGACGTCGCGCTGGCTGATGGAGCGGCGGCCGTTTTCGAGGCGGCTGATCTTCGACTGGGAGACCAGCAGGCGGTCCGCCACCTCCTCGGCCGTCATGCCTTTCATCTCCCGGAGCCGGCGCAGCTCCTGCCCCAATCGGCGTCTCCTGACGGTGGGATTGACGTTGGACGCCACGGAAACTGCACCTCCGGCTGGGTAGCTGTGCGTATCTACTGCTGAGCAGATTGCCACCAATGGTGGTCGCCGCGCTGCCAAATGGCCACACACGCGAACGAGGCGCTGCGGTGGGTGTCGGCCCGCGCGGCTTCGGAGGCGGGTCCGTGAGCGCGGCCGGACGCGCGAACGCGCGGGGCGGCGTGTGCTGCCCCGCGCGTTCGTGTCGCGGCTCCCGGACCGGCCCGTAGGGGACGACGGTGCGGCGGTGGTGCGGTTGTGGTGCTCGCACGGCGGTGTCGCCGTGGTCCTGCGGCGGTGCGGTGCTGCTTCGGTGCGGTGGTGCGGTTCGTGCTGTCGCCGGTACCGCGCTCAGTGCGCGGCGACGCGTGCGGCCATGCTGCTGCTGCCGCGCCGCGGCTGCATCGGCACCGGACCCGGCTGGCGGCCGCCGGGGGCCGTCGGCTGGTTGCGGCGCGGCTGGGCGGCCGCACCGTTCTGGACGTCCATCACCGCGTGCGCGACGAGGCCGCCCATGGGGTCGTGTCTGATGAGGTCCCGCAGACGGGACCGCGAGGAACGCCCTTCGTTGCCCGGGTACAGGTGCTTGCCGAGTCCGACCGCGTGGGCCAGTGCGGCGAGCGCCGCGGTCCGCGGGTCCGGCGGTACACCGGTGCGGATCGCACTGTCCAGCCGGGCCCTGATGTCCCGGCTGATAGCCGTCTCCGTCGCCTGGTAGCGCGTCGTCGGCAGCACTCCGCACATCTGGCCCGCCACGGCATGCACCATGCCGCACCGCTCCAGATGCGAGAGGTAAATCTGGCGCAGCCCCAGTCGGGGCCCGCCGATCCAGTGGACGGCCCGGACCGGGCTGCCGCGTCGGCGCAGCAGTTCCAGTGCGGAGTCCAAGGTCGGATCTCCGGTCGGCCGTGGCATCACCACGGCGATACGATCCCCGTCTGGGGCTATCCGTCCTGCCAGAGCCAGCTCTACTAGCTGTGCCCCGGCCAGGCCGAGGTCGAGCGACTGCGGCTGCGCTGTGGTACCCGTTGCCGGGTCCAGAGCGAGCAGCAGAAGCTCCTCCGGAAGTGTTCTGCGGCTCCTGCCCATCCATGCCTCCCCGCGTGGATGAATGACAGGGTGACCCCTCTCACATTGGTCTGTCGAGAGCACCTGGGTGCTTTGTTAGGGAACCGATAGGTATGTCGTTCTCGTCTAGCACCGGAGCCAAGCGCTCACACAGGACACTGGTAGATGGTTCGGACACGATGGACCGGCGGCCTGCCGCCGGTTCGCGGCGTTCGTGAAGACATACGCATGGCGCGTGGCACATGACTCATGGAGGAGGCACGGTGGCGGGCGAGTCCCCCGACAAGTCGGAGCAGCGGAGGTCGTCGGGGGAGACGGCTCGGGAGGGGCGCGACCCGCGTCTCACGGTGTTCCGCCAGGCCGAGCACGAGTCCGGTTCCGGCCACGACACCTCCTCCGCGTCCTCGCCCTCGTCGGACGACGACGCCGCCCCTTCCGGCAATGACGCGCGTCTGCGCGCGGCGGTTGCGGCATGGGTGGCGACGGCGGACGACGACGCGCCGGGCGGGGAGTCCGCGGAGGGGTCCGCGCCGGACGCGGGAGACGCCGGGGACGCCGGGGAGCGCCGGCCCGACGGTGACGCCGACGCGGGCGACACGGGCGACACGGACGCCGCAGGCGCGGCCGACGGCTCCCACGACGACGCGGATGCCGGTGCGGACGTGACCCCGGAGCGCGGCGAGGCCGGTGCGGACGATGCCGACGACGCGGCCGACGGTCCTGAGGGCGCCCGGGACGGCTCCGCCGCCGCGGGCGACGCGGATGCCGACGCGGACGTCGAGCCGGAAGGCTCCGACGCCGACGCCCCCGACGACGCCGAGGAGTCCGCCCCCACGGCCATGAAGGGCGGCGCCAAGGCCCCCGACGGCCCGGCACCGGCCCCCGGCGCCGTACGGGGCGCGGAGAAGCCCACGCCCGCCCCTGCGCCTGCCCCTGCGCCCGCCGGCGAGCCGCCGTCCGACGAGCCGTCGGACGGCGACTCCAAGCCCGCAGCCGCCGACGACACCGCGGAAGAGGCCGAAGAAGGCCCCGCGGACGGCGACGCCCCCACCCCCGCGCCCGTCTCCTCGAGCGGTGCGGATGCAAAGAGCGAAGGCCGCGTCGATCAGCCGACGGCGGTGTTCAAGGCCCTGCGGCGGCCGCCCGTGGACCAGCCCACCACCGCTCTCAAGATGCCCTCGCTCCCCGCGAAGGACGAGCCGCAGCCGCGCCCGGAGCCCGAGGCGGACGCCGAGCGCACCAGCACCTTCGTGCCGCTGCGCCGGGACGACGTACGCCCCGCGCCGGCCATGACGGCCGGCCCGGCCGCGCCCGCGAGGGCACTGCCGGACGCGGTGGAGCCCGCCGCGTCCCTCGGCGAGGCCGAGCGGACGCGGCAGCAGCCGATGCCCCCGCTGCCGCCGCTCGACCTGCTCGCCGAGCTGACGAACACTCCGCCGCCGCCCGCGACGCCGGTCCGCACGGCCGTGCGGCGGGTCAAGATCTGGACGCCGCTGGCCCTGCTCGTGCTGATCGTCCTTGCTGTCGTACAGCTTGTGCGGCCGCTGCCCGAGCCGACGCTCGCGCTGACCGCCGAGGAGTCGTACACCTTCGAGGGCGGCGGGCTCAAGCTGCCGTGGCCCTCCGAGGGCCAGGGCGCGGTGGAGGTCGTCGGCGTCGGCAGCATGGGTACGTACGGGGCCCAGAAGCCCGCGCCCATCGCGAGCGTCGCCAAGACGATGACGGCGTACGTGATCCTCAGGGACCACCCGCTCACGGGCAAGCAGGTCGGCCCGAAGATCACCGTCGACAAGCAGGCCGAGGAGGAGTCGAAGGCGACGAGCGAGTCGACGGCTCCCATCAAGGAGGGGCAGCAGTTCACGGAGAGGCAGATGCTGCAGCTGCTGATGATCCCCTCGGGGAACAACGCGGCCCGTCTGCTGGCCCGCTGGGACGCCGGTTCCGAGGAGGCGTTCGTCAAGAAGATGAACGACGCCGCCAAGGACCTCGGCATGACGAACAGCACCTACACCGACCCGAGCGGTCTCAAGTCGAGCACCGTCTCCACCCCGCTGGACCAGATCAAGCTGGGCACGGCGGTCATGGAGAACGACGTGTTCCGGGAGATCGTGAACATGACGCAGGCGGAGATCCCGGGTATCGACGGAAAGATCCGCAACAACAACGACCGCGCCCTGCTGATGGACGGCGTCGGCGGCATCAAGACCGGCTCCTCCACCCCGGCCGGCGGCAATCTGCTCTGGTCCGCCAACGCCCTCGTGGACGGCGAGATCCGCCGCATCGTCGGGATAGTGATGGGCGCGCAGGACGCTCCCCAGCTCTGGCAGAAGCTGGAGAAGGCGATCGACTACAGCATCGCCCTGATCCCGCCGGCCCAGGAGGCCGTCTCCTCCACCACGGTCGTCAAGAAGGGCGACGTCGTCGGCCACGTCGACGACGGCCTCGGCGGCCGCACCGAGGTCGTCGCCACCAAGGACCTGAAGGCCGTCGGCTGGTCGGGCCTCGACGTGAAGATCGAGATCGCCCCGAACGGCAACGCGATCCCGCACTCCGCGAGGGCGGGCACGGTCGTCGGCCAGGTGTCCGTCGGTGAGGGCGCGGGCAAGGTCAGCGCGCCCGTCGCCCTGAAGCAGGACCTTGCCGAGCCGGGCATCGGGGCCAAGATCACCCGCATCGGCTGACCGGCGCGCGGGCGCCCCGGGAGGCCGGGACGCCCGCGTGCTAGCGTCCCGGGGCAACTCAGGTCGCCCCGACGGCGTCTTGCACATGAACAAGGGGGACGCGGACAGGCGCGGCCGGGCCGGGGGACGTCGGCGGACAGCAGAAACAGGACGGGGAGAGCCGCAGTGACCACCGCTGAGCCGAAACGGGCGGACGGCAGCAGCACCGACGCCGACGCCGGCAGTGTCGGCGTCAGTGGAACCGGCGGCACCGGCCCGCGCATCCTGCTCCCCGCGCAGCCGTCAGCACCGTCGCCGCCGTCCTCGCGGACGCCGCCCGCACCGAGGCCCTCGTCCACCCCCTCGCCGGACCGGCCGGCTGCCGCCCCCTCCCGGCTCACGGTCGTCCGCGACGGCCTCGCCCGCCACCCCGTCGCCCTCACGACGACCGTCGCCGCGCTCGTCCACCTGCTCTGGGTCTTCTTCTTCGCAAACAGCGGCGGGGACATCGCGGCCCAGGACGCCTGGGCCGAGTTCGTCGGCCGCCATCCCGACTCGGCGTACAACCTGGCCTGGTACGGCGGGATGCACCCCGTCTCGTACAGCGTCGTCTCCCCGTACGTGATGTCGCTCGTCGGCGTACGGACGACCATGATGCTCGCGGGCACGGTGTCGGCCGCCCTGACGGCGCTGATGCTGGTGCGGGTGCGGGCCGTGCGCAATCCGGTGGCCTGCTCGCTCGTCGGGGTCTTCGCGTTCCTGTGCAACGCGCTGTCCGGCCGGGTCACCTTCGGCCTCGGCATGATGTTCGCGCTCGGCGCGGTCGGCGCCGTCTTCTGCTGGCCGCACCACATGCGTCACAACCGCTGGGCGAAGGCGGCCGTGGCCGCGCCGCTCGCCGGGCTCGCCACCGCGGCCAGTCCGGTCGCCGGCCTGTTCCTCGGGGTGGTCGCCGCCGCGCTGTTCCTGAACGGCCGCCGCCCCGGCGCGTACGCGGTGGGTGTCACGCCGGTGCTGGTGGTGGCCCTGTCCGCCTGGCTGTTCCCGTTCTCCGGCACCCAGCCCATGTCGATCCTTTCGACGTCGCTCCCCTTCCTCTTCGGGGTCCTCGTCCTCCTCCTCGTACCGAAGGACTGGCGCACGGTGCGCACGGGCGCGGCGGTGTACGCGGTGGGCACGCTGCTGACCTGGGCGTTCGACTCGCAGATCGGGTCGAACGTGTCACGGCTGCCGATGCTCTTCGCCGGGGTGGTGCTGCTCGCCGCCCTGCCGTACACGGTGCCGCGCTCGCGCAAGTGGTACGCCGTCGTCCTCGCGGTCCTCGGCCTCAACGTCTGGATCGGCTACAAGGGCGTGGACGACATCGTCCGTACGGCCCCGACGGCGTCGTGGACCCGCGAACTCGCGCCGCTCGTCGACCGGCTCCAGCAGGTGGGCGCCGAGCGGGGCCGGGTCGAGGTCGTCCCGGCGAGCAGCCACCGCGAGGCGTCGGCGCTCGCGCCGTACGTCAACCTGGCCCGCGGCTGGAACCGGCAGGCCGACATGAAGCGCAACCCGATCTTCTACGACGAGGACACCCCCCTCACCTCGGCGAGCTACCACACCTGGCTGCACCGCTGGGCCGTCCACTACGTGGTGCTGCCGACGGGCGCGCCCGACTCCAGCGGAGCCCAGCAGGAGGCGGAGCTCGTACGGGCCGGCCAGCCCTATCTGACCCGCGTCTGGAGCGACGCCAACTGGCAGCTCTTCGCGGTGAAGAGCCCGACGCGGATGGCGGAGCCGCCGGCGACCGTGGACCACGCGGGCGCCGGGGAGATGACCATCCGGGTGCGGAACGCGGGCCGGGTGCTCATCCGCGTCCCGTACTCACCGTGGCTCAGCCTCGTCGACGCGGACGGCCAGGGCGTCGAGGGGCCGTACGAGACGCCGGAGTCGCAGGCGCGGGAGGACGGGCCGAAGGAGTACGTCAACCCCAACGGCTGTCTGCTGAAGGCGGCGGAGGACTCCCAGGGCGACGAGTGGACGGAGCTGCTCGCCCCGCGGCCGGGCACCTACCGGCTCGCCGCGCCGTACCAACTCCCGCGCGGAACACCGTGTCCTGACGAACTCCGTTAGATCGTTCACGCCTTACCCGGGTTAACCCCTATCTCGCCCCGCGCTGCTCGTGCATAGTGGACGCGCTCGGCATACTGATCGGTCGGTCCATTGGTGCAGGTGCGATTCCATGGCGTGCGAACTATGCGGTGACAAGCCCCGGCGCGGTGCCAACCGCCGTCCTGACAGCGCCGTCCGGCGTGGTCTCGGCCGCCTGCGCGACAGCACCGTCCGGCACGCCGGCACTCGACCACGGCCCCGTACGGCCTGCCCCCGGTGCGCGACGTCGGCCGGCCCTGCGGCGCGACGCCCGCGCGGCGGAACACTCCTGCCGGCCGGGACCGTCGCGGTCGCCGTACTGGCGCTGACCCTCACGGCCTGCGGACCGGGCGGCTCACAGACCTCCGGGTCGTCGGACGGCCCGTCCGACGGCATCGGCGGTCTCGGCGGTGTCCCCCAGCGCATCCAACCGGAGGACCCGCCCGGCGGTCCCTCCGCCTCCCCGGACCGCGCCAGGCCCAAGCCGCCGTCGACGACCGGGCCGCCGAGCGCCGCCCGCAGCCCCTCGTACTCGGCGTGGGCGGGCCCGGGTTGTGCGGGCGGCGGTCTGTACCGCGAGGACGGCCGCTTCGCCGACGGCGACGCCGGCTGGTACACCGTCGGCTCCGGCGGCCACCTCGGCGACGGCTGCGACGGCAGTTTCTCGGCGGTGCCGGTGTCCGGCGACCCTGCCGAGGACCGCGGCTCCACGGCCCTGTGGTCCTGGTACGTCGGCAGTGGCTACCCCACCTGCTCGGTCGCCGTCGTCGTTCCGGACAGCGGGCGCGACCGGGACGCGGCGGGCGAACCGACGACGTACCACGTCCTGTCGGACGTCGACGACCCGGACAGCGTGGTCAAGGTCTTCGAGGTCGACCAGACGCGGCTGCGGGGCAGCGGTGTGGTCGTCGAGAAGGTCCCCGTCCACGGCCAGCGGCTGACGGTCCAACTCGTGGACAGAGGCCGGGGCCAGGGCGCCGACGCACATCACGCGGCGGCCCAGATGCGGGCGGAGTGCCGGGCCTGAGGCGCGCGGCGGGTGGCGTGCGCGGTGCCCCGTGCAGCCCTGGTCGCCCCGGTGGCAGGGGACTTGCTGCATAGTGACCGTCATGGTTTGCGAGGGATGCAGACGCACGTCGTGTACGTGCGGTTCACACGCGGTGCCCACGGCCCTGACACCGGGCCGTCACCGGGCGCCGGCGCGCCCGAAGGCGCTGCTGATCGCAGGTGCCACCCTCGCGGCGGGCGCGCTGCTCACGGGCGCGGCCCTGCTGATCGGGGGCGACGGCGGTGACGCCGTGAGCGACCCGGCCGTCCCCGGGGCCGACCTCGAGGTCGGCGGTCGTCCCAACCTGATCACCCCGACGGACCTGGGGCCGGATCCGAGCACCGCCGCCCCGGCGTCCGCCCCCACGCCCGACCCGTCGCGCGCCGGCACCCCGCCGGCCCCGGCCCCTTCGCCGTCCGTGTCCGTCTCCGTGATGCCGGCCGCCCCGTCCGTCGCCATGAGCCCCCCCCCGTCCGAAGAGCCGGGGGAGCGCGACAACTGCCCCGGTGACCGTCATGGGGCGAACAACAACGGCCGCGGCTGCGGCTGACGCGTACGCGCCCCGGCCGTGTGATCCAGGTCACTGTTCACTCCGGTCATGACGCAGGCCCCACTGCATCCCGACCCCTGCTACTCCGGGTTACAGCCAGGTCCGCGGCGGATGACGAGTGGCCTGCCGCGATGGTCGAGAACCGGCCACGCTCCGTTTCCGCCGGGGCGTCAGCCGTGTGACGGAAAAGAGACCCGACGCTACCTAGCGGTAACAAGTTCCGGCGTGCCAAATTCCGCACACCACCGGCCAGTGGAATCCCCCACCCGTACGCCACACACCCTCATGAGCGCGACCGCGGGTCGTGCTCTTCCGTGGCTGACCGCAGGAGTTCCACCGTGTCCGGATTCCGCTCTCTCAGACCGACCTTTCCAGCCGCTCGCCGGCACCGGTGGCGGCGAGCCGCCATCGCCGCGCCGCTCGCCTTCGCCGCCCTCGTGACCAGCGGGGCCACGACGGCCCGGGCGGGCGAGGGGACCGGGCCGAGCGCGATCGTGGCGCTCGGCGACAGCTACATCTCCGGCGAGGCCGGGCGCTGGCGGGGCAACAGCCTCACCGACAGCGGCAGCAGGGACGGCACCGACCGTGCCTGGACCGGGACCGGTTACGACCCGGCCCGGGTGTACGGGACGACGGCGACGAACGGATGCCACCGGTCGGACTCCGCGGAAGTGCGCGGCGCCACCGGCACCACCGAGGCCCTGATCAACCTCGCCTGCTCCGGCGCGACCACACAGAACGTGTTCCGGGCGTCCAGCGGCGGCACGTCGTACAAGGGCGAGGCGCCGCAGGCCGACCAACTGGCCGCCGTCGCCGCCTCCCACGACGTCGAGGTGATCGCGCTGTCGATCGGCGGCAACGACCTCGGCTTCGCCGACATCATCACCTCCTGCGCGATGGACTACATCGTCTACTACTCGTACTGCCACGACGACCAGCAGGCCGTCGTCGACGCGAAGATCGACGGGGCGATGGCCAAGGTCGGCAGGGCCGTCGACGAGATCCGGGCCGTCATGTCCGGCGCGGGGTACTCGGCCTCCTCGTACCGCATCGTGCTCCAGTCGTACCCCTCGCCGATCCCCCGGGGCAGCGAGAACCGCTACCACCAGAGCGGCTGGTCACGGGTCAGCACCGGCGGATGCCCGTTCTGGGACCGGGACTCCGACTGGGCGCGCGACTCCCTCGTGCCCCAGCTCGCGAACCGGCTGAAGGCCGTGGCCGCGGCCAAGAACGCCCAGTTCCTGGACCTGCGGGACATGCTCCAGGGCCGTGAGATCTGCGCCAGGCCGAGCCGCCTGGTCACCGCTGCGCAACCCCCGTCGGCGGCGACCAGCGAATGGACCCGCTGGATCGACAGCGACGGCACCCAGGGCCCGGTCCAGGAGTCCGCCCACCCCAACTACTACGGCCAGCAGGCCCAGGCCCGCTGCCTGACCCTCGTCCACGCGAAGCCGACGGGCGACTACACCTGCCACAACACCCCGGGCACCGACACGTCCGGCATGCACCTGCAGCAACTCTCCACGACCCCCTGACGCCCGGGGCGGGCCGCGGTGGTGGCGGTCCTCCGTGCCGACGTGCGCGCCGTCCGGCCCGGCAGGGTGTCCTGCCGGGCCGGACGGGCGGTGGTGGGGTCAGAGGTGGGCGGCGATCGTCGGCATGAGGTCCTGGAAGGTGCGGCCGTCCGCCGGGCTGCCGATGGCTGCCATCTGCCAGCCGGTGCCGGCGCGGTGGACCTTGGCCATGATCTGGGCGGTGTAGCGGCCGCCGCCGGTGAGGGTGTAGCGGGCCAGCTCCTGGCCGTTGGTCTCGTCCAGGAGGCGGCAGAAGGCGCTCTCGACCTCGGCGAAGGTCTGGCCGGTGAACGAGTTCACCGTGAAGACGATCTGGTCGACGTGCAGCGGTACGCGCGCCAGGTCCACGAGGATCGACTCGTCGTCGCCGCCCTGGCCCGCGCCGCCGACCCGGTTGTCGCCGGTGTGGCGTACCGAGCCGTCGTCGCTGACCAGGTGCTGGAAGAAGACGACGTCCACCGGCTGCTTGTCGGCGAAGAGCACCGCCGAGGCGTCCAGGTCGATCTCGCGGGCGGTCATCCGCGCGAGGAACCCCTTACGGGGCGCGGACTTCCAGCCCAGCCCCATCCGTACGACGCTGAGCGCGCCGCCGTCGGACTTGCTCAGGCTGATCTGCTGGCCCTTGGACAGGTTCACGGACATGAGGTGCCTCTGTTCGCTTGCTTGTGTGTGGACGGCGCCGGGGCGGCGGTCAGACGTTGACGCCGAAGTCGGAGGCGATGCCCGCGAGCCCGGAGGCGTAACCCTGGCCGACGGCGCGGAACTTCCATTCCGCGCCGTTGCGGTAGAGCTCGCCGAAGACCATGGCGGTCTCGGTCGACGCGTCCTCCGAGAGGTCGTAGCGGGCGAGCTCGGCGCCGCCGGCCTGGTTCACGACGCGGATGAAGGCGTTGCGGACCTGCCCGAAGCTCTGCCCGCGGGCGGTGGCCTCGTGGATGGAGACCGGGAAGACGATCCTGGCGACGCCGGCCGGCACGGCGGCCAGGTTCACCTTGACGGACTCGTCGTCGCCCTCGCCCTCGCCGGTGAGGTTGTCGCCGGTGTGCTCGACCGACCCGTCGGGGCTCGTCAGGTTGTTGTAGAAGACGAAGTGCTGGTCGGAGAGGACCTTGCCGGTCTCGTTCAGCAGCAGCGCGCTCGCGTCGAGATCGAAGTCCGCGCCGGACGTCGTCCGTACGTCCCAGCCGAGGCCGACCACTACCGCGGTCAGTCCCGGCGCCTCCTTGCTCAGTGAAACGTTGCCGCCCTTGCCGAGGCTCACACCCATCTCGAATCCCTTCCCCACGACGCGTTCCCGGATCGCCGGCCCGCGACAGTCCCGACAAAAAATCTACATCAGTGTAGAACTGAAGGGGCCTTTCCGGGCCGGTCCGTGGCCGACGACGGCGTTCCCGCTCAGTACGATGAACCGCTCCGGCGCCAGGTGCGGGGCAGGAGGGACGGGAGGGACACGGCATGACGGGCCAGAACCAGGACAGCGGTCGGCAGCCGCCTCGCCGTCGGGGCCAGGGCGAGCTGGAGGGCCAGGTGCTGGCCGCGCTGCGTGACGCGCCGGGGCCGGTGAACACCGCATGGGTGCAGGAGCGGCTCGGCGGGGACCTCGCGTACACCACCGTCATCACCATCCTGACCCGGCTCCACGCGAAGGGCGCCGTCTCGCGCGAGCGCGCGGGACGGTCGTTCGCATGGACGCCGAACGCCGACGAGGCGGGACTCGCCGCGCTGCGGATGCGCCGGATGCTGGACGCCGAGGCGGACCGGGAAGCGGTCCTCGCGAGCTTCGTCACCGCGCTGCCCGCGGACGACGAGGAGCTGCTGCGGGCCCTGCTGGCGCAGGCGGCGGAGGAAGGGGAAGACTGACCGCATGGGGGTCTTCGTCTTCCTGCCACTCGTACTGCCCTTGAGCGCATGGCCGGTCGCGCGCCTGGCCGAGCACCATCTGCATCCGCGCGCCGCCACCTGGCTGCTGTCGGCGGTCGCCGGCGTGCTCGCCGTGTGCAGCACGCTGTGCCTGGCGCTGCTCGTCGTCGTCGGCACCGCGCAGCTGCCGGGCAACCCGCTCCCCGACGGCTGGTCCGACCCCGAGGTGCGGGAGGCGGTGCCGTACGACGAGGTCGCGGGCAGGGCGGCCATCCCGGCGCTGGCGGTCGTCCTCGCGTCGTGCTGCCGAGCCGCATGGCGCCACCACCGCGTACGGCACCGGGCGGCCCAGGCCCTCTCCGCGCTGCCGCCGCGGCCCGTGGCCGTACTGCCGGACCCCGCTCCGTACGCGTACGCGCTGCCCGGCACCCGCCGGGAAGGGGGCCGGGTCGTGGTCACGACCGGCATCCTCTCCCGTCTGAACGCGCCCGAGCGCCGGGCGCTGTTCGCGCACGAGCGCGCCCACCTCGCCGGCCGTCACCACCGCTACCTGCTGGCCGTGCAACTCGCCGCGCGGGCCAACCCGTTCCTGCGCCCACTGCGCACCGCCGTGACGTACACGGCCGAGCGGTGGGCGGACGAGGAGGCCGCCGCGGCGGTCGGCAGCCGGCGCGTCGTGGCCCGCGCGATCGGCAAGGCCGGTCTGGTCACGCGCGGCGCGCCCGTCGCGACGCTCGCGGGTTTCGCCGGCGTCGGACCCGTACCGCGCCGGGTGGCGGCCCTGCTGGGGCCGGCGCCCGCGGCGCGCGTGTGGCCGCCGCTGTCGACCACGGTCGGCCTCGCCGCCTGGGGCGCGGCGGCCGGTGCGACGGCCTCGGCGCTGTCGTCGGCGAACTCGGCCGTCACCTTGTTCTTCGTACTGAAGGCGGCCACCCCGCTCTGAACCGCCGGCCACGGGGCGGCGGGTCAGGCTGCTGCGGGGTGGCCGACACAGGCCCTCAGCGAGGGGCCTTGAACCGTTCGAGCGCGGCCACTCCCGTGGCGGCGAGCGCGATCTGGACGAGCCATTCGATCCAGTCGACGCCCTTGGTGTCCGCGACGCCGATGGCCGCGGCGAGAGCGGTGCCGATGAACGCCGCGACGATACCGACGGCGATGGTCCAGAGCACGCCGATCCGCTGCCGGCCCGGCAGGACGAGCCTGCCGAGTACGCCGATGACGATGCCGATCACGATCGCGCTGATGATGCCGCTGATTTCCATGGTCCTCCTTCCCTGGTTGCCGTTCCTTCGTCTGCCCCAGGACGGGGCCGCCACGCAGGGGCTGTCCCGGGGCGGGCCGGCTCAGCCCTCGCCGTCCTCCGCCTCGCCGTCCTCTGCCTCGGCGTCCTCCTCTTCGCCCTCGAAGAAGTCGCCCGCCTCGTCCACGGCTTCGGCCGCGACCAGCCCGCCCGCGACCCCGGCCGCCAGACCCGCCGCGCCGGCCGCGACGGCGGTTCCCGCGCCGGGACCGGGCCGTTGGCCGTGGCCGTGGCCGTACGAGGAGTGGGGCCCGTACGCCGAACGGTGCTCGACGAGCCGCCGCACCCAGCTCTCCACCTCGGCGTTCCAGTCGGTGTCCGCCACGCCGTGCAGGGCGACCGTGCAGCGGGTCAGCGCGTCGTGGCCGTCGGAGTACGGGCCGCTCCGCTTGTCGGCCTCCAGGACGACCTCCATGCCGCCGGCGGTCGCGAGGAAGGTCAGCTCGATCTCGTTGACGACGTGCGCGTACCGCGGCGGGGGCGTCAGCTCGATCTCCTGGTAGAAGGGCAGTTGCTGCCCGGTGCCGCCGATGCGGCCGTACTCGAGATCGGCGGACCTGAACCCGAAACCGGTCTGCCCGAACGCTTCGAGAATCGCCTCCTGGACGGGAAGCGGCGCCACGGAGAGGGCGTCGAGGTCGCCCTTGTCCCTGGCGCCGGCGATTTCGAGTTCGGTGCGTACGCCGAGGACGATGCCGAGCGGCTGACCGTGCAGCACGCTGATCGGGGTCTCCCAGGGGAGAGCCGCCGTGAACGGCACGCTGAGCTCCTCGCCTCCGGCGAGACGGAAGCCGCCCCCGACGCGGAACCGTTCGAAGACGACGACGCCGTCGTGCTCCCCGTCCTCGGTCTCCGCCTCGACGCGGGCCACCAGCTCCAGCCCGACGGCCTCGACGGCGAAGTCCGCGGTGCCGCCCCTGAGGTGGACTTCGCCGGTGAGGCTGCCGCCCGGCAGCACCGCCCCGGACGTGAGGACCGTGTCGACGGCCGGGCCGCCGACGCCGATCGAGCCGAGCAGGCGTGTGAACACCATCGTGGCGCTTACTCCTTCGTGATGCCTGCGACTGCCGCGCGATGCCGGGGTGCCGCCCCTTGACCGGGGCGGCGTCCCGGTGACTAGGAGGCCGCTTCGAGGGCGGCCAGCGCCTGCGCCCAGCGGACGTACTTGAGGTCGGCGAGGTCCGCCACGGTCTCGACGCCGAACGCCTCCTTGAGGAGTTCGCCGTCCCGGTCCGACACCCCCTTGAGCGCGGCGACGGGCGCGGCGAGCACATCGGCGAGCGGCTTGTCCGCCCACGCCTTGTCCAGCACCTTGGTCAGATCCATCGACGTCACAACAACCTCCTGCGAAGGGGCACTTCCTCTACATGCATGTAGAAGCATAGGGGCGGGCGTGCGCCGCGAGGGACGAAACCCGGCCCTTCACAAGGGGAGTGGCGCAAACCGCCCGCGTCGTCCGGACGCCTCCCCGGGAGGTCAGAAGGCGAGAACGCCGACCGTGGCGAGATAGATGGTCAGCAGCAGGACGCCGTCGAATCCCACCCCCAGCCAGCCGGTCCGCTGGCGCACCAGCAGGCCGCCGAGAAGGACGGCGGTCATCACCAGCGCGCCGCTGGTGAGGAACAACTGGGCGGGGGTGGCGGTGTGGAAGAGCGATCCGCCCCGGTACGCGATGTCGCCCACGACCAGGTTGAGCGCGTCGAGGCAGTTCCCGCCGATGATGGCCGCGATGGCCAGCGTGACGGCGCCGCGGCGTACGGCGGCGATGGACGTGACCGTCTCCGGCAGCGCGTTGACCAGTCCCATGAACACCGCGCCGACCAGCCCCGCACTCAGACCGGACCCCGCCACGATGCCCTCTGCGGCGCGCGCCACCGCCCAGCCGCCGACCATCACGAGCAGCGCGGCGGCGGCGAACTCCGTCCACAGCCGCCGGGTGCTGCGGCCGGCCAGCTCGTCGTCGCCGTCCTCCTCTGCGGGGACGTCCGCCAGCGTCTCCTTGGTGGGGACCGCCTGCCACATGGGCGCACCCTGCCCGCGGACGAGCCACAGGCCGCCCCCGTACAGGGCCACCAGGGCGACCGACGCCGGATGCACTCCCAGGACGGTCACCTCGGGACTGAACGTGGCCATCAGCGCGATGCCCAGCAGCACGATGAGCAGGCAGCCGAACATCATGTTCCGCAGCGAGGCGGCGGCATGTTCCAGGTTGGCCTGCCGGTGGAACACGTCGGCCACCGCGATCGCCACGGTCTGCGCGGCGATGCCGCCCACGGCGTTGCCGTAGGCGAGCTGCGGCTGGTCCGCGGCCGCGCTGACCGCCGTCATCACGACCCCCGACAGGGACGTGACCACCCCGAACAGCACGGCGCCGAAGAACGCCTCGCCCCACCCGGTCCGGTCGGCCAGTGTGTCCCCCACGCCCGCCAGCCGGACGCTGCACACGACGGTGACACCAGTGGCCAGAAGGAAGACGCCGACGCTCCACCCCAACGGCCAGAGCTCGTCCAGGAATGCGGGCACGGTCACCTTTCACGCGGTACGGGGAGACGGCGGCGTCGTACGGCTGCCCCGCCGTGGCCCGGGCATGTCTCCCGCTTCGCCGTGGAGGTTCTCCCGCCGGTCAGCGTAGTGACGCGGGGCGCCCGGACCCGGGTACGGCACGGGCGTGATCGGCCGGCCGGACAACGCCGGCGGCGACCGAGGCGACGCGGCTGCGCCGGGGGTCCGCCAGCACGACGCAGCCGAGCGCCACCCCGACCGTCGGCAGCACCACGGCCACCGTCAGGACCGGCCGGCGAGTACGCCCCACCGAACCCCAATCAGCCGATGGAAGCGCATGAAGCCTCGCGGGGAGAACAGAACCGGGCGGTCGCACACGGTGCCCGCGGCCGGCCGGGCAGCCGGCAGGATCAGTCGGCGTCGGTCGTGTCCACCGTGCCGGAGATCCTGCCGCCGACCTCGCCGAGCCGGTCGCGGTCCCGGCCGGCTCGCCCACCTGCCGTGATCAGGACGGTTCTGTCGGTGCGGCGGTTCCGGTGAGTGCTGCGACCAGCCAGTCGGCGGTGGCGGGCAGCCAGTCGGGCCGGGCGTTGCCGAGGAGATGGTCGCCGTGCGGGACGAGCAGGAACTCGCCGCGCGGCGCGAGGCGGGCCAGCGGCTCTCCGTTGGTCATGCCGGGGATCACGTCACAGCCGCCGTCAACGACCAGGAGCGGGCATTCGATACGCGGTGCCTGCGCGGACAGGTCGACGTGACGGACGAAGTCGCGGGCCGCCTCACGTCCTCCGGCACGCCGGGTGAGGACGTCCCGCACGAAGGGCGGGGCGGCGTCCCAGTCGAGGTGGAAGGGGCCGCTCACGGCGGCGGCAGCGGCCACGCGAGGCTCGTTGGCGGCGCTCTCCGCGACGTAGTAGCCGCCCAGGCTGAGCCCGATGAGCCCGACCCGGTCGGCCCCGAGCGCGTCGACGACCTGGCCGATCACCTGGTGGTAGTCCGGCCGCACGGTGGTGGTGGGCGCGAGTACGCCCTGGCCGGGCCCGTCCATCGTGAACACGGCCATGCCCCTGCGCAGCAGGGCCCGGGTGACGTCGTGGAACTCCTCCTTGCTGGAGTCCAGGCCGGGGACGACGACCACCGTGGCCGGCGCGTCGGCGGGGCCGCGCAGCCAGCCGGTGAAGGCCGGCCCCTCGACCCTGCGGGCGTCCGGCTCCAGAAGGGCCAGCGCGCGGCCCATGGCACGGTCCGCCTCCGCCTCGGCCAGGGCCTGGTCCGGATGCGGCTCCAGCGCGGCGATGTGGAACCAGCGTGCCGCCACCTCGTAGTGCTCGCCCGCCGATACGGGCGAAGCGGCCCGCTGCGCGCGGGCGACATGCTGCTGTGCGGCACGGACGAATGCCTCGTACCAGCCGTCGACGGACGCCGGCCCGGCGGTGACGCGGCGGTACTCGTGCGGGTCGAGCCCGGCTCCGGTGGCGCGCGTCAGCTGGGACTCGGCGTATGCGGCGGCCTCGGCCGCGATGGCGGCGGCTTCGGCGGCTTCCGCGGCGATGGCGGCGGCCTCGGCGGCTTCGGGGGCGAACACGGCGGCCCCAGGGGTGAACGCGGCGCCTCCGGGCGTGAACGCGGCGGCCTCGGGGGTGGATCCGGCGGCGCTCATCGCGCTGTTCCCGTGGTGAGGACGGCCTTGCCGCGAATCCGGCGCTCCCGCAGGTCGACCAGTGTCTGTGTGGTCTTCCGCCAGTCGGCGACGCGACCGATCTCCGGATGCAGCCGCCCGTCGTCCACCAGCCGCACCAGAGTGGTCAGGTCGGGGCCGTAGGGCGCACCGGCGTAATGGAAGTGGCGGATCGTGGCCCCTTCCGGACCGGCGAGGAGGCCGAAGAAGTCGAGAGTCACCGGCGTACGGCTCGCCTGACCGAACCAGACCAGCGTGCCGCCCGGCGTCAACTTCGACAGAGCGACCGGCAGGTCGGTGCCGCCGGTGGATTCCAGCACCACGTCGAACGGGCCCTGTGCTTCGGCCACTTGATGTACGACCGCTGCCGCCCCGAGCTCACGCAGCCGCTCGCCGCGGGACGGCGTGGCGGTCACCACGGTGACCGCCGCTCCCGCGGCCGCCGCCAGTTCGGTGACGTAGTGGCCCACGCCGCCCGAGGCGCCGGTCAGCAGGATCCGCCCGCCCGTCACGCTGCCGGCCGTACGGAGCAGCCGGAGCGCCGTGATCCCGGCCAGCGGCAGGGCCGCGGCCCGGACGGCGTCGACGCCGTCGGGCAGTACCGCGAGCGAGTGCGTGGGCACCGCCGCGTACTCGGCCCAGCCGCCCTGCGGGGGGTGTCCCACCACTCGGGCGCCGATGGACGGACCGGAGCCGTCGGCCGCGGCCTGCACCACCAGGCCGGCGACGTCCTTGCCGGGAAGCAGCCCCGGGCCCGGCTGCTCCAGGAGGAACGTCTCGCCCCGGTTCGGCGCGAACGCCTCGACCCTGATCAATGCCTCGTCCGGCTCCGGAACGGGCTGGGAAGCCTCTGCGAAGGCGACCGGACGCGCCGGATCGCCGGTGGGGATCAGTCTCTGCATGCGGTTCATGAAACGGGCGGCGATGTCGGGCAATCCAACAAGGGAACGGAAACGCCGACAACCATCGGTTGTCACCTATGGTGAGAGGCGTGGATCTCGACCTGGCGCACGTTCGCGCCTTTGTCCTCGCCGCACAGGAGCTGCACTTCGGCCGGGCGGCCGAGGCGCTGTCGATCTCACAGCAGGGCCTGTCCAAGCGGATCGCGCGGCTGGAGTCCCGGCTCGGCACCGAGCTGTTCCGGCGCAGCGGCCAGGGGGTACGGCTCACCGACGCCGGGCATCGCTTCCTCGCACCGGCCCGGCAGACGCTGGCCGCCGCGGACCAGGCCCTGGCCGCGGTGCGGGACGAACGCCGTCCGCTGCGGGTCGACGTGTGGGGCCACCTGTACGCGCCGATGCGGTCGCTGGCTCAAGTGGCCGAGCGCAGCGCGGAGTTGTCCATGGAACTCGGACACGGTCGCGACCTCCCGTCGGTGGCTTCTGCCCTGCTGCACGGTGACATCGACGCGGGCTTCGGGCGGGTCCATCCGCCACTGCCCGCCGGGCTGACGCATCGTCTGGTGCGCCTCGAGCCGGTGGACGTCGTCCTCGGCGCGGACCATCCGCTGGCGGCCGAGCCCGCGCTGCGGCCCGAACAGCTGCGGGACAGTGTGCTGTGGGCCCCCGGCGCCCTGGACCGGCTCGACTTCCTGCGCCGCTTCGCCGAACGGTTCGGCATCCGCGACCACGCCGAGGGCCCCAATCTGGGCCTCGACCACTTCCTCTCCAGCATGTCCGCCGACCCGGGCCGCTTCTCACTGATGCCGGCCGACGTGCCGCTTCCCCGTATACCCGGTGTCCGGTCCGTACCGCTGGTGGACCCCACCCCGCTGTACGCCTGGGCACTCCTGTGGCGCGACAACGGCGGGCATCCTCGACTGCGCGACCTGGTCGCCGCGTTCATGGCAGAAGCCGGCCGCAACCGCTGGCTCGAGTACGACCCGGCCCACGACTGGCTCCCCGAACCCCACGCCACCACTCCTGGCGGCGCCACGGGGAGGTGATCGATACCGGCGCACGTCGGCCATGAGACGGCGTCGGTGCCGGCCCGCGTGGTGACGGCGGGGCGGCGGCGCGGGCTCACGGGCGTGTTCGCGGTGGTAGACGTCCCATCCGCCGAAGCCCTTGTTCACGAGCACGCCGAGCCCTGCCGGAGCGATCGAGCCGCAGACCTCGCATTCCTCATCCCTCCGATTGGGCCGCATCGCGGAGGCGTCCGAGGTGGTGCCGTCCGTGTCGGTACCGGCGCATCGGCCGGGTGGTGGACCACCCAGCCGCCCCACACGCTGCCGGAGCAGCACGCCGGCCCCGGCCACGACGTCCGCCCCGCACCGGACGCAGCGGCCTGCGTACCGGTTGGTCCCTGCGGGCGTGTTCACTGCCTCACCTCGATGCCGGCCCCGGCCCCGCAAGGGCGTCAAGCCACCTCGATGCCGTACTCCCGGACCAGTTCCTCCAAGCCGCCCCGGTATCCCTTGCCTCCGGTGACGAACTCCCAGTCGCCGTTCGCGCGGCGACGGAAGGACCCCAGTACGAGCGCGGTCTCGCCGGTGCGGCCGTCGGAGACCGCCAGCCGGCCGAGTTGGGTCCCCTCGAAGTCGAGCAGCCGAATCCCGGCGCCGGCGAACCCGGACAGGTCGGCCGCGGGGTTGGCGACGGGATCGACCGCGGCGATGACGACCAGGCGGTCGGCTCGCGTCGGCAGGGCGTCGAAAGAGACCTGGATGGCGGCTCTGTCCGGTGCGACGGGGGCGAGCGCGCGGACCGTTCCGCCGGGTGTCCGAGGGTTGTTGAAGAAGACGAAGTGGTCGTCGTCCAGCACCCGGCTGCCCTGGCAGACGAGCGCGCACACGTCCAAGGCGACGCTGCCCGACCAGTACATGCCCAATATGTTGTGGTCGTCCGTGCCGATCTCGCTGTCCGGCGCCGTCCGCCGGGCGGGCACCGGGCGTTCGCCGCTGCCCAGGCGTCCGCGCAATCCGTGGCGGTGCAGCAGATCGACCAGCTCGGGCCCTGCCACCAGTTCCAAGGGCTTGCCGTTGGCGAAGGTGTGCGAGCCGGGGCCGAACCCGGACGTGGTGACCAGCACGCCCTTGTTGGCGCCGGCGTCCTGGACGGTGCCGTACAAATCGCGGACAGCCGTCGGCGGCACGGTGCTGCGGTAGCGCTTGACCTGTACGACGATCTTGCCGCCGCGAATCGGCGTCGGGTCCAGCGCATCGACGTCCACGCCGCCGTCGTTCGAGCGCTGTGTGGTCACCGCCTGCATGCCCATGGCGCGGAACAAATCTGCGACCAGCGCTTCGAAGGCGACGGGATCCATCTCGTACAGATCCGGCTCGTCGTCTCCTCCATGGGTGACGACACCATTGCCGACGTCTTCGGGCGCCCGTCCGGGCCGCACGGGCGCGTACTGGTCGGGACGCGACGACAACTGTCCCCGGAGTCCGTCCACCAGGCAGTTGACGGCGTTCACCTGTTCCAGGTGCAACGTGGCGAAAGTCGAACGCGCAGCCATGACCGTGCCGAGGAACATGGGGGTCCGTCTGCCGGTCGTCGGGTCGTGGTCGTCCACAAACCCGTTCAGCGCGACCGATTCCAGCGCACCGAACTCGTCGGCCGCGAAAAGATCACGCAGCACCAACAGGAGACACTGCGCGAGTACGTCCCTGTACAGGGCCCGGCGCTGGGCGGCCGGTCGGGGCGACTCCTTCTCCTCATCGGCGTTGACCATGTAGCGCACCGACTTCGCTTCCGGGACGACGTCGTACTTGGGCAGCTCCCAGTTCAGGACCAACTGGCGCGCACCGGAGTCGTACGCCGCGGACAACTGACGGGGCAGGTCGTCCGGCCATCCTGTCGAGGCGTAGAGGGCAGCGGAGAAGTACTCCACCGCGGCCTCCGGATCTCCGTTGCGAAGCCCCGCCGTCATCTCCGCGATGCCGGCGTTGTGCCGACGGATTTCGGCCAGCCGGGCATCGGCCCACTGCTGGTACTGCGTCCGGTAGGCGGCCAGCTGGTGCTGACGCTGTGCTTCCGCAGCCTGTGCGCTCTGCCAGTCACGCTCGAACCTGGACCGGGCCTCCGCCTGTGCCTGGGCTCGCCGTGTGGCGGTCCAACCACCCTGCGGCTGGTACCGGTTCGGGTCCGGCATGGGGACCGGCTGTGCGAGCTGTCCGGGGGAGAAGGCCTCGATCTGTTCCGCTCGACCCAGTGCAGCGGCCCTGAATGCCGGAGCCCGGCACCCTGTCGCCAACAGACTCCGCAACGACTCGACGCGCGCGTCGAGTTCTTCCGTCCGCCGCCGGGCCTCCGCCTCGCGCTGCTCCCGGTACGCCGCCCTCTGCTCACGATGGCTGCGTGCGAGGTCTCGCTGGTAGGTCCGTTGTCGCCTCTCCTGATCTCGTTGGTACCTGGCTTCGGCCTCATATCGACGTTGCTGTTGGCGCTGCGCCTCGGCCCAGACACCGACCAACCCATTGGAGCGACGGCTCATGCTCTACAGGCCCTCCCCACCAGCGGCTCGGCATGCGTGCACCAAGTCCCGGCCCGATAACCAGCAGTGATGAGCCGACTCTAGTGGGCAACCAACCGCACGCCCATGCCCTGGCCTTCTTTGTCTTGCTGTTCCCATCAAGTTCCCAGCCTGAGGGCATGGGGACGGTCTTCGAGAGGTGGCAGAGGCATCTACGCAGGTTCGTCGTCCAGCCCGGTTCCATTGAGCACCGCAGATGCTTTGGGAAGGGCGGCAGGCTCGCTCCCTTGGCCCGGGAGTTGAGCAAGTGGCCGTTTCCACAGGTCAGTTGAGTGACTCTCTCCTGTGCCAAGGTCCGCATGTGGCCTTGGGGCCGCCCTGGCTGAGCGCCTCCGGGCTGCCCGGCCTCCCCGCGCCGCCGCGCTGCCCGTCGCCCCGCCGCCCGGCAGCGGCCCGTCCGCCACAGCCCTGGAACGCCTCATGGTCGACACCGCCACACGCGCCGCCCGTCGCCTGGAAGGCGACATCACGAGTCTGTACCGCCCCAGGGACGCCGTACACATCGCCGCGAGCACCCCCCAGACCCGAGTGGTTCCACCACCTGATCCAGAACTCCGGCACCAAACCAACCGCTTTCATCGGCCTCACCCGCGCCTGGCGCCGGCGGCCCACGCGCGTCACCGTCGCGGAACAACCCCACAGCCAGCAGTCGTGTGAACGCTGGCTACCGGCGGCCGGTGAGGAGCGCGCCGAGGCGGTCGCCGATGACGGAGACACCGGGGCGGGGTTCGTTCGCGTAGTACGAGGGCTTGCGTCGGCGCATCAGCGCCTCGCCGTGCTCGGACCAGGTGAATCCGGGCTTCCGCAGCAGTTTCCGGAACACCGCGTCGGCTGTCTTCGGGTGGGCGGCGGCCAGTCGGCGGATCGGCAGTGGCGCGATCGACTCCTCGCGCAGGTACGCGCGCAACAGGTCCTGGTACTGCCTGCGGCCCGCGAGAGCCGGGTCCGCGAAGAGCTCCCGCAGCATTCCGTAGTCCGCGTAGAAGTTGAGCCCGTCGACCTCGTCGTAGATGACACCGATGCTGTCCGAGTCCGCCAGTTCTCCCGGTAGCTCGAAGAAGGGCAGGTCCAGGCCGGGTAGCCGGCTGCCTCGGGCACGGTCGGGCTGTGCGGCGACGGCGGCCTCTTGGCGGTGGCGGTAGTAGGCGTTGAGGAGGTCCTCGCCTTCGGCAGGTGGAAGGATCAGTTCGTCGCCGCCGCAGAACTCGACGAACGCGGCCCGGTCCTCCCGCATCCGCTGCCATCCCTGCTCGAGCTTTTCGGGATTGCGGAAAACCAGTTCGGGCCGACTGGTGGCCAGGTGGAGAGCGGCCTGGGCGATCTGGGTGGCGCTGGACTTCGGGTAGCTCGTCATCGCCCCGGATACCAGCCACGCCCCGCCGGCCGAGTGGACTGGTACCAGGCAGGTGTGGAGGAAGCCCCCCCTCGGACACTCCACGGAACGCCGCCCGACCGACATTCGAGTACGTGCGGTACTCCAGGTCGTCGACCAAATTCAGCAGGACGACGGCATCCCCTTCCCTACGCTGGACCTCGAAGATGCCCTCCACCGCGTCCCGCCAGCCGAGCAGCACCTCCCGGTCGACTGCGGTCAAGCCCTTCCGTCCAGCGACGAACCGGTCCACCACGGTCGAACCGTCCGGCAGGCGGTAGCGCAGGATGAAGTGGTCGATGAGCCGGATCGCCTCGCCCTCGTCCAGCTCCCCCTCAGGCCCTGCCGCCTCAAGAAGGAGGGGCGTCAACCACCGGTCAAAGCGGGTGCTCTGCCCGAAGGCGACCAGCTGCCCTTTCAACTCGGCACTGCGCTCGATGAGGTCGGTCAGCGACGGTTCGCCGCCGCCCTGATGCGTGCCCTGTACGGCGTCAGCCACGTTCAGCCCTCCCAGACAAGCCGGTTCCGCGTGAGGTGTGGGGTGCCCTACCTCAGCCGGCCCAGTGACGGTACGCCTCGATCCACTCCGCGCCATCGGGTGCCGGGCTGGGCAACGGCAGCTCCAGGATTCCGATCGATTGCCGCATGCCGCCGCGAGAGCACAGGGCGACGATCTTTCCCTCCAGCGTGAGGTCGAGGCCGTCCACGGTTACCTCGACGCCGAGAACCGCGGTGGTGAAGGGCAGGCCGAGGTGCTCCTCAAGCATGGTGAACAGGCCGGTCAGCTGCTCGTCGTCGTTGTAGGCGTCGACAGTCGCCTCTTCGATCATGGCCTCAAGCTCGGCCGTGTCCAACCCGCCCATGGGGCAACACTAGCGACCCTCCGGGTGACACCGGGCGGCAACGGTGCCACTGGTACCCCACCCCGGCACGACGAGGGCGAATGGTGGCCTGCGGCACCGGCCGACACCAACCTCGTCGCGGCACTCACCACGGTCTGGGCGTAACGCTTCAGTCACTGACCTGAACGAGACGCGACCGCCACCGCGAGTCGCCAAGTGAACCGTCCGGACAGGGAGCCGGGAGGCACAAGTTCACGTCGGTCATGAACTGACCGAGGGAGAAGGTGGCCTTGACCGGAGACTCGATGTGGATCACGCCGTTCGCGTCGTGCGCCTCCGTCCCCGTTCTGCTACAGCTGCCGCCGCCGCTCTACTCGCGGCCGTTCTGACCGCCGGCACAGGCGGTTCCGGTGACGGCACCACAGGCTCGGAGACGTCCCACGCACGAGGGCGTCATCGCCGTGGCGGACGACGGCTCCTCCCAGCGGGTCAGCGACACCGCCGACTGCATGGGCTTCACCATCGCCGGGCCCAAGACGTTCCTCGGCAGCAGTCACCCCGCCGAAGGCAGCGGCGACCACGCCAACCGCGGCCTGATCAAGAGCACCGACGCAGGCAAGACCTGGAAGACCCTCCCCCGCGGCGGCGAAGTCGACTTCCATGCCCTGGACTACGCACAACACCATCTACGGCTGCGACAACACCGGCTTGGCCTCCTACGCGTCAGCAAGGACGGCAAGACCCGGGACAAGCGCGCCGAACTCGCCGCCCTCGACATCGCCGTCAGCCCCAACGAACCGGACATCGTGCTGGCCACCACCCAAAACGGCATAGCCAAGAGCACAAACGGCGGCAAGAGCTTCAGCGGCGGTGCCGAGCCGGTGATGGCCTACCTCGCGTGGACGAAACCGGACGCGCTGTACGGCCTCGACCCCACCGGCGCGCTGCACCGCAGCACCGACGGCGGCGCCACCTGGGCCCTCTCCTGCGGCGGCACGGCGGTAAGACCTTCACCCAACGCCTGCCGGTCACCCACAGGTCAGCAGACTGGGAATGAGCGTGAGCTGAGGCTCTCCGGGACGCCGGTAATGGTGGAGGTTATGTTCCCGGTACAGGGTCGGTGGCTGCGACCGGCTCAGTCGCCGTGGTGACACGGTTCAGTCGCCGTGGTAGAGGCGAACTGGATCGATCAGCTGGATGGCGGGGTCGTTCTCGGCGAGGTGGCGCAGTTCGTCGGTGAAGCCGGTGCCGCTGTAGCACTGCAGCCGGGTGACCTCGGTGGCGGTGCCGCGCGCGGTGAGGAGAGCACGGATGTGCTGGAGACGTTCGAGGTGTCCCTTTCCCATGACGTCGTGCCATTTGGCTTCGCCGATGGCGAGTAGTGTTTCGCGGCCGCTGTCGGTCTCGCCATGGACTGCGACGTCGACTTCGTGGCTGGTCTTTGCGGCAGGATCGTTGACGGTCCCGCTGGCGACCCTTGTGACCTGCCCGCCGTGGGTTGCGGGGGATGCGTGCCAGCGGGCCCATGCGCGGCAGACCTGTTCGAAGTGCGGGCCGACAACCTTGCTGCGGAAGGTGGACCGGGCGCGGCGCCAGACGGCGGGGGCGCGTCCGGGGCGTTCCAGATCGCCCCAGGCGGGGCGCATGACCGCGTGGTAGAAGGCGATGAGAGGTTCGGCGATGCGGTAGGCGGAGCGGTTGCGGCGGAAGGCGTCGGCCTCGTGGGTGATCATGCCGACGTCCTGGAGGACGCTGAGCGGGTGGGCGAGGTCGGTGGACTTGCGGCCGAGGTAGTCGGCGATGCCGCCGCGTGCGGTAGGGAACCTGCTCCGTTGACACCCTGGTACTCAGTAACCCGCAGGACTCGCGGCCCGCGATGCGCGCATGTCGCCGCCGCCCACGTCGTGCTCTGCGTCGCCCAGGAAGCAGCTCGTCAGCCCCGGTAGCTGGTCACCGAATCGGGCGAAGGTTCGCAAAACCGGATCGCGTCGTCGGTGTGGAGTTATCCCAGAGTCACCCATCGTGTCGTTCCCACCAGGTTCCCATCTGGGATGAAAGCGACCCTCCGCGGAACTCGCGGAGGGTCGACATGGCCCATTACCTGGCACTTTCTCGTGCCCCCGGCAGGATTCGAACCTGCGACACCCGCTTTAGGAGTTCGATCCAGCCTCGGCGTGATGGAGGCCCGCCCTGCGCACGGATGCCTCTTGAGGCTGTCGATGGACGCCGCTGTCTATGGCCGTTGATGTCAGCGTTGGATGTCGACGGACGCAACTCTCGCGTTGGGCGCTTCCAGAGGGACCGACAGACCCGCCGACCGATGTTCTCGGTTGGGGGAGAAGAAGGCCTCCCGTCTGCATGACTTCCTGGCCTCCCTCAGTCACCCGTGTCGGGCCCTTCGAGTTCGTCGATCATCCGCCCCCACTCTTCGATGACGGTCTGCCCATCGACCACTTGCTGTACCGCACTCTGAATTGAGTTCATCAGCGGGCGCAGGGCTCGGCTGCCGGAGGCCATGACCTTCGCCCCCTCACTGAGACCCTGCAATTTCGGCACAGCCTCCCGAGCCGCCACAATCATTTCCATGAGTTGACTAAAGAATTCGCGTGCCGATTCCTCTTCTTCTCGGGTTACCTCACCTTCGCCGATCATGCGAATCATTGTGATGATTCCTGGGTCGATTCTGGAGAGCTCCGCAGAGTACCTCCCTCCGAGTTCGGTCAGCTTGCTGACTGGTTCACTCAAGCCTGCGGCCAGCTCATGGGTCACACGCAATCGACCTGCGAAACCTCCACCGCGGACATCGGATAGCTGCATCAAGTCCGCAGAGTCTTGCGTCGTCTTATTAAGGGACTCCAGAACCCCTACGAACTCTTGCACCGTCTCCGCCCATTCAGGGAGCGCGGCTTCCATTTCTGCAAGCGAGTCAAGAAAGCCGGGCTGTTCGATCTCAGAATCACTGGAAGGTATTGCGATGGGGGCGGCGGCAGGTGGTGTTTCCAGAATCCCCTTCAAGCGCAGAGCGAGCTGATTGACTGCTTGTCGATACCTTGGAGAGTCTTCATCCTCTAGTCGAAGTTCACGCCAATCCACCCACTGGCGACGCGAGATTAGCTGAACAACCTCGTCACTCGAGTTTTCTTCAGTCAATTGAGGGACGTTGACATAGTGAATTGGAAGGATCAGGTCATCGAGTCCAAGACTCATGGCGTGACTACTAAATGTAATAATTTCGCGGCGGCATTCCTGACTCTTTAGAAACTTTGGAGTGATGATTGGAATGAGGAAGGTTGTACTGGTGAGAGCGGAATCAAGGCGCGCGTGCCACTGCTCGCCCCAGGCGATTGAGGCGTTGTCCACGAACACATGGAGTTCGTCGCCAGTTGTGATCTCGAATGCGTGTGCGATGGCCTCGGAGAGGCGTCGAATGCGCCCCCCGTCCAACTGGTCGTCGCGGTGGGTGTAACTCCAAAACCCGGCGGGTCCAATGGCGTTCATGGTGCGCACCTTATGGGACGCTCGGTGATCCAATTGGGATTATCGTCAAAGTCAGTGGAGTTTTCATGCCCGGGTCAAGAGTGGCCGTCCATCGTCTGGTGCACTTGTTTGGAAGACCATGGATGCGGATGGCTTCTGAGCTGGGGGTTCTCTGACCTGCGCGCCACCGGCTGAACGACCGCTGTTCCCGTGGTTCCCCGCTGCCGCGGTTCACACCGGGCACGCTTCGGGCACGTACATGGTGGCCGCCCCACCAGCTCTCCTATGCTGCCCAGGTCGGGCTGACTGGGGGCACCATGCACGGACGAACCATTCTGATCGCCGGTGGCTGCATCGCCATCGGTGCGGCCTGCGTCGCGTTCCTGCACTTCGCTGTGCCCAGCGTCCCCCTGGCGCTCGCTGTCCTCATCGGGTTCTGGCCCAGTCTGCTGATCCTGGTCCGGCAGCACTTGCGGGGTACATCTCACGACCGGGACTGACCCACCGAGGTCGGTGGAGCGGCTTTGGGCGGGAGCTGCCATGGGGCGAGAGATCGGGGCCCGTACGCTGGTCAGCGAAATCGGGCAGTCTGTGGACCTGCCCGGTAATAGCCCGATGTGGGCCCCGATCTTCGAGGCTCGCCCCATGGTGGCTGCCTAAAGCCGTGGAGCCGACCGCCCCAGCCACAGCGGGCTACCGTCCACGGCATCAGGTGTGCTCGCTCTAGCCGCGCGGCCGGCGGAGCCGGGGCCCGGAGCGGGGCGGAGACAGGAGCGTCGGGGCCCGGCGCTGGAGCCGGGGCCGCGCGCGGCGAGCGGAGCGAGCCGCCTTGAACCCGTAAAGAAGATTTCTACTCACCGCATCCGCGGCGGCCCTGGACCCGTGATCGTCACCTGTTGGCGGTCAGCCCCGGCGGCTACGCTGGTCCGCGCCAGCTGATGACATCAGGGAGTGGGCTCAAAGGATGGGACCGAAGTCGGAGCGGGTCTACCGCACGATTCGCGAGTGGGTGGCCTCGGGCAGGCTCAAGCCCGGCGAGAAGCTGCCCTCTGAGCGCACCCTTGAGAAGGAACTAGAGATCGGCCGCACGCAGCTGCGCACGGTGCTCGCGAAGCTCGTCGCAGAGAACGTCATCGAGTCGTTCGCCCGTAGCTCCTACCGGGTGCCGTCCCGTGAGGTGAGCGTCGAGCGCCCGGCTGACATGGAGTCCTGGCAGATCCACGGCGAGCGGACGGTCTACGACAACCGTTGGGTCAAGCTGGCGCTTGTCGACGTCGAGCCGCCCGGTGTCCAGCGCTTCGAGCATCATGTCGTCCGCCTTCATCACGTCTCGATCGCCGCTGTGGTGGATGACCAGGACCGGGTGCTCATGCTCTGGCGCTATCGCTTCGTCCCGGACAAGTGGGGCTGGGAGCTACCCGGCGGCATTGTCGACCAGGGCGAAGATCCGCATGCCACCGCGCTTCGCGAAGTTGAGGAAGAGACCGGCTGGCGTCCCGATTCCCTCGATCACGTCGTTACCTACCAGCCCATGGTGGGCATGGTCGACTCACCACATGAGATCTTCGTCGGCAAGGGTGCTCAGCACGTCGGCGACCCCACCGACATCGAGGAAGCGGGGCACGTCGCTTGGGTGCCGCTGTCGGACATCCCCGGCCTGATGGCCAGGGATGAACTCATGGGCTCCGGCACTCTCGTGGCGCTGCTCCATCTCCTGGCCTCGCGTCGGCAGGCGGCTCCTACAGCCTCTGCGTGAGCTGCTCGATGCGGCGCAAGTGGCGGACAGATCCGGTGCGCTTCGCCAGCAACCGGGCCTGCTGTAGATGCTCCTGCGCCTGGTCATGCTCGTCGCGCGCAAGGTGAGCTTGGGCAAGGTTGCATCGCAGCCCTGAGGTGGCCCGGATGAAAGTCGGGTCGGCTTCATCAAGGGCGGTGTACAGACTGCTGAGCGCGTCGTCCTCGCCCAGCAGTGCGAGGGAACTTCCGCGCCACCGGGCCAAGTGTCCGCCGTTCAGGAAGATGCTCAACATGTCCGGGTCGCGGGCCTCCGCCCCGTCGGGCAGGGCTGCGTCGGCCTTTTCGAGTGCCCGCCGGCAGTCATCAACCATGCCCGCGTTGGCGCAGAGTTCCGCTTCGGCCGCGTACAGCCATGCCTGCAACCGTGGCGATACCTGGCTCCCGCCCAGCCGATGGGCTTCGCGTACGAGAGCGACCGCGGTCTCTGGGCGGCCTGCATCGTTAAGCACGTACGCCTGCTCGGCCGTGGCGTGGGCGAGATACATCGGCTCGCCTGCCTCCTGCGCTGCCCGCTTGCCCAACTCGTAGTGGCGCCAAGCTCTCTCGACGCCTCCCGCATCGAGGGCTTGCCAAGCTGCGAGGGTGGCGGCACCAGCCAGGGCTAGAGCTACCGGACGGCGGGTCTCGGGCAGGACGGCAAACGTCAAGGCGTCTTCGAGGGTCGCCAGATGCCCGGTCATCTGATCAACGAGCGTTGCCGCGCCCATCTGGCGGTCGACCGTGCGCAGCAACTCGGTCTGGTCCATGAAGGTCTTCACCATGGTGAGACTGACGTTGCGGGCCGAGTCGATACGGCTGATCAGCTCGTCATAGCCGCCAACTGCCGGGGGCGGCGCGGTCGGACTGTGCCGGCCGAACAGCTCCTCATCGGTGACGCCCAAGACGGGCCGCAGAATCTGCGCGTAGCGCTCGCTGATAGGGCGCTTACCGTTCTCCCACTCCGAGACGTAGACGCGCAGGCTGGCGGTCGAGCCGATGTCGAGCGCATGGCGTCTCGCGAACTGCTCGATCTCGTGGATGAGACGCGCTTGGGACCACTCGCGCCCGTTCCTCACCTCTCGCAGCCGGTTGAGCACCTGTACCGCCCCCGCATGTGGTCTGACAGCTCTACAGCAGCATGCCTCACATCCGCGCAGGTCGGCAGGGGTTAACAGGCCGGGTTAACGGGTCGGCAGTGAACCTCTGTTGGCTACCGGGCGGTTGAGCGGCGCGCTTCTCTAGAAGTGTCGCAAGAAGGCGAGTTGAGAAACCGGACGGCGGCAACGCTTGACAGCTGGTGCGCACCAGATGCAATCTACTGGTGCGCACCAGTTGGAACGCGAACGTCCTGCGGTGCTGTCGCAGGACTCCCACAAGCCAACGCAGAAGCGGCGCCCTACCGCCAAGCAAGCCGCCGCTTCCGCCCCTATCAGGGAGCTTCCATCATGTCATCGTTCAAGATCGACACTTCGACCGCTGTCGTTTTCGTCGCCGTGGAGCCGAAGGCGAAGGTCATCAACAAGCAGACCGGGGAGATCGCGGTCGACCGGGAGACCGGCGCGAAGATGATGACGGTCGGCCTGACCATCGCGGACGAGGGTGAGGCGAACCTCTACACCGTCTCGATCCCGGAGACCGGTGTCCCGGAGGGGATCACGCTGGGGATGCCGGTCAAGGTCGTCGGCCTCAAGGCGCGGGACTGGGAGAACACCTTCAACGGTGAGAAGCGGTTCGGCATCGCCTTCCGCGCGGTCGCGCTCGTCGTCCCGTCGGCCAAGGGCTGAGCGGCATGTCGACCACGACGCTCCTCCTCTTAAGCCTGGTGGTGGTCGCCGTAGCCCTGGTGCTGCGGCGGCTGCGCCCGGCCTGGTACTGGCTGAGCATCGGCGTCACCCTCGCCACGCTCCGGGTGGTGGTCCGGTACGCCTCGGTGATGGAGGCGTGCGGGCTGACCGTTCCGCCGTCCCGGCTGCGGCTCACCCTCGCCCGGCTCACCAATCGGCCGGCGCCCGCGTCCCGGCCGCCGCGCATCCTCAGCTTCCGTCCGACCCGCACCGGCCTGGTGCTGCGGGTCAAGCTCCGGCCCGGTCAGGACGCGTTCGACTTCGTGGCCTCCACGGACCGGCTGCGGCACTCGTTCGCCATGCACAGCGTCACGTCCCGTGAGATCAAGTCGGGTGTGGTCGAGCTGCGCATGACCGGCTACGACGTGCTGGAGCGGGTGCAGATGCCCGCCAAGGTCGAGCGGGAAGGGCTCCGGGTTCCGGTCGCGCTGCGGGAGGACGGGGCAGTTCACTACCGCGACTACCGGGAGGTGCCGCACTCGCTGAACCTCGGTGCGACGAAGTCGGGCAAGTCCGTCTACCAACGCCACCTGGTCAAGGAACTCGCCTCCCGGCATGTCGCGCTGGTCGGCATCGACTGCAAGCAGGGGGTGGAACTCGCCCCGCTGGTCCGCCGGTTCTCCGCGCTGGCCGACAACCCGGACGATGCCGCCGACCTGCTGGAAGCACTCGTGCAGCGCATGGCCGACACCTATCAGGTGATCCGGCGCGAGCAGCGCATCAGTGCGGACACCCCGGATGAGGAGATCACCGCCGACCTGTGGGGCCTGCCGGAAGAGTTGCGGCCGGTGCCGGTCGTCCTCCTGGTGGACGAGGTCGCCGAACTGGCGCTGTTCTCCAACACGGCGGAGAAGAAGCGCCGCGAGCGGATCATCACCGCCCTCGTCCGCCTGGTCCAGCTCGGCCGGGCTGCCGGCATCTACGTGGAGATCTGCGGGCAGCGCTTCGGCGCCGAACTCGGGGACGGAATCACGATGCTCCGTTCCCAGCTCACCGGCCGCCTCTCGCACCGGGTCAACGATGAAGCCTCCGCCAAGATGGCGTTCGGCGACATCTCCCCCGATGCCGTGCTCGCCACCACACAAATCCCGGTCGAACGGCCCGGCCTGGCTGTCGCCGGTGACTCCACGGGCGGCTGGGTCCGCATCCGTACGCCGTTCACGACGATGCGCCAGGCCGTGAACGCCTGCACCGCCAACGCTCACCGCACCCCGGTCCTCGACGGCCTGGAGTCCTTCCGCCCGGTCCTGCCGGACCTGGCCCCGATCGAGATCCCGGCCCCGGCCTCGGCGGCCAAGCCTCTCACCGCCTGATCTCTCCGCTCCATCCGGTTGGCGTGACCACTTCGCGCCATGTCCCTACCCCCGCCATGCCCGAAACGGCTCCCGGGGCCCGGCGACCGGCCCACCACGCCTCGCCCGGCCCCGGCCTCAACTCCTTCAAGGAGGTGAAGACTCATGTTCCGCTCGATCCGCATTGACGCCGTACTCGTGCAAGCCGTGATCGCCGGTGCCCTGTCCTTCGCCCACCTGCACGACCTCGCCGCCGCTGCCGGACAGGACGGTTGGAAAGCCTGGGCCTACCCCGTCTCCGTCGACCTGCTGCTCGTCGCAGCCTGGCGACGCCTGCGGACCCTGCGCGCCCAGGGCGAACCCGCCCGCGCCGCGTGGACCTGGTTCGCCGTCGCCCTCGCTGCGTCCCTCGGCGCGAACGTCGCCACCGCGGGCCTGCTCGACCTGAACGACGTGCCCGACTGGCTGCGCATCCTCGTCGCCGGATGGCCCGCCCTGGCCTTCCTCGGCGGCACCCTCCTCGTCCACTCACCCACCACCCCGAACCCCGCGCCTGAGTCTGCCGAGCCGGAGCCACTGCCGGTGGTCGAGCCGGTGACTGTGCCGGCCGAACCCGACCCCGCCCCCGTGACGGATGCGGTCGAACCCGCCCCGGAGCCGGTCCCGGCCCTGCCCGCCGCACCGGCCCCGGCTGATGTGCCGCCCGCGCTCGTGGACCACGCCCGCAAACTCGCCGACGCCCACCGCGCCACGACCGGCAACCCGATCGACGCCGCCACCCTGCGCGACCGCCTGGGCCTGCCCGGCCCCATGGCCGACCAGCTCGCCGCCCACCTCGCCTGAAAGGACAGCCCTCATGCCCGGACACGAACCGACCCGAGACGAATACCTGTCAGCAGCACGCGAAATGGCCGGTGCCGGTCGCACGACCCTGGCCCGGCTGCTCGCCGAAGAAGCTGCCGACCGTGCCACCGGCCCGGCCGACGCCGCCCGCATCCTCGCCGAGTTCCCCGGCCTGAGCCTGCGAGCGGAGGACTGACCACCATGCCCGCCCGTGACTTCTTCCACTCCGTGATGCGGATCGGCCCCGTGCAGATCGGCACTCACCGCGATCGGCACGGCCGTACCAAGCACGCCGCCGTCTGCTCTCGCGACAACTGCGGCTGGTCCGCCGACTTCTCCACCCAGTCGGCCGCCCAGCTCGCCGCCCGCACCCACCGCTGCCGCGCCAACTAACCCGAGAGGCCCGTCGTGAACGTCGAACTTCCGCTGATCATCCTCGTCGCCATCTTCGGCTACTTCGGCATCAAGCTCATGCGCCCGCCGACCTGGCTCATCGTCGTGCTCCTCCTCGGCGGCTTCCTCCTCGCCGACACCTTCCTCGCCCCGGCCATCGAATCCGGCACCCGCACCGGCGTCGACGCCGTCAACGGCACCACCAAGTAACCAGCCCAGACCCGCCAGAAGGGAGATCCACCATGTTCCGCCCGCGTATCCCGACCATGCCGAAACCGACCGGCATCGTTGCCCCGTTCGTCCACCCGGCCCCGGTCGAGCAGCACCAGGCCACCGCCTGCGCCTGCCAGCACACTGCTCCGGCCCCGGCCGTCGTCCCGGCCCCGGTCGCTCAGTCGGCGCCCGCGGTCCGGCTCAGCCCGACCGGCCTTCTGGTCGCTGTCGGCGGCGGTGCCGCGGTCGTCCTGGTCGTCGGCGCGGTCCTCGTCTCCATGCTCCTCGCCGTCGCCATCACGGCCGCCTCGGTCGCCGTCTGCGCCGTCGTCCTGCGCTCCATGGTCAACGGCACCACGGGCACCGCGCGCCGTCGCTGACCGGCCCTCCGGGCGGCCCTGAAACCGCCAAGTCTCCGCCGCCCGGACGGCCAGCCCCAACCCGATCTCATCAACCGGAAGGACTACCCATCATGCAGCACCGCCCTGCCCCGGCCCGTATCTGCCCGTCCTGCGACGGCTTCGCCTCCGCCTCGATCACCCTCGGCGGACGCGACCGCAACGGCCAGCGCCGCACCATCACCGCCCACTGCCGCACCTGCCACGGCACCGGCACCGTCCCGCCCCTGCGCCAGCTCCTCGACAACGCCGCCGACGCCGCGTTCACGAGCTGACCGCCATGGCGGACCTCGCCCCCACCACCGGCCAACCCGGCGTGCACGTCGCCAAACCCGCCCGGGACTTCCCCGCCACCGGCTCCTACGCCTGCCGCTGCGGAGCCACCGGCCGCACCAGGGGTGACGACAACGTCCGCGACCTGGTCGCCGAGTGGATCGACCACCGCAACACCTGCCCCCACCGCTAACCCCTCGCCGGGGCACCGACCGCGACCGCACTTCTGCCGGCCGGTGCCCCGCCCCCTATTCCGACCTTCGAGAGGAGGACTCTGCCTTGACCACCACCACGACACCGCCGCCGCTGCGTGACCTCGCCTTCCTCGCCTCGCTCGGCACCATGCCCGGCCTCATGCGCCAACTGCGCGGCCTGGGCGGCTGCACCACCCCGATCCGCCTCGACGGCCACCGCACCGACGTCCACACCACCACCGGCGAGATCCTGCACCACCTCACCGCGGCCGACCTGCCCGCCGGGAACCTCCTCGTGCGCTGCAACAACCGCCGTACGACCCGCTGCCCGGCCTGCGCCGAGACCTACCGCCGCGACACCTACCAGCTCATCACCGCCGGACTGCGCGGCGGCAAAGGCACCCCCGAACGCGTCGCCACCCACCCCCGGGTATTCGCCACCTTCACCGCCCCCAGCTTCGGCCCCGTCCACAACCGCCCTGCCAACGGCCGCTGCCGCTGCGGCACCACCCACCCCACCGACGCCCCCGAACTCGGCACCCCGCTCGACCCCGAACGCTACGACTACGAAGCAGCCGTGCTCTGGAACGCGCACGCCTCCAAGATCTGGGCCCGGTTCTCCATCTACCTGCGCCGCGAAGTCGCCAAGCGCGCCGGACTCTCCCAACGCGCCTTCAAAGAGCACGCCCGCGTCTCCTTCGCCAAGGTCGCCGAATACCAGCGCCGCGGCGCCATCCACTTCCACGCCGTGATCCGCCTCGACGGCCCCGACGGCGGCGACACCCCGCCCCCGGCCTGGGCCACCGCCGAACTCCTCGCCGACGCCATCCGCGCCGCCGCCACCGCTGCTGACGTGCCCGGCCCCGTCGTGGACGGCCGCGCCCACACTTTCGCGTTCGGCACCCAGCTCGACATCCGCCCCGTCCGCTCGGCCGACTTCGACGGCCCCGCCGAACTGACCGAACGAGCCGTCGCCGCCTACATCGCCAAGTACGCCACCAAAGGAGCAGAGACAGCGACCGGCACCCTCGACCGCCCGATCAAGTTCCTTGCCGAACTCGGCCGCAAGTCCATCCCCGAACACGCCCGCCGACTCATCCGCACCGCCTGGACCCTCGGCGCCCGCAAAGACCTGGAAGACCTCCGCCTTCGCGCCTGGGCCCACATGCTCGGTTTCCGCGGCCACTTCTCCACCAAGACCCGCCGCTACTCCACCACCCTCGGCGCACTCCGCACTGCCCGCGCCGAATGGCGACGCCTCCAAGCCGCCATCGCCCGCGAAGACCAGAACACCGTGCCGGCCGAACCGCAGGACGACGACACCACCCTCGTCCTCGAGCACTGGACCTTCGCGGGAACCGGACTCGGCCGCGCCGAGGAATGGCTCGCCGCCTCACTCACACCCGACACCACCGACATGGAAGGAGCCGCAGCATGACCACCGCCACTACCGAACTGCTGACCGTGCCCGAGGTCATGGCCCGACTGCGGCTCGGACGCTCCACGGTCTACGACCTGATCCGCTCGCGCCGCCTTGCCTCCATCACCATCGGCCGCGCCCGGCGCGTACCGGCAGACGCACTGCGGGACTTCATCACCCGCGAGATCGAGGAGGCCGCCTGATGGCGTCCCAGCGCAAGCGCAACCCCAACGGCGCGGGCACGATCACCAAGCGTAAGGACGGCCGCTACCAGGCCGCTGTCTACGTCCTCCAACCTGACGGCACCCGCGCGCGCAAGTTCGCCTACGGCAAGACCTGGGCCGAGTGCGACGCCAAGCGCCGGGACCTGCTCGACAAGGTCGACCAGGGCGTGCCCGTGCCGACCCGTTCTGCCAGGCTCTCCGAGTGGTTGCCGTACTGGCTGGACAACATCATCAAGCCGCGCCGCAAGCTCAGCACGTACGACAAGTACGAGGCGCACGTCCGGCTGTACCTCGTGCCCATGATTGGCTCGAAGCGGCTTGAATCCCTGGGCACGGCCGATGTCCGGCGCTTTCTCGTCCAGTTGGAGAACAAGACCACCGCGGCCACTGCCAAGGAATCGCACCGGGTGCTGCGCACGGCCCTGACGGCTGCCTGTCGCGAGGAACTGGTGACCCGCAACGTGGCGAGCCTCGTCGAGCCGCCCCGGGCAAAGTCCCGGGAGCTGAGCCCGTGGTCCCTCGACGAGACGCTGGACTTCCTCGCTGCCGCTCGAAAGGACCCGCTGTACGCGGCCTTCGTCCTCGCCATCGCCATGGGTCTGCGGCGGGGCGAGATCATCGGTCTCCGCTGGGTCGACGTCGACCTGGACAAGCGCGTGCTCTACGTCCGCCAGCAGACCCAGCGTCGGCGCGGCGTCCTCTACAACGACGACCCCAAGGGCCGCCGTCGCCGGGCCGTGCCGCTTCCGGCGATGTGCATCGCGCCGCTTCGCTGGCACCGGATGCGCCAGGCCGCCGCCAAGCTGCGCGCGGGAAAGTCATGGGACGAGGGAGGGTACGTGTTCGCCACCCGCACTGGTCGCCCGGTCGAGCCGCGCAACGTGTACCGGTCCTTCACCCGGGTCGCCGAATCTGCCGGCCTCCGCGTCATCCGGCTGCACGATGCCCGGCACGGTTGCGCCACCCTGCTCACCGCTGCCGGGGTCGCTCCTCGCGTCGTGATGGAGATCCTCGGGCACAGCCAGATCAGCATCACGATGGACGTGTACACGCACGTCGTCCAGGACACGCAGCGCGAGGCGATCAGCCACATGGACCGGCTGCTCAAGAGGCGGCCCGGCCGTGAGTGACCGCTCCCGTTGATGTCAGACGTGGATGTCAAAGGGGCTTCACCTACCAAAATGGGTAGGTGAAGCCCCTTTGAGCTGGTGCCCCCGGCAGGATTCGAACCTGCGACACCCGCTTTAGGAGAGCGGTGCTCTATCCCCTGAGCTACGAAGGCGGGGCTTGATCGAAACCTTGCACGGAACGCGGCGAACCGGTCGTGACCAGGTCTCTGCGGCAAGCCCTGAGTGTCCTGGCCGGCGGCTGCGGCGGGGCCTGGGTGGCATGCCGCAGCGCCTGCCTGGGCGCTCGACCCACAGGGTACCGGATCGAGGCTCGGGCGGGCGCTGATGCGCGGACCGATGGGGCCGACGCGCCTGATCCCCCGGAAACCGACCCTACGGTGGTGCCCCGCACATCCCAGGTGACCTGGATCGGCCGGCGCGGGGTCTGCGCCGGGCCCTCGGGGGCGGATCCGCAGCTCCCGGATGCTGCCGCCGATCCACGGCCCACGCGGGACGAGGCGCGGTGGGCTGTCCGCCTCGGCGGCCGGGTCGGCGTTCTGTTGTCGGTGAAGGGCAACGGCTTCGACGCGCAGGACTGCCTTCTTGCCCGCGTGGGCCCGGGTGCCACCGAGGTGTGGGTGCCGTCCCGGATCCGGCGGATGCCCGGAGAGGGCGGCTGCACCGTCGCCAACGCCCTGGACCCGCAGCCGGCACCGCACTGAACGGTGGGCCCGCCCCCGTCAGGCCCGCCTCCGTCAGGCCCGGTGACGGTGCCGCCGGTCAGCAGCGCGGGCACGGTCCCCCTCGGTATCCGGCGATGAATGCGCAGGCGCTCACCACCACGACGGCCGCGCCGGGCTGTCGTAGGTCGTCGGCCGGTCGTACGCGATGGAAGCTTTGTCCACCTTGGCGCATGTCCCGGTTGGTTCACGGTCTCGTCCCCGTCGCGCACAGCCGAGCCCGGCACCGGCTCTCGGCGGCTAACGTGCCTGCTCGCAGGCCCTGCGCACCGGTGCGGCAAGGTCTGCTGATCTTCTGCTCAAGCGACTCCACGGGGGTACGACATGTTCAAGAGGAACTCCGCGATAGTCGGCAGGTCCTCCCGGCGTCAGGCGCTTCGACTGGCCGGCGGAGGGCTCACGCTGGCCATTCTGGGAGCGGGGACAGCCGGCTGCCGCACGGACGACGTGACCGACGGCGCGGGCTCCGGGGGCGGTGAGCCCTCCAAGAGCGCCGCCCCCGGGGACGGCAAGCCCTCCGAGGGCGCCGCCCCCGAGGGCGGGCGGGCGCCCGAGCCGCTGTGGACCAGGCGGACCGCCGCCAAGACGTACGGCGACAACGACGAACTCGTCGCCACGGACGGCCTGGTGATCGCCAGCGGCGAGCCACTCGACGCCCTCGACGGGGCGAGCGGCGAGAAGCGGTGGTCTTTGGCGGACGGCGCCACGCCCGGCGCGCCCCTGCTGCTCGGCAACGGCACCCTGTACCTGGCCAGCGGCAAGTACGACGGCACCGTCGCCGGATACCACCCCGCCTCCGGCAAGGAGACCTGGCGCAGCCGCCTCGGCAAGGAGTACCGGCAGCCGAGGCCGGTCGCGGTGGACGACGAGCAGGTGTACGTCATCGCCGAGATCCTGGAGGAGGACGGCTCCTCGCACACCAATGTGATCGCGGCGCTGAACAGCCGTACCGGCAAGGTGGTGTGGAAGGAAGAGCGCGATCTGGGCACCGAGCAGACGGGCGTCCACGCCGCGGTACGGGGCCGGCACCTGGTCTACACCGACTTCAAGAAGAACCTCACGGTCCGCGACACCGCCACGGGCAGGCAGGTGTGGACGCACAAGACGACGAAGACGAACTACGGTGTCTTCGCCGTCCACCAGGACCTCGTGATCGTCCCGCAGGGCCGTGAACTCCAGGCCTTCGGCCTGGCGGACGGCGCCGTGAAGTGGACGGTGCGGACCGAGCAGTTCGCCACCTTCAAGGAGCCGGCGGTGGTGGAGGGCACGCTCTACACGGCGGACAGCGGCAAGACGCTGTGGGCTCTCGACCCGCTGAGCGGCAAGGAGATCTGGCAGGCAAAGGGCCTCGCGGACGCGGGCGCCCCGGTGCCCCGGCAGTTCGTCAAGGCCGGTGGCACGCTCTACGGTGCCACCGACCTCGACAAGCGGGGCGGCGTCCACGCGTTCGACGCGAGGACCGGTGCCCTGCGCTGGACGTTCAACGACGGGTCCGGCGACTACCACGCCTGGCTCGTGGCCACCGACGGCAAGCAGATCTTCGCTCTGCACGGCGAGATGCTGCACGCGCTGCCGGCCTGACCGGATTCCGGTCGCGTCGCGGGGCTGGTTCCCGCGGCCGTCGCCGTACGGGAACCGGGCCCGGCGGCCCGGAGCGTGCCCGGCCGGAGGAGTGCCCGGCCGGAAGCGGGCCCGGCCCCGAGCGGGCGACCGCCGGGTCAGGCCGTCTCCAGGCGGAGTTCCGTGCCTCCCAGGGTCCCCGCCTCCCGCAGCGCCGCTCTGCGGATCTTGCCGGAGATCGTGGTGGGCAGGGACGGGGTCAGCTCCAGGGCCTTCACGTGCTTCTCGGCCGGGAGTTCCGACGCCGCGTGGGCCAGGATCGCGCGGGCGGCCGTCTCCGCCGGCTCCGGCCAGGAGGGGGCGAGGACCACGAACGCCTTCGGGATCCACATGCCGACCGGGTCCGGGACCGGTACGACCGCCGCCTGCGCGACCGCGGGGTGGCGGAGCAGGACGCGCTCCAGTTCCAGCGGCGAGATGCGGAAGTCGAAGGACTTGAACATGTCGTCGTCCCGCCCGACGTAGCGCAGGGTCGTGCCGTCCGCGTCCAGGCGGACCAAGTCCCCTGTGTGGTAGTAGCCGTTCGCGAACGCCGCCGCCGTCTTGCGGTCGTCGCCGAGGTAGCCCGTCATCAGGCCCAGCGGCCGCTGCTCGCCGAGCTCGACGCAGAGTTCGCCCGTCTCGCCGGGCGCCACCGGGCGGCCCGTCTTCGGGTCCACGACCGCCATCGGGTAGCCCGGCAGGGGGCGGCCCATCGTGCCCGGCTCGGGGCGGCGGCCGGGCGTGTGGCCGATCTGGCCCGTCGTCTCGGTCTGGCCGTAGCCGTCCCGTACGTACACGCCCCAGGCCTGTGCCACCCGGTCGATGAGCGTGGCCTCCAGCGGCTCGCCGGCGCAGGTCGCCTCCCGGAGCAGCCCCGGCGTCTCGCCCAGGCCCTCCGCGAGCAGGCCGCGCCAGACCGTCGGCGGTGCGCAGAAGGTCGTCACGCCGCGGGTGCGCAGGACCTCCAGGATGTCCGCGGAGGTCGCCCGCGACGTGTCCATGGCCACCACAGTCGCCCCCGCGTTCCACGGGACGAAGAAGGAGCTCCACGCGTGTTTCGCCCACCCCGGCGCCGAGATGTTCAGGTGTGCGTCCCCGGGCCGTACGCCGTTCCAGTACATGCCCGACAGATGGCCGACCGGGTAGCTGGCGTGGGTGTGCTCGACCATCTTGGGGCGCGAGGTCGTGCCCGAGGTGAAGTAGAGGAACAGGGGGTCTGTCGCCAGGCTTTCGCGGTCCGGAGTGAAGGGGGTGGTCGGGGCGGTGTACGAGTCGCCGTACGCCAGCCAGCCGGTCACCGCCCGTCCGACCGCGATTCCCTGCCAGGAGCCCTTCAGCCCGTCGAAGAGCGGGGTCAGCTCGGACTCGGCCAGTACGTGGGTGATCTCCGCCCGGGAGAGGCGGTCCGCCAGGTCGTCCGGCGTCGCCGTCGCGTACGTCGGCACGATCACCGCGCCGAGCTTGATCACGGCGAGCATCGTCTCCCAGAGCGGGAGGCGGTTGTGGAGGACCAGCAGGACGCGGGCGCCCGGGTGTACGCCCTGCTCCCGCAGCCAGTGCGCCACCTGGTCCGAGCGCCGGGAGAGTCGTGCGTAGGTGATGTTCCGGTCCTGGGCCGGGTCCGCCGCGTCGACCAGTCTCAGCGCCGGCCGCTCGGCCGACTCCGGGGCCGCGGCGAGCGCGTCGAACCAGTCGAGCGCCCAGTTGAAGCGGTCGAGCTGCGGCCAGCGGAACTCCGCCGTCGCCGCGTCCGGGTTCGTGCTGTGCTTCAGGAGGGTGTCACGGGCCGCGCGGAAGGCGGCGGTGGCCTCGGGGTTGTGGGGTGTGCCGGTCCTCATGACGCCCTCCCCGCGGTGGCGGCGGCCGCACGCGGCGCCGGGATCCTCGTGGTCGCGGTCCCGGCAGCGGTCGCGGTCCCGGTCGTGGTCGCGGTCCCGGTCGTGGTCGCCGCACGCGGTCCCGGGACCGTCGCCTGAGCAGATGCCCGAGCAGGTGCCTGAGCAGCGGTCTGAGCAGCGGTCCGAGCGGGTGCCTGAGCGGGTGCCTGAGCGGGTGTCTGAGCAGGCGCGGCCGCACTCGCCGGCACGTCCGCCCGCAGCAGATCCGCGGCTATCGCGTCCGCGTCCTGCCGGAACAGGGTGTTCAGGCCCGGTTTCCCGCTGCCCACCTGGGTGAACCAGCGGGCGTGCTCGGTCGGGATGCCCAGCGCGTACAGGTCCGGGCGGACCGTGCCGTCGGCGTCGACCACGTGGAAGGGAGCCCGGGTCACGTCCAGGCCGCCCGTGGTGACCTGGGCGCCGGTCTTCGGCTCGGCGCGGACGTACTCGCGCACCAGGCCGTCGGCGAGCATCGTCCGGGTCAGCGGGGAGGTGTCGCGGCGCAGGTCCGGGGTCGGGATGCGGGCGTCGATCAGACAGGTGGCGATCCGGGCCGAGCCCTCCACCTGGGCGGACGAGACCAGGAAGCCGCCGGCCTCCTCGTCCGGGGCGAACCGCGTCGCGGGGCCCACGACCTCCACCACTTGCTGGGCTACCAGGGCCACGAGCTGCTCCACCCGTTCGGCCGGCGGACCCGCGGAGAGCAGGGAGTTCACCGGGAGGAAGTCACGCTCGAACTCCGTCGAGTGGGAGTCCGGGTGCAGCCCACCGTAGTCGACGGCCTCGCGTACGACGTTGCGGATGTCGCGCAGTACGTCAAGTGCGGCCTTCAACGGGCCTTCCACGTTGCCCAGTTCCGCCTGCTCCAGGTCGGCGCCCATGACCTTCAGGAGGTGGGTGCGGAACTCGTCGGGCGAGGAGAAGTGCGCGTCCTTGAAGGGGCGGGCCAGGGAGTGCAGGTCCAGGGGCGGGAGTTCACCGTCCGCGCCGCCATTGCGCCGGTGCGTCTCCTGGTAGACGTGCTCCACCTCCTTCGTCAGCAGCGGCAGTACGTCCTCGGCGAAGCGCAGCCGGTCGCTTCCTGTGGCCTCCAGGCGGCGGCTGCGGGCCTCGGCCACCGCCTCCTTGGTGAGGAACAGCGGGCGGTGGGTGTGGTCGGGGCGCTTCTGGTTGCGGCCGCGCGCCGGGATCGGCAGGCCGCTGCGCGAGCCGGTGACGATGTGCGGCTCCAGGCCGCTGGGCAGGTAGCGCAGGGTGCCGTCGGCGTCGCGGGCGAAGGTGCCGCCGCGGCCGACCGTGAGGCTCAGCATCACGTCGTAGAAGGAGAGGCCGAGGCCCCGGATGGCGACCGTGGAGGCCGGCGGGATCACCTTCTCGCCGAGGTCCATGTCCGCGGCCGAGTCGCCGCAGATGTAGTGGACGCCGTCGTGGCGTGAGGCGAAGGAGAGCATGCGGCTCTCGAAGTCGTCGGGCTCGTTCTGCGGGTGGCCGGTGGCGAGCAGCACCTTGTCGGCGTCGACGAGGTACGGGGCGCCGTCGAGCTCCAGCACGTAACCCCCTTCGGGGCGCGGCACGATGCCCGAGACCCGGCCCCTGACCTCCGTCAGCTCGACGTGCTCGGGCAGGTGGCCGACGATCGAGGCGTAGACGGACCGGAGGTACTGGCCGTAGCGCCGGCGCGAGGCGTAGTCGTCGGGGCCGAGCGGGGGCTCGCCGTGGGTGCGGGCGCGCTCCTCGATCCACTGGCCGAGCGAGGGGCCGGCGCCGGGGCGGGCGGGACCGTCGTCGGGGGCGCCGGAGTACATGGTGACCTGGCCCACGACCGTGTTCATGGTGAACCAGTCGTCCTGGTCGGTGCGCCAGATGCGGCCCGCGCCCACCTCCACCGAGTCGATCACGTGGATCCTGACCGGGCGGTCCGCGTACGCGCCGTCCGCGAGGCGGGCGGCCAGCCGCTCCAGCACGGAGATACCGCGGGGGCCCGTGCCGATGACGGCGAGTGAGAGAGGGGTGGCGGGAGTGGCGTCACTGTTGCTGGTGGCAGACACGGGCGTTCAGTCCTTCGCGAGGGCGGTAGTGGAGAACGTGGAGGGGGCGAGCGTGGGCTGCGCGGCCGTGGACGGGTTCCGGGACTCCAGCGCCGCCTGGTCGAAGTGCCGCTGCACATGGCCGAGCATGTCCAGGAAGTCGTCGGCGCGCAGGCGGCCGGCGCCCGTCGCGCTCTTGGCCCGGAGCGGCATCGAGCCGACCGACAGCCACTGCAGTGCGCCCCGTTCGTCGATGTGGGCGCGGGTGCGCTGGGCGTTGTCGTCGTGGAGACAGAAGGGGACGTCCAGGTAGCCCTTGGCGAAGGCCTTCAGCAGGGCCCTGCCGACGTCCGGGTCGAGTTCGAGCACCGCGTCGACGAGGGCGCGGGCCTCCGCGTACACGGGGTTGTCGTTGATGTCCGCCCCCGCGCCGCCGCCGCTCAGCAGCGGGCGGTCGCCGAAGACGATCAGGTCCTCGGAGGCGCGGGCGGCCTCCTCGAGCGCCTGGATGTTGTCGGCGACGGTCGGGATGCGGTGGGCCTCCGCCGGCGTCTTCACGATCATCCGCTCGACGCCGGTGGTCGCGGCGAGGACCGCGCTGTTGCGCAGGAGGGCGAGCGCGCCCGGTGTCGTACGCGGGAAGACTCCCATGTACGTGTAGAGGACGACGTGCCACTGGGTGTCGCCGATGAACTCGCCGGCCAGGTGGCGCAGGGCCGCTATCGCGTCGATGTCCTGCGTGAAGCTGGTCTGCTGGGCGTAGCTGAGGGAGATCGAGCGCAGGCCGTGCTGCTTGAAGAAGACGCCCTCCAGGAGGGAGATCGCCACCAGCAGGCTGGGCGGGCAGAGCTGGCCCAGCATGCAGCCGCCGAAGCTCTCCAGGTGGGCCCCTTCCACGCGTTCGGCGAGGAGTTCGCAGGCGCGGGCCCAGGCGTCGACCGATTCGGCCAGCGGGGTCCTGCTGTAGGGCAGGCAGTACGAGACCGGGCCGCCCTCGGTGGCGTCGAGGCCGGCGTCCAGGAGCGCCTGGACGATGCCCAGCGGGAGCGGGGAGCCGTGGCGTACCTGGATCGCGAAGTCGCCGTCCGTCACTCCGGCGAGCATGGCCCGCGTGGTGTCGGCGCCGTGCGCCACGATCGGGAAGCCGTTGAGGTCGCTGCCGTCGCGGAGGGCCTTGCGGGCCGAGTCGTGGTCGCCGACCCGGGTGTAGCTGTCGAGCGTGACCGTGCCGACGGTGGTGGCGTTCGCCGCGCGGACGGCGCGCAGGCCCTCCTGCATCGCGGGGACGGTCGGCATGCCCATCCGGGGCTGGACGACGAGCCGCCCGGCGGCCGCGGCGGCGGCCACCGTCGCCCCGAAGGGGGCGGTGGAGGCCCGCCGGGCGGGGGCCGGCGTGGCCCCCGGCGACTGCGGGGAGCGCGGGGAGCGAGGGGTGAGATCGGCGGCGCTCATGCCGCACCTCCCGTGGTGAGAGTCGCCGTGGACGGGACCGTCGCGGTGAGCGGGGTGCGCTCGGAGGTGATCACCGCGGTGAGGGCGAGGTGGCCCGCCGCTCCGGCAGCCGCGGGGCCCGCCGTTAGCGCCGTCTGCTCGGAGGCGCCCGCGAGGTACTGGCGGAACGGGGCGATGCCCTCCGAGTCCTCGAAGACCGCGTCGAAGCCCGCCGCCATCAGCTCCGGTCCGTACGTGCCGTTCTCCGCGCCCTTGGTGCCGAGCTTCCCGCCGATCACCACCGGCAGGTGCCGCAGGTCGGGCTCGGCGCGCAGCCGGCCGATCAGACGCCTGCCGTCGAGGTGTCCGTGGCCGTTGACGCTGCTGACGACCACCATGTCGGGGTCGGTGCGGCGGCACTCGGCGATCAGCAGCTCGTCCGGGACACAGGCTCCGACGTTGACCACCTCGTGGCCGAGCTCTTCGAGCAGCAGCTGCAGGAACACCAGGTTCCAGGTGTGGGAGTCGGAGGAGACACTCGAGACCAGGACGCGACGGCCGCCGCCGTGCCGGGTGGCAGGCCGGGCGTCCCTCGGTCGGGCGGGCACAGACATGGACCTCTCTCTTTCCTGGGGCGGGGCGGGGCGGACACCGGCGGGCCGGCGCGTGCGGTGGGTCAGGCGGACGCCGCCGCGCCCACCGGGCGGATCGGCTGCTTCGGCTCGCGGGCCGCTGCGGGCTTGGTCCGGATGGCGAGGACCGTGCAGCCGGTGGCGCTGGACATCTGGTGCTCCGTGCCGGGGCCCTCGACGACCAGGTCGCCCTTGACGTAGGAGGTGCCGTCGCTGTGGTCGAGCCGGCCGTCCAGGACGAGCATCAGCTCGTAGCCCAGGTGCTCGTGGAAGTCGCCGTGGGCGGTCGGCGGGAAGCGCAGCAGCAGGCCGACGGACTGCTCGCCGGCCGCCTCGTCGGGGGCCCACAGGACGTGGTGCTCGACGCCGACGCGGCCCGGCTCCGCCCAGGTCGACCACTCGATTCCGGTCAGCTCGAAACCGCTCCGGAAGACGTTCTTGATGTACTCGATTTCGGACATGGGGGTCCCCTTGTTCCATTCTCTGGTCAGTAATTGCGTGAGGTTCTGCGGGAAATGGATACGCCAGCTCGGTGTGACCATTAGCGGGACGAGTGAATTCGTGTGGCGTATAACGCTGGACGCGTCATCCGCCGCTTTTCGCATTCGGCTGTCTGCTCATCCCGCCGGAGAATTCAGTGGCCCTTTTTGCGGCCGCTCTCTCCGTCATGAACAAATCTAGGCGGGGGACCTGGACCCAGAACCTCGGTCTATCCGATGGGGGGCCAACGGTGCAGCCGATGGGACCTGACGAAGTCGGCCGCCGGCCCCTTGAGCAGGCATTCGGCGGCCGGCGGCCCTTCACGAGGGGCAGCGCAAAAGCCTCCGGGCCCGCACCGAAACGGTGCGGGCCCGGAGGCTTGCGGGGGAGGAGACGGTCAGTCGGCGGTGTGCTCCGACGCTCGTGGCGGAGCGGCGCGCCCCGGGGAGGGCGCGGGGTCAGGACCCCGTGGGCACCGGGGGGTTGAAGCGCGAGAAGACGGGGTCGGTCCAGCGCAGCGGCACCGCGCCCCGTACCTCGCGCACCTCGCTGACGTGGAAGTCGACCAGCCGCTGGGCTCCGGGGACCTGAGCCGCCGAGTCGGCGTCCCAGTCGGTGTGCGCGCTGCCCGTGACGTGCAGCAGCGTGCCCGTCCGCCAGTCCGGGAAGACCAGGCCGGCGGCCGGGTTGAGCGCGAGGTTGCCCAGTGTGAGGAACATGGCGTTGCCCACGTAGTCCGGCCAGCGCAGATGCGTGGGGGAGAGCACCTGCACGAAGCCGGTGCTGCCGCCGCGGTGCGAGGCGTCCGCGTCGCCCTCGGGGGAGGCGGTGGCGACGAAGAAGGTGTCGGCCCCGCCGACGGCGGACTGCTGATCGGGGGTGAGCGCGGTGCCGGTGGTGGTCGAGCGGGGGGCCTGCTCATCGGGAGGCAGCAGGGTGAAGTCCCGCTTCTGGATGTACTTGGGGCAGTTGGCGATCACCTGGTGGAGATCGACCTGGAGCCCGTTCCTGGTGGGGTGGGCGAGCCCGTTGATCCGCATCCGGCGGCGGTTCGCGGGCTCGATGGCGATCATTCCGACGCGGGCGGTGGCGGCGAGGACGCCGGCCAGCGGGTCGTCGGCAGCGGGCCGGGCGTCGACGGTCAGCGTGATCGGGTTGACGGCTCGCAGGAAGCCGGGTTCACCCGCCAGGACCGTGGCCCACATCCGGCCCGCCTCGTCCGCCGCCCCGAGCACGACCATCGGCTGCTGGAGCAGGAACTCCGCGGCGATGTCCGGGACGGTCGAGCCGATGCCGCCGAGCGCCATCTCGGCGTACTGCCGAAGGCCCGCGCGTTCCTGTACGGCTACTTCTCCGCTGTGATAAGTGGCCACGACATGCTCTCCGGGTTCGGTCGGGGTGGCGGACAGAGGGATACGGGTTCTCTTCGCGGCGGTTGCGCGGTCGACCGGTTGCGCGGTCGACCGGTTGCGCGGTCGACCGGCTGCGCGGTCGCGCGGTGCCGTGGTTTAGAAGAAGCCGCAGGTGGGGCCGTCCGCCGTGGGCGCCGCCTCGCCCTCGGCGCCGGACGGCGCGTAGATCTCCAGGCGGACGCCGTCGGGGTCCGCGAAGAAGATGCCGCCGGAGGCAGCGCCCTCACCGTGCGGGACGACTCCGTCGTAGGCGAACTCGGCGCCCACTCCGCGCAGCACCTGCTCGGCGGACTTCACGTCCTCGATCGACTCGACCTGGAAGGAGAGGTGGTGCAGTCCTGCGCGGGTGGCGTCGAAACCCTCCGTGGACTGCTGCCACAGCGTGACGAGGAGCTTCCCGTCACGACCGAGGAAGGCGAAGCGGCGGCCCTCCTCCTTGCCCTCGCCCATGACGTCGAAGCCGAAGACCTTGGTGTAGAAGGCGAGAGAGCGCTCGAGGTCGGTGACGTTGATGCCGACGTGTCCGGTCTGCAGGGTGGTCATGTCAGTCACATTCCTTCTGGTGAAGTCCGGGTCTCGGTGCCCGGAAGTGCGTGTGGTGCGGTTCTTCGTGGGGGTATCGGGGGAGCTCCGGGCCGGCGGTCAGGTGGTGGCGGGCTGCCGGCCGGCGGGTGGCGCGTCCGGAGCCGTAACGAGGGCCGCCGCCAGTTGTGCCTGGTAGGAGGCGGTCCGGGCCGCACGGTTGGCGGTCAGGGCGCCGACGAGTGCTCCGTCGCGGTAGTAGGCCAGGTCGAGGCGGCGGCGCTCGACGCTCTGCTCGCGCACCTCGACCGCGTCGGCGAGCTCCGGCAGGCCCACCGAGCGGAACTTGACGCCGTACTGGTCGGACCAGAAGGACGGCACGGGCCGGTACGCGGCCGGGTCGTCGGGGAAGAGCAGGGTGGCCGCCGCCGCCTCGGCCTGCTCGACGGCGTTGCTCCAGTGCCCGAGCGCGAGTCCGCGCCCCGGCATCCAGGGATGGGGCCAGCGCGCCACGTCCCCGGCCGCGACGACGCCGGGCAGGTGGCTGCCGTCCGTGCGCAGCACCCGGCAGTACGCGTCGACGAGTACGCCGTCGTCAAGGGCGATGTCCGAGCCGATGAGCCACTCGGTGGCGGGCACCGCGCCCAGGGCGACGACCACGGCGTCGGCCGCCACGGACGTCCCGTCGGACAGCTCGGCCCCGGTCACCCGGTCGTCGCCCTTCAGGGTCTCCACCAGGGTGCCGCAGCGCAGGTCCACGCCCGCGTCCCGGTGCAGGCGCTCCACGAAGGCCGCGGCCTCGTCGCCGAAGCGCCCGATCCACGGGCGGGCGTCCCTGTCGACCAGGGTGACCGGCACATCGGCGGCCCTCGCCGCGGCGGCGACCTCCGTGCCCACGAAGCCCGCGCCCGCGACGAGGAGCGGCCCGCCGCGGGCCAGCGCCGTGCCGAGCGCACGCGCGTCGTCGAGTCCCCGCAGCGTGTGGACGCCGTGGCGCGGCGCGCCGGCGCCCCAGGGGCGGGCGCGGGAGCCGGTGGCGATCACCAGCCCCTCGTACGGCAGCTCCGTACCGTCGACGAGGACGACGACGCGGCGCTCCGAGTCGAGCCGTGCGGCGGCCCGGCCCAGTGCCCAGTCCGCGTCCAGTCCTTCGAGCGGGAGCCGGACGCGTTCGGCGTCGGCCCGGCCCGTCAGGAACTCCTTGGACAGCGGCGGCCGGTCGTAGGGCAGGTGCGGTTCGTCCCCGACGAGGGTCAGCCGGCCGCCGTATCCCCGCTCGCGCAGGGCGCGGGCGGCGCGTACTCCGGCGAGTGAGGCGCCGACGACGACGATGCCCGGGCCGGTGGCGGCCGCGTGCCGGCCGGTCATGCGCCGGCCTCCTGCGGGCCGCCGGTGAAGGTGATGGCGCGGACCGGGCAGACGGCGGCGGCCTTGGCGACCTTCTCGTGCAGGTCGTCGCCGGCTTCCTCCTGGTGGACGAGGTAGTCGTCGTCGTCGAAGGAGAACACTTCGGGGGCGGCGAAGACACACTGTCCGTGGTTGTCACACAGGTCCCTGTCGACGTGGATCTTCATGACGCTCCTTCTCCTCCTTCTTCGCGCTCTGTGGCGCCTAACTCTCTATCTCAACTTTAACGGTTAGAGCGTTATTCCGCCCGTCCAGAAAAAACTTCGCTGTGCGCGGCGCCACCACGACGATGCGGGAGGGTGGCAGGCCCCGCCACCTCGGCCCCGACACTCCGTCAAGTGCGGGCGGTCCGGGCCGGGAGGCGGCCGGCCGGGGGGCATGGCGCAGGGCCCGCCACCGTGTGGGTGGCGGGCCCGTGAGCCGTCGCCGGTCAGGAGGCGTCCCGGCCGCGGCGTGAGCGCGGGTCAGGAAGTGGCAGGCGCCTGACCGTTGAAGTAGCCCTGGGCCACGCTGTGGGCGTTGCGGGCCAGGTCGATGCCGAGCACCTGGGCCTGCTCCTTGTCGTACCTCCAGTGGACACCGCCGTACAGGCGGGACATGCCGTCCTCCTCGGCCGCCTGGCTGAAGGTGTTCCACCGCAGGGTCACGTTCTGGGCCGGGGTGGTGCCGGGCTCGATGGTGGAGGCGCCGGCCTGCATGGTGTAGGAGTCACCGAAGGCGTCGCTGCCGGTCCACAGCTTCAGGTACTCGGCCGCGGTCGCGCCCCAGGTGGAGTGGCCGGAGACGTAGGCCGGGAAGGCCGGGGTGGAGATGTACGGCTTCCAGTCGCCGCCGTCGATGGTCTGGGTGCCCTGGCCGGGGCCGGCATAGCCCTGCATCTGCGTGCCCGCGTGGTCGTAGCGGATGGTGGAGATCGGGCGGGCGATGTCGTAGTGCTTCTTGGAGTTGCGGATCGCGATGCCGGCGTCGCCCATGCCCAGGTTGAGGCCGAAGAACATCTTCACGTCCTCGTCCAGCGTGTGCTGGTCACGCCGGGAGACGAACTGCGCCCACTCGTTCTGGTGCCCCGTCGGGGAGATCGCGGCCTCGATCCAGTGCTCGGCGATGACCTTCTGCTTGTCGGTCAGGTTGGCGTTGAGGTTGATGAGCTCGGCCTCGGCCGCCTGCTGCTCCGCCGAGTTGTACGCCGGCGGCGCCGGCGGCAGGAAATCGTCGACGCTCCGCATCGCGAAGGGCTTCACGGTGGGGAACTGCGAGCCGATGAACTTCTGCGTGACGCCGTTCTTGCGGATGGGCGCCCACTTGTACGGGTCCACGACCGTGGTCTTGTCGAAGTTGTCGTAGTCCATGTACCCGTTGGTGTACTCGTACGAGTCCGGGTTCGGGTCGGAGTACGGGGGGTTGCCGAGCTGGTTGGCGCCGTCGGTGTGGCGGTAGTCCAAGACGGCGTCGCAGGCCTTGTGGGCGACGCCGGCCGGGGTGGTCGTGTTGACCTCGTTGTTGGCCGGGTCGCCGCCCATGGCGCTCAGCTTGGCGTCGAAGCTGTTCTTCTGCGCGGGGAAGAGGTCGACGAGCGCCCGGTGCGCGGCGTAGTTGACGGCCTTCGTCCTGTTCGCGGCGGTGCGCTTGTACGCGGGCTGGCGCAGGGTGCCGCCGAGCCGGGTGCCGACCGCCGTGGCGTCGTACGCGGCCCAGGCGTCGTAGACACAGGTGCTCACGATGGCGAAGTAGCGGGCGCCCACGGGCGGCGCCGTGGCCCCGCCGGACGCCTTGATCACGGCGTCGACCGTGTACACGTTCCAGGCGTACGCGACATTCGCGTTCGTGCCTCCGGGGGCGGGTATCGCCTCGGTCGTGGACGCACCGGCGGCGGGCGACGCGACGGCGAGGGAGCCGGCCGCCATCAGCAGGGCGACAGCGCCGGATATGCGGCTCCGGCCGGCACGGGCAATTCTGGAACTCATGTAACTCGTCCTCTCCAAGACACGCGGAATCACGGAACACGTGGAACACGAAAGGTGTGGAGCACGGAACGTGCGGAAAAGCAGCGCTGGTTCAAGGAGGCGCCGGCCGAGGCGTCTCGGCGTGGGGGGCGGCTCGCGAACTGTCCGCACACAAGGCCCCCGTGGTTTCGGGGGCGGCGGTGCCGCGTCCTGGAGAAGACGTTAGTGAAAAATAGGGCCGGTGGACCACGGCATCCCGCATGGCTGAAATCGGACTCTCCGGAGATCAGTTCACCGGCTGCGCCGATGGTCTCAGCGGACTTTCCGATACCGGGCCGGACCCCCGTTCCGCGGGGGTCCGGCCCGGTACCGTCGCCTCGCGGCGGGGAGGGGCTCAGCCCTGGCGTGCCTTGCCGCGCGGGTCCTTGCGGTTGATGACGTACACCTTGCCGCGGCGGCGCACGATCTGCGCTCCCGGCTTCTTCTTCAGTGAGCGCAGCGAGTTGCGGACCTTCACTCGGGATTCCTCTCTCCGGGGCGGGAATAGCTTCCGCCGATCTATTGGTTGCAAGCGTCTGCAACCGTGAGAACTTCCCGTACTGTCCAGACCGGTCCACTCGTCCGGTCCACCCCACCGCACCGGGAGACCACCGTGTTCCGCGCCCTGTTCCGCAAGAGCGACACCGAGCAGACCCAGGCCCCGACCGCCAACGAGCACCACACGCGCCCGGAAGGTACCGACATGTCCCGTCTGCCCCTGATCCAGCCCGAGTCCGCCACCGGTGCCGCCGCCGAACTGCTGGCCGGCGTGCAGAAGGCCCTCGGCGTCACCCCCAACATGACCAAGGCGATGGCCAACAGCCCCGCCGTGCTGAAGGGGTACCTCGGCTTCTCGGGCGCCCTGGGCGAGGGTTCGCTGTCGGCCCCGGAGCGCGAGCGCATCGCGCTGCTCGTCGCCCAGGACAACGGCTGCGACTACTGCCTCTCCGCCCACAGCTACCTGGCCACCAATGTCGCCAAGCTGGACGACTCGGAGACCGCCGCCGCCCGCCGCGGCAAGTCCGCCGACGCCAAGGCGCAGGCGGTCCTCACCCTGGCCGACGCGGTGCTGCGCACGAAGGGCGGCATCAACGACGCCGACGCGCACAACGCCCGTGCCGCCGGACTGACCGACGGCGAGATCGCCGAGGTCATCGCCAACGTCGCGCTGAACGTCTTCACGAACTTCCTCAACAAGGGCGCCGGGACCGAGATCGACTGGCCGGTCGTCCGCCACGACAATTGATCCCGCGCCCCCGCCCGCGAAGGGCTCGAAGGCCCGAAGCCACCACCCTCACGCGGCCCGTGTGCGCCTCCCCCCGCGCACGGGCCGCGTGCCGCCACCCAGAGAGCTGGACAACAGGAGCCGGACCATGACCGACCGCTACGCCCAGATCGCCTTCTCGCCCAAGGTCCAGGGCCATCAGCGCCTGCACGGCAGCTATCGCGCGTACGGGCCCAGGACCGCCGGCCCCACCGCCGAGCGCGAGCCCCTCGGCCCCGACGAGCGGTACTTCATCAGCCTCCGCGACAGCTTCTACCTGGCCAGCGTCGGTGAGAGCGGCTGGCCCTACATCCAGCACCGGGGCGGGCCGCCCGGCTTCCTGCGCGCCCTCGACGAACACACCCTCGGGTTCCCCGACTTCCGCGGCAACCGGCAGTACATCAGCCGCGGCAACATCGACCACGACGACCGGGTCGCGCTCTTCCTCATGGACTACGCGCACAAGACCCGGCTGAAGATGTACGGACGGGCCACCGCCGTGGAGGCCGCCGCCGACCCCGAGCTGATGGCCCGGCTCACCCCGGACGGCTACAAGGCGCATCCCGAACGCGCCCTGCTCATCCACGTGGAGGCGTTCGACTGGAACTGCCCCCAGCACATCCCGCCGCTGTACACAGAGGCCCAGGTCCGCCACACCGTGGAGGAACTGCTCGAGAAGGTCACCCGCCTGGAGCGCGAGAACGCCGAGCTGCGCTCTCTCCAGGGCCCGGCCAAGGCCTGAGAGCCTTCGGGCTCCGACACCGTTTCGGCAGGCGGGGACGACCGCCGGCCGGGGGTCTTCCTGACGGAAGGCCCCCGGCCGGCGGTCGTCCTCACCATGCTGTTCACCCTCGTCGCGGCCCTCCGCGCCACGGCGCGACGCCGAGCGCCCGGCGAGACGGTCGGGCCGGTCCCTGAAGGCCGGAGGCCAGTAGCATCGACCCGGTGAACGTCTCGGAACTCGCGTCGGGCGGCGCCCCGCTTCTCGGCGAGCCGCCCGCGATCGAGCTGGCCAACACGGCGTACGCGGTGCGCGGCCGGCCGCAGGAAGGGCTGGCGGGGCGCGAGGAGCTCGCCGCCTGGCTGCGCGACGTCCGCCCCCGGCTCGCGATCCGGCTCACCGACCAGGACCTGCTCGGCGCCGACGAGAACGACCTCCGCACCGCCCGCGCGCTCCGGGACGCAGTCCGGGAGCTGGCCACCGCCGCCGTGCACCGCACACCCCCGCCACGCGAAGCCGTCGACACCGTCAACGAGACCGCCAGGGCCGCACCGCACTGGCGCGCGCTCGCCTGGGGCGGCGACGACCCGGCAGCCGAAGCGCCGAGCGCCACGGCCCACAGCGCCGGCCGGCCCGTCGCCGCGGCCCTCGCCGAGCTCGCCGAGTCGGTGATCTCCCTGTTCACCGGGCCCGAACTCGCAGCGCTGCGCGCCTGCCAAGGGCCCCGCTGCGTCCTCTTCTACGTCAAGACCCACCCGCGCCGCACCTGGTGCTCTCCCGCCTGCGGCAACCGCGCCCGCGCCGCACGCCACCAGCTGCGGGACCGTCCGCGGGCGGTGTCCGAAAACAGTGGTACGGGAGATACCGGTAGGACAGCTGACGAAGTAGCCGAGAGCGCACGGCGTTCCCGATGAGTACCGGCCATGATTTCCCCAGATGAACGGGGAGGGACTTGATGGACATCGCCTTGTATCAGCTCCGCACCTTCTGGGAAGTCGCCCGTACCGAAAGCATCACGCAGGCAGGACGCCGCCTCGGCTACTCGCAGTCCACGGTGACGTCCCATATAAGGACCCTTGAGTCACAGACCGGGGCCTCGCTCTTCCAGCGCCTGCCGCACGGCGTCCGGCTCACCGCTGACGGTGAGACCTTCCACTCCTATGTCGCGCGCCTGTTCAGCCTTGTCGACGAACTGTCCGACGCGCTCACCGCACGTGGCGAAACCACCGGACGGGTGTCGGTCGGTGTCGCGTCCGTACTCGTCGACAAGGAGATCACCCGGCTGATCTGGGAGTGCCAGTACCGCTATCCCAAGGTCGAGGTCTCGCCCATGACCATGCACTCCTCACGCATCCCCGAGGAGATCGCGGCGGGCAAGCTCGATCTGGGACTCGTACTGGCCCACCCCGAGCACCCCGTCGAGACCACGGCCCCGCTGCACCATGCGGACCTGCACGCGGTGGAGATGGTGCCGGTGGCGAGCCCTTCCGTGCAGCCGATGCTCGGCGTGCGCGGCGCCCCGGGCAACATTCGCATCCTGACGATGGATTCGGGCTGTCCGTCGCATCAGCAGCTGCGCGACGAACTGACGCAGGCGTACGGCATCAGCCCGGAGTTCACCTCCGCCGGCTCGATACGGGGTGTACTCGAGCTCATGTGCAACGGCGCCTTCGTGGCGATGCTGCCCGAGGCGGCGGTGGCGCGGGAGGTGGAGCGCGGCGATGTCATCGTCCTCGACGAGGTGCCCCGCCAGCACCGGGTCGCGCGCATCATCTGGGGCGAGCAGTCCTGGCTGCCGCCGGCGGTCTCCGCGGTGCTCGGCATCGCCCAGCGCTGGGCCAACGCGCCGGTGACGATGGCCGTGTAGACCGTACGAAGACAGCACACGCCGATGCCGCCCCCCGGTGAGGAGGGCGGCATCGGGCGTTTCGGCCATGGGCCCGCCGGGTGCCGGCCGGCCGGTTCCCTGCGCCAGAGGACCGCGATCGTCCCCAGCGACAGGAACACCGGCGCGTACGCCGCCAGCACCGTGCGCGGTACCGCCGCGGTGTCCGCCGGGCGGCCCGCCTCCGCCCGTGCCGCACGTCCCTTGTGCACGACGCGTGGCTCCTCCGCACCGGGCCGTCCCGCGCCGGCCCCCGGACCGCCGGGTCCCCTCGCGTCAGCGCCGCGCCGGAGGCCGGCGCGGCGCTGACGTTCTGCACGGCCCGAGCCGCGCCTCGGGGGAGCCCAGAGCCTGCGCGGTGGCGCCTTGCCCGGCGGCGAACATCGCGTTGGCGCCGGCGTCGGAGCCCGTCAGGAAACGCCCACGGCGCCGATCCACGGGGCCGATCCACGGCGCCGATCCACGGGGCCAGGAACAGATGGCCGGGACCGCGGTCCGCCGCGGCCGACCGGCTCCCGGGGCGCGCGGGCGGTCCGGCCGGGAGAGCAGCAGGAGTACGGCGATGGTCGCCGGGCCGCCGAGGACGCCGGCCAGGGGGACGCCGACGCATGCGTTGACCCGCCCACACGACGGTCCACAGCGTGCCGACGGCGAACAGACCGACGGCCGCCGCCCTGGCCGGGGGAAGACCAGGGCGGCGGAGCAGGGGGACGGCCACGACGACGCCGAAGCCGGTGAGCGACTCGGCGAGGGGGCACGAGCAGCACGGCACGCCCGGCGCCCCGCACGCCCGGCCGATCCGGTCGCCGAGCCGCTGCTGCGCTCCGGTGGGGCTCATCGGTTCGCCGAGCAGGATGCCGCCGAGCATGATCGCGGCCGGCTCCACGGCGGTGGGGAGTATGTGCGGCCCGGCGTCCGCGAGTTCACCGGCCGCGTCGGAACGCCACCACGGTGAGCACCGCCGCCGTGCCGCACGCGGCGAGCGCGACGGTCACGCCCCGGCCCGCTCGCCACCCGCCGGGCGCGGGGACATGGCGGGGCCGGACGTCACCACCAGTAGGTGGGGTAGCGGGGCAGCCGGCCGGTGCGTCCCGCGAGGACGCCGACCAGCACCAGCACCACGGCGGCGAGCGCGAGCAGCGGCAGGAACGTCTGCGCGGACGGCTCGGTCAAAACGACGATCACCGCGGTCGCGGCGGCCGGGGAGTGCGGAGTGCGCGCGGCCATCATCACGCCGAGCGCGAGCCCGCCCGCGACGCCGGCGCCCCACACCGAGCTGCCCGACACCAGCAGTACGGCGAACCCGGTCAGCGCGGAGAGCAGTTGCCCGCCGATGACGCTGCGCGGCTGGGCCAGGGGCAGCGCGGGCGCCCCGTAGACGAGTGCGGCACTGGCCGCGAGCGGCGGGACGAGGAGCACCTGGTCGATGGTCTCGCCGATCGCGACGAGGAGGACGAGGGCGACGACCGACGCGGCGGTGGCGAGGGCGATGGTGAGCGTGGCCGCCCTGGCAGGGGCCTTGCTCCTGCCCGGGGGCTTGACTTCAGTTGTGGCTGCCATGTAGGTGACGCTAGGAGTCGGGTCGGCCGCGGCCCCAGCCCCGGCGCCGGTCTTCGTCAGGTCGTGCGGGACTCTTCATCTGCCGGTAACTTCCCGCCTCCGCCACCCCACGCGCCGAACTCCGCGAGCCGCTCGGGCCGTCGGCCGGGGCGTGGTGGTTTCCGCAGGTCGGCGGGGCCTTGACGGGGTTCCGGGGGCGACATAGCGTCGCGGCGGATCGAGCAAGCGCCTGGAGGGCCGACCGTGCCGCACGCCGCGTATACCGAAGCCGCCCTCACCGCGCCGGGCGCCCCCTTCGCCGTCGTACGCGGCGAGGACGGGACGCTGCAGTACGCGAACGGGCCGCGCACGCTGCGCGAGTTCGTCGAGACGACCTGGGCGTACGGGGAGCGGCCGTTCCTCGTGGCGGAGAGCGGGACGTACACGTACGGCGAGTTCTTCGCCGCCGCTTCCGCGCTCGCCTGCCGGTTCACCGACACGTACGGGCTGCGGCCGGAGGACCGGGCGGCCGTCGCGATGCGCAACCATCCGGAGTGGCAGATCGCCTTCTGGGCGGCGCAGCTGGCCGGGCTCGTGGCGGTGCCGCTCAACGCCTGGTGGACCGAGGACGAGCTGACGTACGCGCTGGACGACTGCACGCCGCGCGTCCTGCTCGTCGACGGCGAGCGGCTGCCACGGGTGGCGCGGTGGGCGGCGGCGCACGGCGCGCGCACCGTCGTCTTCCACCACGAGGAGCACGGCGGGGACGTGCCCGACGGCGTCGAGCGGTACGAGGACTTCGGCGCCGCGGACCCGCTCGCCGCGCCGCCCGCCGTCGACGTCGCGGCGGAGGCGGACGCCACGATCATCTACACGTCGGGCACCACCGGCCGGCCCAAGGGCGCCGTCGCCACACAGCTCGCCCAGGCCGGCGCGGCCCAGCATCCCCGCTACCACGCGGCCGCGGCGGCGCTGGCGCGTGGCGTGCTGCCCGGTCAGGGCCCCGCGCCGATCGCGCTGATGACCTTTCCGTTCTTCCATGTGGCGGCGTTCACCACGCTGTACTCGACGATGGCGGTCGGCGGCACGCTCGTCCTGATGCGCAAGTGGGACGCCGAGGCGGCGCTCGCGCTCATCGAGCGGCACCGGGTCACGCACTACTCGGGTGTGCCGACGACCGCGCTCCAGCTCGTGGAGGCGGCCGGGCGGACCGGGGCGGGCCTGGAGACGCTGACCAACCTGAGCACCGGCGGGGCCGCCGCCCCGCCCGGTCTCGTCGCCCGGCTCACGGCCGCCTACGGGCACCGGATCGAGCCGCGCAACGGCTACGGTCTGACCGAGACCAGCGGCGGTGTCATGGCGAACTTCGGGGACGCCTGCCGCGAGCACCCGGCCGGTGTCGGCCGTCCCGCGCCCGCCGTCGAGGTGCGGATCGCCGGGCCGGAGGGCGAGGCGCTGCCCGAAGGGGCGGTCGGGGAGCTGTGGCTGCGCGGCCAGGGTCTGATGCGCGGCTACTGGCGCGACGAGGCGGCCACGGCGGCGGCCTTCCGGGACGGCTGGCTCAGGACCGGGGACCTCGCGACGCTGCGCGACGGCCGGGTGAGCATCGTCGACCGGATCAAGGACATGGTGATCCGCGGCGGGGAGAACGTGTACTGCGTCGAGGTCGAGGCCGTGCTGCACGACCACCCCGACGTCACCGACGCGGCGGTGCTGGGCGTGCCGCATCCGGTGCTCGGCGAGGAGGTCGCGGCGGTCGTGCAGCTGCGGCCCGGCGCCACGGTCACCGCGGACGGGCTGCGGGAGCACGTCGGCGGGGTGCTGGCCGCCTTCAAGGTGCCCGCCCATGTGGTGGTGCGGGACGAGCCGGTGCCGCGCAATCCGACGGGCAAGATCCTCAAGCGGGTCCTGCGGGAATCGCTCGCCCCGCTCGGCGCTCCTCAGGAGCGGGTGACCCGTATCCGGTAGCCGCCGTCCTCGTCCTCGTCGACCACGGAGATGCGGACGCCGGTCTCGCGGTCGGTGAAGGACTGGCCCGGCCGGTAGGGGGCGTCGGACAGTTCCGCGTGGACATTGGGCTGCCGGGTGCAGCCGCCGCTGTCGTCGTCGCTGTCGGAGACGGTCACCGGGCCCTGTCCGGTGTCGACGTCGGACTTCACCCGGTAGATGAGGACGCCTGGCTCGCACACGTGGTCGTCGTTGCCGGCCCGGGTGCGCACCTCGGCCGCCCAGCCGGTGTTCTCGGTCAGCGGCACGACCGCGAGCTTGGAGCCGCCGCGGGTGGCGAGCGGGGTGAGCGCGTACTCGCTCGTGCCGGGGGCCGCGACGCAGTTGACCTGGCTGTTGTCCAGCCAGCCGAGCTTCCACTTGTGCCAGCCGAGCAGGTCGTTGTTGGCCCCCCAGTCCTCGGACATGATGTCCCAGTGGCCGACCGCGCCGCCGCCGTCCGCGGTGTAGAGGTCGGGCAGGCCGAAGACATGGCCGTTCTCGTGCGGCAGGACGCGGTAGCCGGTCTCCGCGTACGAACCGGAGCCGTCGTCCTGGCGGCTGTAGACGAACGATGTGTTGGCGAGCGGCACACCGTCGGCGACCGGCGCCTGCTCGTTGCCGGAGAACGTCACCGACAGCACGGTGTCCAGCGCGGACGGGCCCGCGTTGGGGGTGACGAGGACGTTGACGAGGTCGTACGCGTCGAAGTCCACCTTCGGGTCGGCGACCGCGACCAGGTCCTCGACCAGGTGGCGGTACCCCGGTTCGTACGGTGAGCCGCGCTCTATCCCGTAGGCGGCGAACGGCTTCGGCATCCGCAGCCAGTCGTTCACGGGGGCGTCCGGCCGGTAGCTGAGGCGGCCGTACGAGCTGGTCGCGAACCACTTCTCGGTCTGCGGGAAGAACTCCGCGAGCCGGTCGAGGGCGGAGCCGCTGCCTTCGGCGTCCGGGAAGTCGATCATCAGGTTGAGGGCGCGGACCACGCCGGTGGAACGGACGTAGCCGCCCGGGGTGGGCAGGCCCTCGGACATCTGGACGCCGACGGCGGTCGGGATCCGGCAGGGCCCGAGGCTCGCCGAGTCGGGGGCGGCGCTCGGCCCGGCGGAGAGCCGGTCGGGGACGGGGACCGTCGAGCTGGCCGTGGTCAGGGCGGCGAGGGCGAGGGCGCCGGAGGCGGCGAGTACGCCGAGCCTGCCCCGTCCGCGTATCCGGTGACGAGCCTGCTCCATGCGATCGCCTTCCGGTCCCCGGCAGCAGGCCGGACCCTGGCTGCGCTCTGTTCGATCAGCCTGTGGCGGGTGCCGGGAGGACGCGCGCCGGGTGGTCCGATCGTGGGGTTTTCCCGGCGGGACGCATATGTGCTCCAGGTCACAGCGGGTGTCGGAAATAACCGGGGAGCGTTTCCCCGTTTGAACCGGTGTCCCGCGAAGCGGGGAGGCTGTCCCCGCTTGGGACCGAGTATCGAAAGGGTGTGGAGCCGTGAGCACCGCCGAGTACGGAGGCGTGAGCACCGCCGGGTGTGAAGCCGTGCGCACCGCCGCCGTCGAGACCCGCCGCACACCGCGCCCCCGGGCCGACGCCCTGCGCAACCGCGAGCGGATCGTGTCGGCCGCGCGCGAGATGTTCGTCGAATGCGGGCCGGACGTCCCGCTCGACGAGATCGCCCGCCGCGCCGGCGTCGGCAACGCCACGCTCTACCGGCACTTCCCGGACCGTGCCGCTCTCGTCCGCGAGGTCGTCCTCAGCGTCATGTCCCGCACCACGGAGCAGGCGGACCGGGCGGCGGCCGAGGAGGCCGACCCCTTCGCCGCGCTGCGCCGCTTCGTCCACCAGGCCGCCGACGAACGGATCGGCGCCCTGTGCCCGATGCTCTCCGGAGCCTTCGACCACGACCACTCCGACCTCCACGCCGGACGCGAACGTCTCGAGGACGCCGTCCGCGGCCTTGTCGAGGCGGCGCAGTCGGCGGGCAGGATGCGCACCGATGTCGCCGTGGGCGATCTGATGGTCGCGCTCTCCCAGCTCACCCGGCCGCTGCCGGGTACCGCCTGTCCGAACATGGACCGGTTCGTCCATCGCCATCTGCAGCTGTTCCTGGACGGGCTCGAGGCGCCGGCGCGCTCCGAACTGCCGGGTGCCGCCGCGACCCTGGAGGACCTACGGACCACTCAGTGACGCCGTGACGGAGCCGGCGCTCTCCCCGGGTCCTCTCTTCACAGCAGCCCTCGAGCCCTTGGCGCGCGGCACCCCGCGCAGCACCTTTGCCGCTCAAGGCCCTCGACGCGTAAAGCACTTGACGCTCAGAACCCTTCACCGCGGACCGCGTACCGCGTGACCTCCCGTGACCGATTAGGTGGCCAGACCCATGCCGAAAACAGCCGACATATCACTCCCCGACCCGAGCCGCTGGAGAGCTCTGGTCTTCATCGCCCTCGCCCAGCTCATGGTGGTGCTCGACGCGACGATCGTGAACATCGCGCTCCCCACCGCCCAGCAGGACCTGGGCATCTCCGACGCCAACCGGCAATGGGTCATCACCGCCTATGCCCTCGCCTTCGGCGGACTGCTGCTCTTCGGCGGCCGCATCGCCGACCTGTGGGGCCGTAAGCGGACCTTCGTCGTCGGCCTGCTCGGCTTCGCCGCGGCCTCCGCGCTCGGTGGCGCCGCCACCGGCGAGGCGATGATGCTCGGCGCCCGCGCCCTGCAGGGCGCCTTCGGCGCACTGCTCGCGCCCGCCGCGCTGTCGCTGCTCGCCGTGATGTTCACCGACGCCAAGGAGCGTGCCAAGGCCTTCGGCATCTACGGTGCGATCGCCGGTGGCGGTGGCGCCGTGGGCCTGATCCTCGGCGGCGTCCTCACCGAGTACCTGAACTGGCGCTGGACCTTCTACGTCAACATCCCGTTCGCGATCGTCGCCGCCGTCGGCGCGTACCTGGTGATCCGTGAGCCGGAGGGCTCGCGCAACCGCTCCTCGCTCGACATCCCCGGTGTGGTGCTCTCCACCCTCGGTCTGGTGGCGCTCGTCTACGGCTTCACCCGCGCCGAGTCCGCCGGCTGGTCCGACGGTCTGACCGTGGGCATGTTCATCGCCTCCGCGGTGCTGCTCACCGCGTTCGTCGTCACCGAGGCGAAGGTGAAGTCGCCGCTGCTGCCGCTGCGCGTCCTGACCGAGCGCAACCGCGGCGGTGTCTACCTCTCGCTGGGCCTCGCCATCATCGCGATGTTCGGGCTCTTCCTGTTCCTGACGTTCTACCTGCAGGTCGTGAAGGGCTACTCGCCCGTCATGACGGGCTTCGCCTTCCTGCCGATGATCGTGGGCATGATCACGGGCTCCACTCAGATCGGCGCCCGGCTGATGACCCGCATGGCGCCGCGCCTGCTGATGGGCCCCGGCTTCGTGCTCGCGGCGCTCGGCATGCTGCTGCTGACCCAGCTCGAGATCGACAGCTCCTACGCCGGTCTGATCCTGCCGGCGCAGCTGATGCTGGGTCTGGGCATGGGTACGGCGTTCATGCCGGCGATGTCGCTGGCCACGCACGGAGTGGACCCGGCCGACGCCGGTGTCGCCTCCGCGATGGTCAACACCTCGCAGCAGGTGGGCGGCGCGATCGGCACGGCGCTGCTGAACACCATCGCGGCCTCCGCCACGACCTCGTACGTCGCCGCGCACGCCGCCGGGGCGACCGACCCGAAGCTGCTCGAACTCCAGGGCATGGTGCACGGCTTCTCGTCGGCCATCTGGTGGGCCGTGGGCATCCTGGCGGCCGCCGCCGCGATCGCGTTCACGTTCATCAACACCGGACGCCCGCAGTCCGGCCCGGTCGCGGCCGGCCCGGGCAAGGACGCCGGCGCGCAGGACGAGGTCAAGATCCCCGTCATCGCCCACTGAGCGGCCGGGCGGCGACTCAGCCGCCGGATGGGCAGGTCGTCCGCGCATGAGAAAGGGCCACGACCGGGTGCGGAATCCGCACCCGGTCGTGGCCCTTCGTGCTGCGGGGCCGGGCCCGGCGGCGGGGTCATCTGAGCCAGGGGAGGTCCGCGCCGGTGTCCTGGGGCTGCAGCCCCTCCGCCATGACCCGCATGATCTCGCCGAGCTGGCCGACCTGCTCCGGGGTCAGCCGGTCGAACATCACCTGCCGGACGGCTTCGACATGGCCCGGAGCGGTCCGCTCCAGGACGCCGAAGCCCTCGTCCGTCAGTACGGCGTTCTGCCCGCGCCTGTCGGAGGGGCAGTCCTCGCGGCGCACCCAGCCGTTCTTCTCGAGCCGGGCGATCGCGTGCGAGAGGCGGGAACGGGTGATCTTGGCGTCGATGGCCAGTTCGGTCATCCGCTTGCGGCGGCGCGGGGCCTGCGCGAGCTGGACCAGCAGGCCGTAGTAGATGTGCGGCATGCCCGCGTCGCGCTGCAGCTGGCGGTCGAGATGGTCCTCCAGGAGGGTGGTGGCATGGAGGTACGCGCGCCAGACGCGCTGCTCCTCGTCACTCAGCCAGCGTGGTCCCGGACCGCCCTCTCCATTGAGTGCCCTGTTCATGTATCCACTCTACGACCCCCCTTCTTGAAACTTGAACTAAATGGCGTTAGGGTCCTTCCTAAGCTTGAAACTTAAAGTAAATGTCCCCAGCGCAGCAGACCAGGTTCAGCAGACCGGGAGCCGATCGTCATGAACGCCATCCCCACCGCCCCGCGTATGTCCGCCCTCTATCTCTCCCACGGCGCCCCGCCCCTCGCCGACGACCCCGTCTGGCCGGCAGAGCTGGCCGACTGGTCCGGTTCGCTGCCCCGGCCGAAGGCGATCCTGATGGTCTCCGCCCACTGGGAGGAGGCGCCCCTCGCGCTCGGCGCGACCCGGACCGTGCCGCTGGTGTACGACTTCTGGGGCTTCCCCGAGCACTACTACCGCGTCCGGTACGAGGCCCCCGGCGCCCCCGCGCTGGCCGACTCGGTGCGCAAACTGCTGCGCCGCGCCGGTATGCCGGTGCAGGACATCCCCGACCGGGGTCTCGACCACGGTGCGTATGTGCCACTGGTGGAGATGTACCCGGACGCGGACACCCCCGTGCTGCAGATCTCCATGCCCACGCTCGACCCGCGGGAGCTGCTCGAGATCGGGCGCCGCCTCGCCCCGCTGAGGGACGAGGGCGTGCTGATCGTCGGCAGCGGCTTCTTCACCCACAACCTCGCGGCGCTGCGGCACGGCGGGACGCCCGGCTGGTCGGCCGAGTTCGACGACTGGGGGCAGCGGGCGCTGGCGGCCGCCGACGTGGACGCGCTGCTCGACTTCGAGAACAAGGCTCCGGCGGGCAGGCTCGCCCATCCGCGTACCGAGCACTTCGCGCCGCTGTTCGTCACCCTGGGCGCGTCGGAGGCGGAGGTCGGGACCGGTCGCAGCGTCATCGACGGCTTCTGGATGGGACTGGCGAAGCGGTCGGTGCAGTTCGGCTGAGACCGCCGGGGCCGTGCGGGTCGGTCCGGGGCGGTCCGGGCGGCGTGGGGCGAGCCGGCTCAGTCCAGGCGCTTCTCGAACCAGGCCACGTCCCAGTACCGGCCGAACTTGCGGCCCACCTCTTCGTACGTGCCGACGTGCCGGAAGCCGAAGCGGGTGTGCAGACGGACCGAGGGTTCGTTCGGCAGGGCGACACCCGCGTAGGCCCGGTGCACGTCCTCGGTCCCCAGCGCCTTGAAGAGCGCCTCGTAGAGAAGCGTGCCGATGCCGCGCCCGGCGGCCCCGGGGGCGCAGTAGACGCTGACCTCGACGGAGGTCGAGTAGGCCGGCTTGGGGCGGAAGGGGCTGCTGGTGGCGTATCCGAGGACGCCGGCCGGTGGATTGCTGTCGACAAAACGGACATCCTGAGCAACCAGAAGCCGGTGCGGGCCGTCTTCAGGGTGAGAGTGCAGCCATGGGCGGCGCTGCTCGGGGGTGAAAACCGTGGTGTCGAAGGTGATGGGGGTCTCGCGGACATAGTGGTTGTAGATGTCCGTAAGCGCTTCGAGGTCGGCGTCGGTGCCCGCCCTGACCTGCACCTCCGTGTGCTCCGGCGGCATCGTTCCCTCCCTGGGTGGCGGCACAGGGTACTGCATGATCGCGGAATTCGAAGCACCCGATGGGAATTCTGTCCGGATTCCAGTCGTTGTTTCCTTCGGATGCAGGGCACCCGGGAGGGTGTCGCGACCTACTCAGTAAGGGAGCTCGCATGGCAACCCGTGCCGTCGCCCGTCGTCAGTCCGACTCCGGTGGGGCGACCGACAGGGCAAGCAGTGTTCGCGCCGTGGGCGGGGAGATCGCCGACCGCGACCTGGTCGGCATGTACCTCGACGAGATCGCGCGCACACCGCTGCTCGACGCCGCCAAGGAAGTCGAGCTGTCCCAGACCATCGAGGCAGGTGTGTACGCCCGCCAGATCCTCGAAAAGAACGTGACATCAGCCGCTGCCGCGGCGGGGGAGAGCGAGGCGGGCGGTGCCACGCGGGAGGAGCTCGAGGCGCTGGCCGAAGCGGCCGAGCGCGCCAAGGACATCTTCATCCGCTCGAATCTGCGGCTCGTCGTGGCTGTCGCCCGGCGCTATCCGCGCAGCGGACTGCCGCTGCTCGACCTGATCCAGGAAGGGAACGCAGGCCTGGTCCGCGCGGTCGAGAAGTTCGACTACGCCAAGGGATTCAAGTTCTCCACGTATGCCACGTGGTGGATCCGCCAGGCGATCACCCGCTCGATAGCAGACCAGTCCCGCACCATCCGGCTCCCCGTCCACCTGGTGGAGGAGCTCGGCCGCATCCGCCGCGTCCAGCGCGAGTTCAACCGGGAGAACGGCCGGGACCCCGAGCCGTCGGAGATCGCCAAGGAACTGGGCTCGAACCCGGAGCGCGTCATAGACGTCCTCGACTGGGCCCGGGACCCGGTCAGCCTCAACATGGCCGTGGACGACGCGGGCGAGACCCAGTTCGGTGACCTGCTGGAGGACACCTCGGCCGTCTCCCCGGAGCAGTCCGTGCTCACCCTGCTGCGCAGCGAGGAGCTCGGCGATCTGATCGGCAAGCTCGACAACCGCACCGCCTCGATCATCCGTATGCGGTACGGGATCGAGGACGGCCGGGAGCGGACGCTGACCGAGGTCGGCAAGGAGCACGGCCTGACGCGCGAGCGGATCCGCCAGATCGAGAAGCACGCGCTGCTCGAGCTCAAGCGGATGGCCCGCGACACGGGCTTCGAGCCGGCCGCGTAGCCCGCGGGGCTGGGGCTCGGCCCGGCATCGGCCGGAGGTCCGCCTCCGGCCGGAGGGCGCGATGCCCGCGCGTGCCGCGCCGGTGCCGGCGTGGCGAGCCGCGCCGGTTGTGCCGTGTGCCGTTGTGCTGTGGGCTGTTGTGCCTTGCCGACCCGGAGCCTCCCGGGCCGGTCGTTTCAGGCCGTGGCGCGGGCGAGCCGGGTCGCCAGGTCCGTCATGTAGGCGCGCAGCGGAGCGGGTCCATGGACGGTCAGCTCGCAGTCGACCAGTGCCAGTCGCAGCGCCAGCCACTCCACCGAGTCCGCCGACCGCGTCCGCAGTCGGCAGCTCTCCTCACCCATCGGGGCCGGTGCGCCCAGATGCTCCGGCAGCCGTGCCGCGACGAACGACGCCGGCGCCCCGAAGCTCACATCGACGTCGTGTTCCTGCTGCACTCGCGACGTCGAGTGGCCCAGCAGCTCCGCCGCGTCCCCGACCGGCGCTTCTCGCGGTGTGAACCGGGCGCCCGTAGAGAACGGCTCCGCCACCCGGTCCACCCGGAACGTGCGCCAGTCCTCGCGCCCGAGGTCGTACGCCACGAGGTACCACCGCCGCCCGGTCGACACCAGCCGGTACGGCTCCACCTGGCGCCGTGACTCGGCGCCGTCGCCCGCCCGGTAGGCGAAGCGGAGCCGTTCGCGTGCCGTCACCGACCCCGCGATGACCGTCAGCGTCTTCGGATCGATCGTCGCCCCGTCGCCCCTGGTGAGCGGGAGCGTGGCCGCCTGCAGCGTGGCCACCCGGTACCTCAGACGTGACGGCAGCACCTGCTCCAGCTTGGCCAGCGCCCGTACGGACGCCTCCTCGATGCCCTCGATGGCGTGCCCGGCCCCGGCCCGCAGGCCGACGGCGATCGCCACGGCCTCCTCGTCGTCCAGCAGCAGCGGCGGCATGGCCGCGCCCGCGACCAGCCGGTATCCGCCGATCGCGCCCTTGGTCGCCTCGACGGGATAGCCCAGGTCACGCAGCCGGTCGATGTCCCGCCGGATGGTGCGGGGGCTGACGTCGAGGCGTTCGGCAAGCTCGCTGCCGGGCCATTCCCGCGGTGTCTGGAGCAGTGACAGCAGATTCAGAAGTCGTGCCGGAGTGTCCGTCATGTCCTTCAGGATGCCCTCCATCTAGGACATGATCTGACCTATACGCTGCCTAGTTTCCTCGTATGAGTTCACAGCAGCCCGCCGTGGCAGAAACGGCAGCCGGGCCAGAGGCGGCGACGGACCGCCGGCGCTGGATCGCCCTGGCGATCGTCATGACCGCGGCCTTCATGGATCTGGTCGACGTCACCATCGTCAACATCGCGATCCCCAGCATCCAGCAGGATCTCGGCGCGGGGTTCGGCGCCATCCAGTGGATCACCGCGGGATACGCGCTCGCGTTCGCCGCCGGTCTGATCACGGGCGGCAGGCTGGGTGACATCTACGGCCGCCGGCGGCTGTTCCTCGTCGGCATCACCGGCTTCACACTCGCCTCCGCGCTGTGCGGATTCGCCGTCAACGCGGAGATGCTCGTCGGCTCCCGGTTGCTACAGGGCGCGGCCGCCGCGCTGATGGTCCCGCAAGTGCTGTCGATCGTCCACGTCACCTTCCCGGCGCACGAACGGGGCAAGGTCTTCGGCCTGTTCGGCGCCGTCGTCGGCCTCGGCGCGGTCTCCGGACCGCTGCTCGGCGCGCTGCTGACCCAGTGGAACCTCTTCGGCCTCGAGTGGCGGCCGATCTTCCTCATCAACCTGCCGGTCGGCATCGCAGGGCTGATCCTCGGCCGGAAGTTCATCCTCGAGTCCCGTGCCCCCAAGGCGCTGAGGCTCGACCTCGTCGGCGTCGTGATGGTGACGGCCGCCCTGCTGATGCTGATCTACCCGCTCACCCGCGGCCGTGAGCTGGGCTGGCCGCTCTCGGGCCACCTGTGCATGGCCGGCAGCCTGCTCGTCTTCGCCGCCTTCGTGGCGTACGAGAAGCACAAGACGCGCAAGGACGGCTCGCCGCTGGTCGAACTGTCGCTGTTCAAGGTGAAGAGCTTCGCCGCCGGTATCGCCGTCCAGCTCACCTTCGGCGTCGTGATGGGCATCTTCTTCCTCGTCTGGACCCTCTATATGCAGCAGGGTCTCGGCTGGACCCCGCTGCGGGCCGGGCTGACCGGGGTGCCGTTCTCCGTCGCCGTCTCGGCGGCGGCCGGGATGTCCGTGCAGCTGCTGGTGCCCCGGTTCGGCCGCAAGGTGCTGCAGGCCGGCGCGGTCACGATGGCCGCCGGTCTGGTCGTCTACATCTGGGAGGCCGACCGGTACGGCATGGCCATCCACTCGTGGCAGATGATCCTGCCGCTGGTCGTGATGGGCGTGGGCATGGGGCTCATCGTGGCGCCGCTGACCGACGCCGTCCTCTCCGACGTGCCGCGCGAGCACGCCGGCTCCGCGAGCGGACTCATCAACACGACCGCGCAGATGGGCACCGCCCTCGGCCTCGGTCTGGTGTCCCTCGTCTTCTTCCGCTCGATCGACGCGTCGGCCGAAGCGGCGAGGGGTGCGTCGGGGGGTGGACCGGCCGGTGAGCTCGCGGCCGCGTCGCCGGACGTCATGGGCCCGGCCTTCGTGGAGGCCTTCGAGAGCTCCCTGTGGTGGGTGGTCGGGGTACTGGTCCTGATCTTCTTGGTGATGTTCGCCCTGCCGGCACGGCCGAAGCAGCACGTCGACGGCGACATCGCGGGCTCAGGTGAGGGCGGCGACGACGGCACCCCGGTGGTGCCCCTCGGGAAGCGGGACGCCGAGCCCGAGCCGGCGCTCTCGCGCTGAACAATCCGTGGCCCGCCCTCGGTGCCCGTGCCACGTGCTGTGGCACGGGCACCGTCGTGCGCGGGTCGGCGACCGGCCCGCCCAGCGCCACCGGACCCGAACTACGGGGTACGTGGCCGGCGATCCGGGGCGGCCGGACGGGCTACCGGACCCGGGCGCGGAGCTCCATGGCCTCGCGGGCGTCGTGCTCCGCCTCGTACACCTCGCACATGTGGCGACCGTCGGGTGTCGCCGTGTGCTCGACCTCCCACAGGCTCCGCTCCGTGCCGTCGAGCAGCAGGAAGGCGTGCTCGTAGAGCGTGAAGCCCGCGTCCTTTCCGGCGACGCGGAACTGGCGTCCGAAGACCTGGGTGATGTGGTGGGCGAAGGCGCCGCGCAGCAGACGGGCCGTCTCCTCGCCCGGCCGGTCGTCGTTCTCCGCGCGGCGCAGCAGCCGGCGCGCGTGGTCGGCGGAGTTGTCGGGCACGTACATCGGCGGCAGCGGGGCCGGGGGCGGCGCCATCAGCGCGGCGAGCAGCTCCAGCTCGTCGTCCAGCTCGTCGTCCAGGTCGAGACCGAGCTCCTGGCCGAGCGTGCTTCCCGACCCGGCGAACCCGGGGAAACCGGCGGGCAGCCGGGACGCCGCCAGCCGTGCCTCGGACTCCTCCGCGTACAGCTCGTGCTGGTCGCTGCCGTCGCGGCCGGTGTTGTGCACCAGCTCCCACAGCACGAGGGAGCTGCCGTCGCCGAGCAGATAGGCATGGCGGTACGTGGAACGGTGCAGCGACGCGCTGTGGTGCGACGAGTGCAGGGAACTGGCGTGTGCCAGCGCGGAGTCGAGCCGCTCGACCGTCGAGTCGGGCAGATCGAAGGAGTTGAGCGCCCGACCCAGGAGTCGCTCGACGTGCGTCTCGGTTGCCTCATACGGATCGTACGGACCGTACGGCTCGATGGGATCGTTCAAGAGGGGTCTCCAGGCCGTCGCCACAAGTCACTTGGTGATTGCTAAAAGTAGCGCTTCCGTCTGACAGTGTGCTTCTGGGTTGGGTAAAACGAAGGGGCGCACGGCAGAAGTTCCCGCGCGCCCCCAACTCGGGCGCCCGATACGTCAGTCGATGTCGTACAACTCCGTGTAGGAAGGGAAGCTGCCGCCCGGTCCGTCGACGCTCGCGGCCGCCGTCACGGCGCGCACGATCGCCCGGGTCACCACGTCCGCGCCGGCGGCCAGCACGTCGTTGAGCGCGAGCGGACTGCCGGAATCCAGCGGGACCGAGCCGGTGGCCAGCGCGAACACCGTGTCTCCGTCGTTGAGCAGGTGCACAGGCCGCACGGCGCGCGCGATGCCGTCGTGCGCGGTCCCCGCGAGCTTGTGCGCCTGCGAGCGGGTGAGATCGGCGTCGGTGGCGACGACGGCGAGCGTCGTGTTCAGCGGCGGCGGCCCGGTCTTCCCGCCCGCCTCCGCCAGCCGCAGCTGGGCCGCGGCGTGCACGGCCGAGGCCGGGAGCGCCGCGCGGTCCACGCCCTCGGTGACCAACTCGCCGTAGAGTGCGCCGTTCCGTGGATCGACCGCCGAACCCACCGCGTTGGCCACGACCAGCGCCGCGACGGTGATCCCGGAGTCGAGGACGGTGCTCGCCGTGCCGATCCCACCCTTGAGCCGCCCGATCACCGCGCCCGTCCCGGCGCCGACGGAGCCCTCCTCGACCGGCGCGCCCTCGGCGGTGGCGGCCGCCGCGACCACGGCGGCGCGACCCGTCGACGCGTCCGGACGCGCATGCCAGTTCCCGCCGCGCCCCAGGTCGAAGACGCACGCCGCCGGCACCACCGGCACGACCTGCGAGGGGTCGGGACCGACGCGTACGCCGCGGCCCTGCTCCTCAAGCCAGGCCATCACGCCGGCGGCCGAGTCGAGCCCGAACGCGCTGCCGCCGGTCAGCACCACCGCCTCGATCCGCTGGACGACGTTGCGCGGGTCCAGGGCGTCCGTCTCCCGGGTGCCGGGACCGCCGCCCCGCACGTCCACGGCGGCGACCGCTCCGCCCGCGGGGGCCAGGACGACCGTGGTGCCGCTGAGCGCACCGGGCCCGGCGACCTGCGCATGACCGACCCGCAGGCCCGCGACGTCCGTGAGACCGCCGGCCGGACCGTCGACCCTCTCCATAACGACCATGCCCGTCAGGTTAATTGGACAGGCTCCTTGCCGGGGGCGGGACGGCCTGTCCTGGGGCGTACGGCTCGTCGGGGGCGCGGCGCCCCGACGGCCCGGCGGCCGGGACCGCCCTGTCAGGCGGCGGACCGTGCCCGCCGCGTTGTCGCGCCGGCGAAGGCCCCGTGCCGGGACCGGCCGAGGCCGCGGTTACGGTCCCCGCGATGCGCAGCCCCGGCCTTGAGGTACGGGCGGTACTTCGCCGTATCCTGGAGGCATGAGCACCGCCCCCGCCCCCGGACCGCGAGACGCGAAGCAGCCCGGACAGCAGCGTCCCGAGCCGAGGCTGATCTTCGACGATCCGCTGGACCAGCAATCGGCGGACGATACGGACCGTGGGTGGGGTGAGCGGCCTCCCGCGAGCGGCGACAGTGCCGCCGATCTTGCGCGCTTCCTCGACGAGAAGCCGCCCCACCACATCTGAGCGCCGACGCGGCGCCGGCCGCGTCAGCGGCCTTCGTCGGCCCCCGGCGCACCCGACGGGCCGGCCGTGCCCCCGGAGCCCGCAGCGCCGGAGCCGCGCTGTGCCACGAGGGTGTCGCGGATCTCCTTCAGCACCTCCAGCTCGGTGACCTCGAGCGTCTCCCGCACGCCCTCCTTCGCCTTCTGGGCGGCGACCCGACGGGCCAGGTACTTCGACATGGGCAGCACCATGAGGAAGTAGACGACGGCGGCCGTGATCACGAACTGGAGGGTCGCGCCGAGCACGGACCCCCACATGATCAGGATGCCCTGGATCTCGCCGTCGGGGCCCGCCACGCAGGATCCCTTCAGGCAGGAGGCGTAGGCGTCCAGATCCTTGGTGCCGAACGCGCCGACCAGCGGATTGATCACGCCCTTCACCACCGCGTTCACGATGTTGGTGAAGGCGGCACCGATGACGACCGCGACCGCGAGGTCGATCACGTTGCCGCGGAGCAGGAAGGCCTTGAAGCCCTCGAGCACGCTCGGCTTCTTCTCGCTCACGAATGAGCCTCTTTTCATACCAGCTGTAGGGGAGGGGGGCAGCTTTGCAACTTACGGCAGCGCCCGACCACCTTGTCCAATCCGTACCCGCCCCCAGGGGGCCCGGTAATACATCAGTACGAGTCAGCACAGCGTCACCGCCAGACGGGAGTTGGCCGCCGCACCGGCCAGTTCCGTCGCCATGGCGCGGGGCACCGTGAGCACGACCAGGGCTCCGCTCTCCATGGGGTCGTCAGCCGGGCCCGGCACTTCGGCGACGCGCACTCCGGAGGCCACGACCTTCGCCTCGGGGTCCTCGCCCGCAGGCGCCTCCGCTGCCGCGATGACGTCGACGCGGTCACCGGGCCGCAGCAGCCGGACCGTGGCGGCGTCCGCGATGCGTACCGGGGCCGACACCATCGCGGTGGCGGGCCGGTGTGCACGCGTCGGAGCCGCGGCCGCCGCCGCACCGGCGCCCGTCCCGCCTCTGGCCTCCGCTGCCGCGGGCGCGCCCGGTGCGTCGGCCCCGCGGGCGGTCGACGCGGCCAGCGCCGCGGCCGTCACCGCCAGACCCGCGGCCATCGTGCGCCGCTGCCGCCACACCGCGCGGCGCAGCCGCTGCGCCCCGCCGCGAACGCGCAGCGGTGCGAACGGCGGCACGCCCAAGGGCTCGGGCGTAGGAGAAGAAGAGGGGGAGGAGGCAGGGGAGGAAGGCAGAGAGGACATGTTGTGCACCGCCTTGTGCGGAGTGGCCCGAGCCCGGTGCCCGTGCCGATCGCTCCTCACGATCCACGTTCCGCCGCCGCCCTGCAGCGGCCTGTGGACAGGCCGCCGGATGTGGACAACTCGCTCACCGGCAAGGGTGATCGCACGCTCGGAATCCCGCCCCGGCCGCCGGCCGCCGCCCGGCCCCCGGCTGCCCGCACCTGACCCCCGGCTGCCCGAACTCGCCCCGCCCGCACCCGGCCAGCGCCCCGCCCCGCGCAGGACCACCCGCAGGGCCCGCCTACGGCAGCCTGATCCCGGGGTCCATGCCCGCCAGGGCGTCGCCGCACGAGCAGGAGCGCTTCTCGGTCGCCGGCAGCCCGGCCACCGCGTCGAACAGCAGGGTCCGCAGCCGGTCGACGTTGGCCGCGAACACCTCGAGCACCTCTTCGTGCGAGACGCCCTCACCCGCTTCGGCGCCCGCGTCGAGGTCGGTGACCAGCGTGATCGACGTGTAGCAGAGCTCGAGTTCGCGGGCGAGGATCGCCTCCGGATGCCCGGTCATGCCGACCACCGACCAGCCCATCGCCGCGTGCCACCGGGATTCGGCCCGGGTCGAGAAGCGAGGGCCTTCGACGACCACCAGCGTCCCTCCGTCGACCGGCTCCCAGTCGCGCCCGCGTGCCGCTTCGAGCACGGTCCGTCGCCCGCTCGGGCAGTACGGGTCGGCCGGCGACACGTGCACCACGTTGGGGACGGTCCGGTCCGGCAGCGGCAGACCGTCGAAGTACGTCTGCGCGCGGGACTTCGTACGGTCGACGAACTGGTCGGGCACGAGCAGCGTGCCGGGCCCGTACTCGGGGCGCAGGCCGCCGACCGCGCAGGGGCCGAGCACCTGGCGGACCCCGACCGACCTCAGTGCCCAGAGGTTGGCGCGGTAGTTGATGCGGTGCGGCGGCAGATGGTGCCCCCGCCCATGACGCGGCAGGAAGGCGACCCGCCTGCCCGCGACATCACCGAGGAACACCGAGTCGCTGGGCGGGCCGTACGGGGTCTCGACCTGGACCTCGGTGACATCCTCCAGGAAGGAGTAGAAGCCGGAGCCGCCGATGACGCCGATCTCCGCCGGTCCGGCCGCTTCGCTTGCGTTCGAATTGGTCGCCATGGCGCACACAGTAGCCGCACGCGAACACGCCGAGGACCCGGCCGTGGTCGCTGCCAGGGCGGGGTCCTCAGAACGCGGGAATCAGGCTGCGGAGCCGGACGAGCTCGTGCTCGACGTGCTCGACGACGAGGAGGAAGCGGTCGACGACGAGGCGGCGGACGACGTCTTCGACTCCGACGACGACTTGGACTCCGACGGCTTCGTGGCCGACGCCGAGGACGCGGGCGCGCTGCTCGACGACGAGCCGCGGCTGTCGTTGCGGTAGAAACCGGAGCCCTTGAAGACGATGCCGACCGCGGAGAACACCTTCTTCAGGCGTCCCTCACAGCTGGGGCACACGGTCAGGGCGTCATCGGTGAACTTCTGCACCGCCTCGAGGCCCTCGCCGCATTCGGTGCACTGGTACTGGTAGGTCGGCACTGTCTTCCTCCTGGCACTCTCACTCGATGAGTGCTAACGACGCTCCATACTGACGTATTCCGCTGGATCAGTCCACCGTCACCGGCACTCGGTGACCGATCCCACGTGCCGCGACCCGTCCCGGAGCCTTCGGCGCCAGGTGGGAACGCAGGGCCACCAGGGTGGTCATGGCCAGTGCGGTGCCCGCCAGCGGCACGGCGAATCCGGCGCTCGCGCCGTATCCGTCGGCCAGCTGTCCGGCCGCCGTCACGGCGGCCGCCTGACCCAGGGCCACCGCGCCGGTCAGCCAGGTGAAGGCCTCGGTGCGGGCCGAGGCGGGCACCAGCGAGTCGACGAGCGTGTAGCCCGTGATCAGGGCGGGGGCGATGAAGAGCCCGACGACCAGGCCCAGCGCTCCGAGCAGCACCACGGAGTCCGTCGTCCACAGCAGGGACGCGGCCGCGGTGAGGCCCGCGTAGCCCAGCACCAGCCGGCGGCGCGGTCCGGTCTTCCAGGCGATGGTGCCGACGGCGACACCGGCGAGCATGTTGCCGGCGGCGAAGAGCCCGTACAGCAGGCCGTTCATACCGGGCTGGCCGATCTCCTCGGTGAACGCCGTCAGGGACACCTGCATGCCGCCGAAGACGGAGCCGATGCCGAGGAAGGCGACCGCCAGGACCCGCACGCCGGGTACGGACAGCGCGGACATGCGCTTCGTCTGTGCGTCGGAGAGGGAGAGACCGTGGGCGGGCTGGGTGCGGCGCTGGGCCGCGAACAGCAGTCCGCCGGCGAGGGTGAGAACCGACTCGGCGATCAGACCGGCCGCCGGGTGGACGCCGGTGCACAGGGCGGTGGCCAGGACGGGGCCCACCACGAAGGTGAACTCGTCCGTCACCGACTCGAAGGCCGCGGCGGTCGGCATCAGCGGCGAGCCCTGGAGCCGTGACGCCCAGCGCGCACGCACCATCGGGCCCACCTGCGGGACCGAGGCGCCGGTCGGCACGGCCGCGGCGAACAGCGCCCAAAGAGGGGCGCCGGTGAGGGCGAGCGTGGTCAGCGCGGCCCCGGAGGCCGTGTGGACGAGTACGCCGGGCACCAGCACGGCGCCCTGGCCGAAGCGGTCGGCCAGCTTGCCGCTCTGCGGCGCGAAGAGAGCCATGGACACGCCGGTGACGGCGGCCACGGCGCCGGCGGTGCCGTACGAGCCGGTGGTGTGCTGCACCAGCAGCACGATGCTGATGGTGAGCATGGCGAAGGGCTGGCGTGCGGCGAACCCGGGAAGCAGGAACGTCCATGCGCCTGCGGTACGGAGCAGCTGCCCATAACCGGGGCGCTTGCCAGAAGCGACCGTGGACTCCACGGTCCTTGCCTTTCTGCCGCCTGGTAGCGCTCCCCTGGGTGTACGGGAGCCGCCGAGAGCTGTCCTCTTGCGCGGAACTGCGGTAGATGCCGGGGTCCACTCAGAGGAACTCCGCGGCCGCCATACGGTCGCGCCAGCTCTGCGTCAGGCAGAGTTGGTCGATCAGTGTGCCTTCATGGTACAGGGATTTTTCCCGGCCCGTCCTGGGAAATGACACGGATCACGTGCCATATTCCTGCGATTCGGCCCCGGAGTCCGCGGTTCGGCCGTGTCTCCCGTGGGTCAACCGCTTCTGCGGTGCCTGATGCCTCCCGCGCCTCCAGTGCCTCTCCTGGCTCCGGTGGCTCCTCTGCCTCTCCTGCCTCCCGTGCCGAGCCAGTCGGCCAGCTTGCCGCCCTGCCCGACCGCGCGCAGGCGCCGCTCCGCCGCGTCGCGTACGGGGTCGGTCGCCACCACGAGGAGTTCGTCGCCGTGCCGCAGTACCGTCGTCGGCAGCGGTACGAAGCTCTTGCCGTCGCGTACGACGAGCGTGACGGCGGAGCCCGCCGGGAGGCGCAGCTCCGCGACCTCCACTCCGTGCATCCTCGACGCCTCGGGGATCGCGACCGACAGCAGATGCCCGCGCAGCCGCTCCAGGGGCGCGGACTCGATGCCCAGGTCGGCGGCCTCCGCCGAGTCGCCGAGCCGCAGCCGCCTCGCCAGCCAGGGCAGCGTCGGGCCCTGCACCAGGGTGTAGACGACCACCAGGAGGAAGACGATGTTGAAGATCCGGTCGTTGCCCTCGACGCCGGAGACCATGGGGATCGTCGCGAAGACGATGGGCACGGCGCCGCGGAGGCCCGCCCAGGACATCAGCACCTGCTCCTGCCAGGGGATGCGGAAGGGCACCAGGCTGATGAACACCCCGACCGGGCGCGCGACCGCGGTCAGTATCAGTCCCACCACCACGGCCGGCCAGAAGTCGCGGAGCAGTTCGTGCGGCGTGACCAGCAGGCCGAGCAGGACGAACATGCCGATCTGGGCGATCCAGCCCAGCCCCTCGGCGAAACCCCGGTTGGCCGGGGAGTGCGGCAGCCTGGCGTTCCCGAGGACCATCGAGGCGAGGTAGACGGCGAGGAAGCCACTGCCGTGCGCCAGGGCGCCGGCCGCGTACGCCATCACGGCGATGGCCATGACGGCGATGGGGTAGAGGCCGGAGGCGGGCAGCGCCACGTGCCGCAGGCCGTAGGCGCCGAGCCACCCGATGGCCAGACCGACGATCGCACCGATCGCCAGCTCCAGCGCGATCTCGCCGACGAGCAGATACCAGGACTCGATCGGTCCGGTGGAGGAGAAGGCCACCACGAGGATCACGACGGGGGCGTCGTTGAAACCGGACTCGGCCTCGAGGGCTCCCGTCACCCGGGACGGCAGCGGCACCTTGCGCAGCACGGAGAAGACCGCGGCGGCGTCGGTCGACGAGACGACCGCGCCGACGATCAGCGCCTGCTGCCATCCGAGCCCCACCAGATAGTGGGCGGCGGTCGCCGTCACTCCGACGCTCACCGCGACGCCGACGGTCGCCAGAGCGGCGGCCGCGGGCAGCGCGGGCCTGATCTCTTTCCACTTCGTGCCGAGCCCACCTTCGGCCAGGATCACCACGAGCGCGGCGTAGCCGATCACCTGCGTCAGTTCGGCGTCGTCGAACTGGAGGTCGAGCAGCCCGTCCTGGCCCATCGCGATCCCGATGCCGAGATACAGCAGCAGGCTGGGCAGGCCGCTGCGCGACGAGATGCGCACGGCCGCCACGGCGATGAGCAGGACGAGCGAGCAGACGAGCAGGAGTTCGTTGAGCTGGTGGACAGTCAGTGGCCGATCCTTCCCTTTGCGCCATGCGGCCGGATCCTCGTACCGGCAGGCGACACTTCGTTACCTTACCTAATCTTTTACGTGCCCTTGACGGTGTGATGATCTGTTTGTCCGAGGGTGGGGGATGCCTTGTGGATACCGCGTCCGGGCCGGTCGGATGCTGCGCCTAGAGTTGCCTCAGCATTCCCAGGACCACCCTGCCCCTCGAAGGACAGCGATGCCCGCCAACACAACCGCCTCTTCCCCCAAGAAGAAGAAGGGGCGACGCGCCCGACTGCTCGTGCTCGTCCTGGTGCTGGCGCTTGTCGCGGGCGTCGGATACGGGGCGTACTGGAGCATCAGCACGGTGCGTGCCTCGTTCCCGCAGACCACCGGTTCGATCCAACTCGACGGACTGAGCGGTCAGGTCGAGGTCAAACGGGACGGCCACGGCATCCCGCAGATCTACGCCGACAGCGACGAGGACCTGTTCCGCGCTCAGGGATTCGTCCAGGCGCAGGACCGCTTCTGGGAGATGGACGTCCGCCGGCACATGACGTCCGGCCGGCTCTCCGAGATGTTCGGCTCCGAGCAGGTCGAGACGGATGCCTTCCTCCGCACACTCGGCTGGCGCCGCGTCGCGCAGCAGGAGTACGACACCAAGCTGTCGGCCGAGACGAAGAAGCTCCTCAAGGCCTACGCGGAGGGTGTCAACGCCTACCTCGAGGGGCGCTCCGCCGAGGAGATCTCGGTGGAGTACGCGGCGCTGGCCTTCACCAACAACTACAAGCCCGAGCCGTGGTCGCCGGTCGACTCGGTGGCCTGGCTCAAGGCGATGGCCTGGGACCTGCGCGGGAACATGGAGGACGAGATCGACCGCTCCCTGCTGACCAGCAGGCTGAGCGAGAAGCAGATCAAGGACCTCTATCCGGCCTATCCGTTCGACCGCAACAAGCCGATCGTGGAGGAAGGCGGCATCAGCGAGGTCACCGGCAAGTTCGACCCGGCGGCCAAGCCCTCCGACCTCGACGACGGCTCCACCGGCGCGAACACGGGAACCGGCACCGGCAGTGCCGACGGCACGGGAACCGGCAGTGCGGCGGACGCCGCCTCCGGCCTGAACTCCCAGCTGTCCGCGCTCTCCGACACCCTCGACGCCATCCCGGCGCTCCTCGGCCCCAGCGGCAACGGCATCGGATCCAACTCCTGGGTGGTCTCCGGCGACTACACGACCACCGGCAAGCCCCTCCTCGCCAACGACCCGCACCTCGCGCCGCAGCTTCCCTCGCTCTGGTACCAGATGGGTCTGCACTGCCGGGAGACCTCCCCGAAGTGCCGGTACGACGTCGCGGGCTACACCTTCTCCGGCACGCCGGGCGTGATAATCGGCCACAACAAGGACATCGCCTGGGGCTTCACCAACCTCGGGGCCGACGTCACCGACCTCTACCTCGAGAAGCTCACCGGCAACAGCTACCTGGTCGGCGACGAGGAGAAGCAGCTGACGACCCGCACGGAGGTCATCAAGGTCGCCGGCGGCGCCAGCAAGACGATCACCGTCCGCTCCACCGGCCACGGCCCCCTGGTCTCCGACCGCAGCGACGAACTGGAGAAGGTCGGCGAGAAGGCCCCCGTGTCCAACGCCGCCCCTGACCGCGGCACGGGCTACGGCGTCGCCCTCCAGTGGACCGCGCTCCAGCCGGGCAACACCATGGACGCCGTCTTCGAGCTCAACCGGGCGAGCGACTTCCAGAGCTTCCGCAAGGCCGCCCAGAAGTTCGAGGTGCCCTCGCAGAACCTGATCTACGCCGACACCGAGGGCCACATCGGCTACCAGGCGCCCGGAAAGATCCCGGTCAGGGCCGAGGGCGACGGCTCGATGCCCGCACCCGGCTGGGACCCGGCGTACAAGTGGACGAGCTACATCCCCTTCGACGAGCTGCCGTACGAGTACGACCCGGAGCGCGGCTACATCGTCACTGCCAACCAGGCCGTCATCGACGCCGAGAAGTACCCGTATCTGATCACCAAGGACTACGGCTACGGCGCCCGCAGCCAGCGCATCAACGACCTGGTCGAGTCGAAGATCCAGGACGGCGGCAAGATCTCGACCGAAGACATGCGCACCATGCAGATGGACAACAGCAGCGAGATCGCGAAGCTGCTGACGCCCTATCTGCTGAAGATCGACATCTCCGACCCGTACGTCCGCGAGGCGCAGAAGCTGCTGGAGGGCTGGGACTACACCCAGGAGCCGGACTCCGGCGCCGCCGCCTACTTCAACGCCGTGTGGCGCAACGTCCTGAAGCTGGCGTTCGGCAACAAGCTCCCCAAGGAGCTGCGCGTCGAGGGCGAGTGCCTCAGTGTCCGGCCCGCCGACAGCACCGCCCCGGACGACGACCTCGAGGAGCGGGTGCGCGAGTGCGGCCGGCGCGACGCGGACTCGGCTCAGCCGGACGGCGGCGACCGCTGGTTCGAGGTGGTGCGCCGGCTGCTGAAGGACGAGGACAACGCCTGGTGGCAGTCGCCGCGCACCCGTACGGAGGAGGCGACCGACCAGCGTGACGAGCTGCTCGGCCGCGCGATGGTGGACGCCCGCTGGGAGCTGACCGCCAAGCTCGGCAAGGACGCCTCCAGCTGGAGCTGGGGCCGACTGCACCAGCTGACGCTGAAGAACCAGACGCTGGGCACCGAGGGCCCCGGCTTCCTGCAGCGCATGCTCAACCGCGGCCCGTGGAACCTGGGCGGCGGCGAGGCGGCCGTGAACGCGACCGGGTGGAACGCGGCCGGCGGCTACGAGGTCGTGTGGGTCCCCTCGATGCGGATGGTCGTCAACGTCGGCGACTGGGACGAGTCCCGGTGGATCAACCTCACCGGCGCGTCCGGGCACGCGTTCAGCGCGCACTACACCGACCAGACCGACAAGTGGGCCCAGGGCGAACTGCTGGACTGGGCCTACAGCGCGAACGCGGTGTCCGCCGACGCCGTCGACACGCTCACCCTCCACCCGCCGGGTCACTCGGTCCCGTGAACCGGCTGACGCCGTCCGGCGTCACCACCGCGTGCACGGGGTGGTCGTGCGGTTCCACCGGGACCCGCGCGACCACCTCGTTCGCGTAGAGGAGCACCACCAGCGCCGGGTGCGCCCCGGCGGCGGCCAGGCGCGCCAGGACCCGGTCGTACGAGCCGCCGCCGCGCCCGAGCCGCATACCGCGGGTGTCCACCGCGAGGCCCGGCAGCAGCACCGCGTCCGCCGTGACGACGGCGTCCGGACCGAGCCGCTCCCCGGCCGGTTCCAGCAGTCCGCGCCCGGCGGGCTCCAGGCGGTCCGGGCCCCGGTACGTCCCCCAGTCGAGGTCGTTGTCGGGCAGCAGCACCGGCAGCAGGACGCGTACGCCCCTGGCGCGGAGCGCGTCGAGGAGCGCGCGCGTGCCGGGTTCGCGCCCGACCGAGACATAGGCGGCGACGGTGCCGGCGTCCGCCAGTTCGGGCAGGCCCAGGGCGTGTCGCGCGAGAACCGCGGCGGTCTCCTGGACGTCTTGTGCCGACAAGAGCCTGCGAGCGCCGAGAAGTTCGGCCCGCAGCTCACTTTTTCCCGACATGTCGGCGTTCATTGACCATCCGTAAACATCTTGTACACGTCCTTATGGTCACGAAGTTAACCGGAGCATCATCTTCCGCCCATGTTCAGCGGTTATTGTCTCCGCATGACTCAGTCGCACTCCAGGATCAGCAAGGCTGTCATCCCCGCCGCAGGCCTCGGTACCCGGTTCCTGCCTGCCACGAAAGCCACTCCCAAAGAGATGCTGCCTGTGGTCGACAAGCCCGCGATCCAGTACGTCGTGGAGGAGGCCGTGGCGGCCGGTCTCTCCGACGTGCTCATGATCACAGGCCGCAACAAGCGCCCCCTCGAGGACCACTTCGACCGGAACTACGAGCTCGAGGAGGCGCTCTCCCGCAAGGGCGACGCCGGCAGGCTCGCCAAGGTCCAGGAGTCCAGTGACCTCGCCACCATGCACTACGTGCGCCAGGGCGACCCGCGCGGCCTCGGCCACGCCGTGCTGTGCGCCGAACCGCACGTCGGCGACCAGCCCTTCGCGGTCCTCCTCGGCGACGACCTGATCGACCCGCGCGACCCGCTCCTGGCGCGCATGGTCGAGGTGCAGGAGCGCGAGGGCGGCAGCGTCATCGCGCTGATGGAGGTCGACCCGGCCCAGATCCACCTCTACGGCTGCGCCGCCGTGAAGCCCACCGCCGAGGGCGACGTCGTCAAGATCACCGACCTGGTGGAGAAGCCGGACCCGGCCGACGCGCCCAGCAATCTGGCGATCATCGGCCGCTATGTCCTCGACCCCGCCGTCTTCGCCATACTGCGTGAGACGGAGCCGGGCCGCGGCGGCGAGATCCAGCTCACCGACGCCCTGCAGAAGCTCGCGGAGGCCGAGCAGTCGGCCACGGACCCCGCGGGCAGTCCCGGCGGTCCGGTCCACGGCGTGGTCTTCAAGGGCCGCCGCTATGACACCGGCGATCGCGGTGACTATCTGCGTGCCATTGTCAGACTCGCGTGCGAACGTGAGGACCTGGGCCCGGAGTTCCGGGACTGGCTTCGCAGTTTTGTGACCGAGGAGATGTAGGACCGTGAGCAGTACGACCTGGTCGGTCGACGACCACCTCGAGGACATCCTCGCCGCGATCCGCCCGCTCGACCCGATCGAGCTGCAACTGCCGGACGCGCAGGGCTGTGTCCTCGTCGAGGACGTCACCGTCCCGGTCGCGCTGCCGCCGTTCGACAACAGCTCCATGGACGGGTATGCGGTGCGGGTCGCCGATGTCGCGGGCGCCACGGAGGAGTTCCCCTCCGTCCTGACCGTCATCGGCGACGTGGCCGCGGGCGGCGGCGTTCTGCTCACCGTCGGCCCCGGCCAGGCCGCCCGCATCATGACCGGAGCGCCCCTGCCGCCCGGCGCCCAGGCCGTCGTCCCGGTCGAGTGGACCGACGGCGGCACCGGCGGGGGAGCGGCCCTGACCATGCTTCCGGCCGGTGAGGCCCCGGAGGGCGCGAGCGGCGAGGTCCGCGTCCACCGGCCCGCCGAGGAGCGCGCCCATGTGCGCGCCCGCGGCAGTGACGTACAGGCGGGCGACCTCGCCCTTGAGGCCGGCACGGTCCTCGGGCCGCCCCAGATCGGGCTGCTCGCGGCGATCGGCCGCGGCACGGTGCGCGTCCGCCCCCGCCCCCGGGTGGTGGTCATGTCGACCGGCAGTGAACTGGTGCAGCCCGGCGAGGAGTTGACCGAGGGCAGGATCTACGACTCCAACAGCTTCGCGCTCGCCGCCGCCGCGCGGGACGCGGGCGCGATCTCGTACCGGGTCGGCGCGGTCACCGACGACGCCGAGACCCTGCGCGCCACCATCGAGGACCAGCTCGTCCGCGCCGACCTGCTGGTCACCACGGGCGGCGTGAGCGTCGGCGCGTACGACGTGGTCAAGGAGGCGCTCTCCTCGGTCGGTGACGAGGACGAGCCGGGCAGCGGGATCGACTTCCGCCGGCTCGCCATGCAGCCGGGCAAGCCCCAGGGCTTCGGCTCCATCGGCCCGGACCACACCCCGTTGCTGGCCCTGCCCGGCAACCCGGTGTCTTCTTACGTCTCGTTCGAGCTGTTCGTCCGCCCCGCGATCCGTACGCTCATGGGCCTGCCGGACGTGCACCGCCCGACCGCGCGCGCCGTGCTCAAGGCGGACAAGGCGCTCGGCTCCCCGGCCGGCAAGCGCCAGTTCCTCCGCGGCACGTACGACGCGGAGTCCGGCAGCGTCACCCCGGTCGGCGGCGCGGGCTCCCATCTGGTCGCGGCCCTCGCCCACGCCGACTGTCTGATCGTCGTTCCCGAGTCCGAGACGTCGGTGGAGCCCGGCACCGAGGTCGTCGTGGTCCTCCTGGGCTGACCGGCCCCCGGTGGCGGTAGCGTGTCACACCACACAGGCCGCGACGGGCCCGGACCGGGAGCACAGGCGCACATGAGTACGCAAGGCAGGCTGACGCACATCGACGAGGCGGGGGCGGCCCGCATGGTCGACGTATCCGGGAAGGACGTCACCGCCCGCACCGCCCGTGCCACCGGCCGCGTCCTGGTCTCGTCCCACGTGGTGGAGCTGCTGCGCGGTGAGGGCGTCCCCAAGGGAGACGCCCTCGCCACGGCGCGGATCGCCGGGATCATGGGGGCGAAGCGCACGCCCGACCTGATCCCGCTCTGCCACCCGCTCGCCGTCTCCGGCGTGAAGCTCGATCTTCTCGTCGCCGACGACGCGGTCGAGATCGCCGCGACGGTGAAGACGACCGACCGCACGGGTGTCGAGATGGAGGCGCTCACGGCGGTCTCCGTCGCGGCCCTCACCGTCGTGGACATGATCAAGGCCGTCGACAAGGCGGCCGTCATCACCGACATCCGCGTCGAGGAGAAGTCGGGCGGCAAGTCCGGCGACTGGACCCGTGAGGCCCCGCAGGCGTCACAGGCGTCCCAGGGCTCTGCGGGAACGCAGAGTTCAGAGGGGGCACCGGGAACGCAGGGAGCGCACGCATGACCGCCGAGCACGCCACCGCCCCCTACCGGGCACTGGTCGTCACCGCGTCCAACCGGGCCTCCGCCGGTGTCTACGAGGACCGGGGCGGCCCGGTGATCGCCGAGAAGCTCACCGCGCTGGGCTTCGCCGTCGACGGCCCCCGGATCGTCCCCGACGGCGACCCGGTCGGCGAGGCGCTGCGCGCGGGCGTGGCCGACCGGTACGACGTCATCGTCACCACCGGCGGCACGGGTATCTCGCCCACCGACCGGACCCCCGACGTCACCCGCGCCCTCCTCGACCACGAGGTACCCGGCATCCCGGAGGCGATCCGCGCCCACGGCCGCGCGAAGGTGCCGACCGCCGTGCTGTCGCGCGGCGTCGCCGGCGTCGCGGGCCGCACGCTGATCGTCAACCTCCCGGGTTCCACCGGAGGTGTGCGGGACGGGCTCGCGGTCCTGGAGCCGATCCTGCGCCATGCCGTCGACCAGCTGCGCGGCGGCGACCATACCGGCGAGTCATGAGCGTCAGCTGGCCGGTGGTCCTGGTGGACGGAGACGTCACCCTCCGCCCCATAAAGCTGCGCGACCAGCGGGCCTGGCGTGAGGTCAACCGGCGCAACCGCGACTGGCTGCGCCCCTGGGAGGCGACGATCCCGCCGCCGGCCCCCGGCGGCCCGGTCGTCCAGCGCCCGACGTACCGGCAGATGGTCCGCCATCTGCGCTCGGAGGCGAACGCCGGCCGGATGCTGCCGTTCGTGATCGACTACCAGGGCGCCCTCGTCGGACAGCTGACCGTCGCCGGGATCACCTGGGGCTCGATGTGCTCGGGCCATGTGGGGTACTGGGTCGACCGGAGCGTCGCCGGCCGCGGCGTCATGCCGACGGCGGTCGCTCTCGCCGTGGACCACTGCTTCCGCTCGATCGGTCTGCACCGTATCGAGGTCTGTATTCGCCCGGAGAACGAGCCCAGCCGCCGCGTCGTGGAGAAACTCGGATTCCGTGAAGAGGGGCTGCGTCCTCGATATCTTCACATCGACGGCGCGTGGCGGGACCACCTCGTCTTCGCGCTGACGGCGGAGGAGGTGCCGGAGGGCATGGTCCGCCGCTGGCACCAGGCACGACCCGGAACGGCCAGGGGAATAAAATAAGTGTTCGAAATTGGTCACTCCCGGCCGTGATTCGATCTGAACAATCACAAAAAAGTTCCGTGATATCAGCCAGATCGTGCGACACACCGGGCCAATTGGCGGATGCCCTGGTGCGAATCCCTCTACGGTGTGTTGCGTGAGCAGCAGCGGCCTCATCTACGCAGTCATCGTCGGGGCCTGGGCCGCCTACTTGGTGCCGATGTGGCTCCGCAGGCAGGACGAGCTGAACGAAGCCCGTCCGACGGAACGCTTCTCCACCGCCATCCGGCTGCTGTCCGGACGAGCGGCCATGGAGCGCCGTTACGCCAAGGAGCTGCGGGAACGTACCGCCGAGCAGCCCGAGCCCGACGTGGACCCGGATGCCGTCACGGACCGTTTGAGTTCCGTGGACGTCCGGGCCTTCGCCGCGCCCCGGACCGAGGTCCGCCGGGATGCCGGCGAGAGCGCCGAGCAGGACGCCGACCGGCCCGCCGGCCAGGCCCCCGCCCGCCGCCCCGGGCCCGCCCGTCGATCCGAGCGCGCCCGTCGCTCCGAGCGCGCCGCGGCCGCCGAGCGCGCGCGGCGCAGCAAGGTCCTGGCCCGGCGCAGGCGCACCACCACGGTCCTCTTCCTGGGGTTCACCCTCGGCGCGGTGGTCGCGGCGGTCGGCGGGCTCGGATTCCTGTGGGCGCCCGCTGCGCCCGCGGTCCTCCTCAGCGCCTACATCGTCCAGATGCGCGCCCAGGAACGGCGGCGCTTCGCCTTCACGATGGACCGCCGGCGTGCCGAGGCCGCGGCCCAGCGGCTGCGGGAGAACCGCCCCCACCGCCACCAGGCGGCCGCGGAGGCGCCCCTGCCCGACGAGGAGCCCGCGGAGCGCGCCGAGCCGGAGCCGGCGCCGAAGCTCTCCCCGCAGGAGGCCGGCCGCCGCGCGCTCGTCGAACAGACCGACCACGCGGAGTGGGTCGACCAGCAGCGCCAGCGCGGCCCCGTGACCGGCGACAGCTGGGAGCCGGTCCCGGTCCCGCTGCCGACGTACGTCACCGCTCCCGTCGCGCCGCGCGCGTCGAGCGGCGTGGACGTCAGCGATCCGGAGACATGGAGCGCCGCCCGCTCCTCCACCGCCGAGCCCACGCCGTCCCGCCGGGAGACACCGGACCCGCCCGCCGACGCCCCCGCGGGCCGTCGCACCCCGCAGCCCCGCCGCGCCCGCGACCGTGGCCGCACGCCGCTCTTCGACCAGTACGCGGACGAGGACCGGCCGCGCGCGGCCAACGAGTGACACCACTCCCGGCGGTGCCCGTGACCTGCGCGGCGACCCCCCAGGAACGGATTTCCAAGCACCCCGATCGGGATGCTAGAGTTTCACTCGTTGCAAGGGCCTGTGGCGCAGTCTGGTAGCGCACCTCGTTCGCATCGAGGGGGTCTGGGGTTCAAATCCCCACAGGTCCACCGCAGCTGAGAGCCTCAGTCGGATTCGTCCGACTGGGGCTTTCTCTTGTTGTGCGGCAATGAGCGAGGCAATTGGGCCCGGCCGTGAACGAACTGCCGCCGGTGGCCGGGTGCCGTGCAGGCCGGCACCCGGCCCGGTGTGTCAGGTGAGCGGCGCGGGGTGCAGTGGACCGAGCGTCACCTCGGAGGAGAAGATCACTTGGCCGTTCTGCTCCGCGGACACGCGCACCCGGTCCATGGCGCGGTCGCCCTGTGCCCTCCGGTCCGCACGCTGTTCGGCTTCCGCCGCGATCGGCTCCGCGGTGATCCAGCAGGGGGAGTCGAGTTCGGCGTAGCGGTTGAACACGGAGGCCATGTGGAGCACGACCCGCTGTTCGGGATGACCGGTGGCCAGCGCCGCCTGCCGTGCGGCCTCCAGCAGCAGCATGCCGGGCGCGTGGTCGACGGGGTGGTCGAAGAGTATGGGGTGTGCGGTGTCGGCCCGCAGTTGCCAGATGTGGGGCAGGTCGGTGGATGCGAGCACGACGTCCGCGAAGGAGTCGCGCCCGAAGGGGCTCATCGCGGCCGGCGGCGGAAGCGGCACGGCGCCCGCGTTGGCGGCAGTCTTGTCGGCGTACCGACCGCGCAGCCGCCGGTAGACCGTCGGGTCCTGGATGGTGAACCGGGTGCGGGCCGTGGCCAGATGGCGGCCCGAGCGTTCGACCGCGATGTCCAGGGACATCGCGGAGGCCCGGTCCTTGCGGTATGCGATGTCGAAGCACCGTATGCGCAGCTCCAGTTGGGCCGGGGAGCCGTCGGAGCGTGATGCTTCGCGGTCGATCTCCCAGCTGAAGTCCTGCCACAGCAGCTGGTGGCCGAAGGGCACCCGGTAGGCGCCGTGGGAGACCAGCGGTAGCGTCTGGCGGATGGTCTCGCCGAGCTGGAGGGGGTCGTGCAGGCCGTTGCGGGAGGCGTAGAAGCTGTGGTTCTCGGGCCATTCGGCGGTGACGGTGAAGGTGTCGTCCCCGATCTGCTGCCACCCTCTGAGGAGTACTTCCCCGGCGTTCGTCTTGTGTGTGTACTCCTGCGGGACGGACAGAAGGGTGTTGGTTCCGTGACCCTGTGTGACGTTCGACGGCTGCATGGTTCCCCCAACGGAATGCGGCTTTGGTGTGCAGGGCAGAGAAGCGGACCCTCGGTGTGGCGAAGCGAGGCCGCTCGAATAACATAGAGGTCGTTCTTTTTGTTTGTCGAGAGATTGCCGGAGGCAGCCCATGGCGCGACCCCGTCAGGAGCGCGCGGAACGCACGCGCGAAGCTCTCCTGCGCGCAGCGGCAGAGACGTTCGACGAAAGCGGCTACGCCGGTGCGGGCCTGAACCGGATCCTTGCGCGCGCAGGCGTCACCACGGGCGCCATGTACTTCCACTTCAAGTCGAAGGAGGACCTGGCCAGGGCGGTCATCGTGGAGCAGGCCGCCGAGCTCGACTTCCCGCGGGACCATGCCGGTCTGCAGCAGTTGCTGGACATGTGCCAGTACCTGGCCGTCGAGATGCAGGACAACGTCCTCTTTCGTGCCGGTGTCCGGCTGGCGGTGGAGCAGAACGAGGCGGAGCTGCTCGACTACTCGATCTATGACTGGTGGGCGGACCAGTTCCGCGAGCAACTGGTCAAGGCCCGCGAAAAGGGGCAGTTGCTGCCCGATGTGGACGAGGCGGCCTTCGCGCAGGTTCTGGTCGGCGCCTACACCGGAACGCAGATCATGGCGCGGCTCTCATCGGGCCGTGCCGACCTCCCGGAACGGATCGGCACGATGTGGCGATGCCTGCTGCCCGCCATAGCCCCGCCCGAGGTCATCGCCGGGCTGAAGGTGGGCCCCCGCCCGGACGCTGACGAGGCCGACGCCTCGTGAACCGGACGCGGGTGGTGGTGACGGGCAGTACCGGATTCGTCGGCCGGGAGGTCCTGCGGGAACTGCTGCCCGACGGCGGGAGCGACCGCGGCGTGTCGGTCCGGGCCCTGGCCCGGACCGTGCGCCCCGGCGCGGAGCACGCACCGGACCTGGAACGGGTGACGGGGGAGCTGACGGACCCCCGCTCCCTGCGGGGACTGCTGGACGGCGCCGACGTCCTCGTCCACCTCGCCTCCCGTGTGACCGGAAGCGAAGAGGAATGCACGGCCGTGAACGTCGACGGCACCCGGGCGGTCATGGCGGAGGCCCGGCGCCACGGCGTCGAACGGATCGTCCATCTGTCCACCGCGGCGGTCTACGGCGCCGGTCCCCATTGCGGCCTTCCCGTCGACGGGGTCACTCCGGCTCCGGTCTCCCCCGCCAGCAGAACAAGGCTGGCGGGGGAGCGGATCGCCCTGGACGCGGGCGCGGTCGTGCTGCGGCCCGGGCTGGTTCTCGGGGCCGGAGACCAGTGGGTGGTTCCGGCGCTGGCCGAATTCCTGGAGCGGGTTCCGGCTGCCTGGGACGGCGGGCGGGGGCAGGCGTCGATGGTCGATGTCACCGACCTGGCCCGGCTGATCGGTACCCTCGCGCGCTCGGCGGCCCCCTTGCCGCGCGGGGTGCACCATGCCAGTCACCCCCTCCCCGTACGCAACCGGGACCTGCTGGCGTGCCTGGCGGATCTCGACGTGCTGCCGGCCGTCAGCGGCAGCCTGCCGTGGGCGGAATGCCTGCGGAGGCTGCGCGAGACCCCGGGACGACTGATGGAACGTCAGTTCACGCTGCTGGCAGGGGACCACTGGTACCTGAGCGAGGAGATCTGGCGGCTGACGGGCTGTGCGGAAGGCCCCGGGCCGCGGGCCCGGCTGACGGATGCCGCCCCCTGGTACCGCGCACACCTCGCCGGACGGTCCGACGCGCGTCCGCGGATCGTCCCGCATGGTGAGCAAGATGCTAAAGCCGTTGCGGATATGGGGCGCTCGGACGCCTCCCGGCCCGGCCGCGGGTAGTTTCCCGACCACTGGTTGTGGTGCGCGGCCCAGGTCTGCAGTGCGACGGCCCCTCCGGACCAGCCCAGTTGCATACCGAGGGTGAGCCGTGGTGAGACAGACGAGGGCCGAGCACACACGTCATGCTCTGATCACCGCAGCCGCGACCGAGTTCGACCAGCACGGGTACGCCGGGACGTCGCTGGCCGCGGTCACGAAGGCTGCCGGGGTCACGATGGGGGCGCTGACCTTCCACTTCCGCACCAAGGCGGATCTGGCGGTGGCGGTCTGCGCCGACGGCGAGACCGTCACCCGGGAAGCACTGGACCGGATGATCGCGGAGCTCGCTCCCGATCTCCGGTCGGTCGTCGAACTCTGCCTGGAACTGACCCGGTTGCTGGGTGCGGAGGTCAGTGTGCGTGCCGCGGCGCGGCTGGCCCAGGAAAGGGCGACGGCACACGACCGCTGGCACTCGGTCTGGACCGCCGCACTTCGGGACCTGCTGACCAGGATCCGTGCCGCGGACGGCATGAACGCGGACGCCGAGGACCTGGAGCTGCTCGCCGTGTATCTGATGGCCGGGGCCGAGGCGTTCATCCGGGCAGGCCACCCGGCCGGGAGCGTACAGAAGCAGCTCGGCTGTCTGTGGACCTTGACGCTCGACGGGCTTCCCGGCGCCCCCCGGCAGTCCCTGTGCGCACCCGACCGCAGGCCGTCCACACAGACGTGCCGAGACCTGCTGATCTGAAGGAGACACCGCACATGACTCGACGCCACGCGCTCGTCACCGGCGCATCGCGCGGTATCGGAGCCGCCGTCGCGGAGCGGCTGGCCGCCTCCGGGCATGTGGTGGCCGTGCACTGCCGTGCCGATGCCGCCGCCGCGAAGGCCGTGGTGGCGGCCCTGCCCGGCAGCGGTCACACCGTCGTGTCCGGTGACATCGGCGACCCGGACCAGGCCCAAGCCGTCCTCGACACCGCCGTCGACGAGCTGGGCGCCGTGGACGTACTGGTCAACAACGCCGGCATCTACACCGAGCAGCCCGTCGCCACCACGTCCTACGCCGACTGGCGGGCCGACTGGCAGCGGGTGATCGACGTCAACCTCCTCGGCACCGCCAATCTCACCTGGTGCCTGGTCGACCACCTTCTGCGCCGTGTCCAGGGCCCGCAGGGCGCGCGGATCATCAACGTCGGCTCGCGCGGCGCCTACCGGGGCGAGCCGGAGGCCCCCGCGTACGGGGCGAGCAAGGCCGCCGTCCACGCCCTGACCCAGTCCCTCGCCCAGTCGCTCGGCCCGCGCGGGATCGCGGTGACCGCCGTCGCACCGGGCTTCGTCCTCACGGACCTGACCGAGCCCATGCTCGACGGTCCCACCACCGAAACCGTCCGGGCGCAGAGCCCGTTCGGGCGCATCGCCGAACCGGCCGACATCGCCGACGCCGTGGCGTGGCTGGCGACCCCGGGGGCCGAGTGGGCGAGCGGCACTGTGCTCGACCTCAACGGCGCCTCCCACCTGCGCTGAAAGGAAGACCCCGACCCATGGACCACAGCACCCTGCGCGCCGCGCTCGTCCAGATCGAGGTACGGCCCGACGAGCCGGCCGACACGCGCCGGAAACGGGTCGCCGACCTCGTACGGGCGCAGGGCGGCGCCGACCTCGTCGTACTGCCCGAGCTCTGGCCGGTCGGCGCCTTCGCCTTCGACACCTTCGCGGAGCACGCCGAGCCGCTCGACGGCCCGACGGCTGCCGCGATGAGCTCCGCGGCGTCCGACGCGGGCGTCTGGCTGCACGCCGGATCCATCGTCGAACGCGGCCCGGACGGCGCGCTCCACAACACCTCGCTCCTCTTCGCCCCGGACGGGCGGCTGCGCCGGACCTACCGCAAGATCCACCGGTTCGGCTTCGACAAGGGAGAGGCGGCGCTGATGGCGCGGGGCGGCGAGATCGTCACCGCGCCGCTGGACGGCCTCGGGGTCACGGTCGGCCTGGCCACCTGCTACGACCTGCGCTTCCCCGAGCAGTTCCGGCTGCTGGTCGATGCCGGCGCCCAGTTCCTCGTCGTCCCGGCCGGCTGGCCCGCCGCACGCCGCGCCCACTGGTCGCTGCTGGCCCGGGCCCGTGCGGTGGAGTCCCAGGCGTACGTCCTGGCCTGTGACACCGCCGGTACGCACGCCGGGGTCGAACAGGCCGGACACAGCGTGGTCGTCGACCCCTGGGGCGAGGTGGTGGCCGAGGCGGGGCCGGGAGAGGAGACGCTGCTCGTGGATCTCGCCCCCGGGCTCGTCGCCGGCACCCGCGCCGACTTCCCCGTCCTGCGCGACCGGGTCCTCGGCCTGCCCACGCCCCGGTAGCCCATCATGCCGCCTCCGCCGCTGCCGCCCGCCCGTGTCGCACGGGCGGGCGGCGCTGTGCTTGGCGCCCTCCAACGCAGACGGCGGCAACGTCTGTTGATGCGCAGTCAGGGGAAAGTGATCCCCGGGAAGCCCTTGCGGTGGGCCATGCAACTGTGTAACGCTTCTTCGCGAGGCAGTCTGCCCATTTCCAGGAGCCGTCGAACTGCCGTCGCGTCGCCTCGTGCGGCGCTTTTTTGTTGCCGCCGCGTTGCGCGCTTCCCGCGCCGTGCCGCCCTGTTCGACCCCAGCCCGTCCTTGCGTTCCCCTCCGAACGATCCCCTCCGACGTCACTCGGACATCCAGCCGCCTCCCGGAAAGGTGATGAGACCGTGGCCGACCGCATCCCCTCGCACTGCACATCGACCCGCTGCCGAAGGGCCGCCCAGGAAGGTGGCCTGCCGAGCCGCCGCCCCGCACCGGGCGCCCGGCTCTGCGGGCCCTGCCTCCGCGCGTTCCTGCGTGACCTGGCGGCACTGCCCGCACTGCACCGCGAGAGCGAGCAGTATCTGACGCCCGCCGACGGCGGGCTCGCCCCGCGCGTCACCGGCAGCAGGGAGAACACCCTGCCGGTGAGCACCAAGGCTTTGGACTCCCGCCACGAGGCGGTGGCCCGCCTCTCCTCGTGGGCCCGGCTGGTGGCCGAGGAACGGCCCTCCACCACTCCGCCGCGCCGCACCGTCACGGCCATGACGGCGTTCCTCACCGGGCACAAGGACTGGCTGGTGGCACACCCGGCCGCCGGCCGGGTGGCCGACGAGGTCGCCGCGGCGGCGGCCGGGCTCCGGAACCTGGCCGTGCGGCGGTCCGCTGAACTCGTACCGCTCGGGGCCTGTGTGGAGTCCGGTTGCGAGGCCCAGGTGTCGCTGCCCCGCCGGGGCGGCGACGACCTGGTGCTGCGGGGCCCGGTGTGCGGGGCCGGACACGTACTGACCCCGCGGCAGTGGCTCGCCATGAAGGAGGCGGCATGACGACGAAGCAGCGCAAGTGCGTGCCCACGTCCCTCGCCGCCCTGGCCCTGGGCGTGCAGGAAGGCACGATCCGGCAGTGGGCCCGCCGGGGCAGGATCACCCGCTACGGGACCAAGCGGCAGGCGCTCTACGACCTGACGGAACTGGCCGCCCTCGCCGCCCGGACGCCGGACGGACGCGAGACGGACGAGCCGGGTCCCTGACACCGTGCCCGGACCGCCCGGCCTCCGAAGCGCCGGGTTCCTGAAGCAGCACGCCCACCGGCCCGGCTCTGGCGGGTCCGTCACGTGACACCGCACGCCCACCGGCCCGGCTCTGGCGGGCCCGTCACGTAACACAGCACGCGGACCGGCAGAAGCTCACGGCCGGTACGCCGCCCGGCGCGCGGGAGCGCGCGACGTGGCTCATCAGACCTCACAGCTGTTCACCTCACCGTTCGGCCCCTCGTGCCGCGCGGCGCTCACGCCTGCCCGGATGCGGGCGGCGACAGCCCGAAGACCTTCAAGGAGAACCAGTGATGACACCGAAGTGGCAGGACCACTGGACGGCGCGGCGGGATCCCTTCGTCGAGGAATGCCGACAGGCGCGGGACGATCTCCTGCGCGACCTCAAGGACCCCGGTGCGGCGCAGGCGCGGGTCCTCGCCGACCTCATCGAGATCAGCGCCGACTCGCTGCACTGGAAGGACAATGGGTACGACGTCCTCGCCGCCGACCCCGCCGACTCCGCTGCCTTCCGGTCGGTGCTGCCGGTCATGCGGTACGCCGACTTCGTTCCGGAGATCGACCGGGAGGCCCGGACCAAGGGCGGGGTGCTGTCCTGCAGCCCGGTCCTGCGCTGGCTGAAGACGAGCGGTACGACGGGTGTGCCCAAGCGGGTCCCGTACACGCTGCACTGGCTGCTGACGTACCGCATTCCGGCGATGAAGGCGATGTGGGGGACGTATCTGGAGCACCACCCCGAGCTTCTCGCGCACCCCTACGCCACTCTCGACACCCAGACGGTCCGCGAGGACGTGTACGACTTCGTCCACGGGGTGGAGCACCAGGCGATCAGCAACCGGCATCCGCAGATCAACAGCCGTGACTGGAACCCGCCGTGGTACACGTCCCCGTGGTTCGGTCCGGACGCCCCCGCCACCCACGCGGGCAGGATGTACCACCGCATCCGCCATCTCGTCGGCCGCAAGCTGCACTACATATCGGCGATCAATCCGAGCACCCTGATCTCCCTGCGGGACCTGGTCGCCGAGCACGGCCCGGCCCTGGTGCGCGACCTGCGTGACGGCACGCTGGAGGGCGAGCCGTGGACCGAGCCGGACGAGGCGGCGGCCCGCCACCTCGAACAGGTCCTCGCTCGGGGCGACTTCAGCCTCAAGGACGTCTGGCCGACGCTCACCCTGTACAGCTGCTGGCTGTCCGCCTCCGCGGAGCTGTACCGGAAGAAGCTGGACGCCGTGCTGCCGGGTGTGGCGAAGCTGCCGTTCATGGGCTGCGGGACCGAGGGCGTCACCACCATTCCGATCGACGACTCGCTGGACAGCCAGCCGCTCGCCGTCAACCAGGCCTACTTCGAGTTCGTGCCGGCCAATGTGCCGCTGGGGGAGCTGGTCGACGCCGGGGCGAAGGTCGAGACCCTCCTCTTCGACGAGGTGCGGGCCGGCCGCGACTACCACCTGATCATGTCGCAGGGGAACGGCTTCTACCGGATGTGGACGGGCGACGTGTACCGCGTCGACCGGATCGTGGACGGTACGCCGTGGATCCACTTCGTCCACCGCGACGGGGTCTTCCACTCCTTCACGGGAGAGAAGATCACCGAGTCGCAGGTCACCCAGGCCATCATGCAGGGACTGGCCGCCTGCGGCCTCGACACCGGCCTGTACATGTGCGGTCCCCGGTGGGGCGAGCCGCCTTCCTACACCGTTGTGGCCGAGGTGGCCGAGCCCTCCGGTGCGCTCGGCCGGGAGCTCTCGGAGGCCGTCGACCGCGCGCTGTGCGAGATCAACATCGAGTACGCCTCCAAGCGTGACAGCGGACGCCTCGGCGCCATGGAAGTGGTCCCCGTGCGGCAGGACGCGATCAGCGAGTACAGCGAGGCGCGCCGACAGGCCGGCAACGCGACCCAATACAAGTTCAAGCCCTTCCAGAAGGACACCGATTTCGTCGCCGACATCGTCGGCCGCTGAGAGGACACTCACATGCTCGTCATCAACAGGCCCCCGCAGAACATCCGTCGCGAGATCATCGACCTGCGGCCGGACGGCTCCGGCCCGGCACTCCATCTGTGGCGACCGCGCCGGACGAAAGGCGCGGTCTTCTACTTCCACGGACTGCAGAGCCACGCCGGCTGGCTGTGGGAGGTGGGCCCCCGGTTCGCCGACAACGACATCGCCTTCTTCGTGCTCGACCGGCGTGGCAGCGGCATCAGCCCCGGTGACCGCCATGAGATACCCGATACGGCCACCGTGCTCGACGACTACGCCGACGCGGTGGCCCTGGCCCGCGAGATGATCGGCGACGACGTACCGCTGTCGCTCTTCGGACACTGCCTCGGCGGTTCCTTCATGGCGGCCCTCATGCATCACGAGGGCTTCACCACGCGCTACGACGCGGCCGTCTTCTGCTCGACGTGGCTCGGCAGGATGCACGCCACGCTCGGCGAGGAGGAACTGCGCGCCGTCGCGGCCGGCCGCGGTGAGGAGCTGTGGGACGCCGGTCTGAAGGCCACCGACTTCACCGACGACGTCAAGTACCAGCACTTCATCGACGACGACGACCTCGCCGTACGGCAGATCACCCGGCGCTCCCGGGCCACCCTGCTGGAGCTCGAGAAGCTCTATCTGGAGCCGCGGCGGCAGGTCCGCGATGTGCCGGCCGTCTTCGTCTCCGGCATGACCGACCCCCTCGTGGACCTCGACGCCGCCCACGAGGTCTTCCACACGATGATGTCCGGCCGCGGCAGCATCATGAAGCTGCCCACCGACAAGCACTATCTGTTCTACACCCCGGTCAGTGACGGCCTGGTCGACTGGACCTCGACCTACACCCTGCTCCAGGGGCTGAACCGGGATGCCTGAGCCGCACGTCGCCCGGCTGTACCGGGTGCAGCTGCCCATGCGTACCTCCTTCGACCATCCCGCCGCCCGCCGCACGGCCTCCGACAGTCTTGTGCTGAGCCTCGACGCCGACGGGGTGAGCGGCATCGGCGAGTGCGCGCCCCGCGCGTACGTCACGGGGGAGACCACCGCCGGTGTGACGGCGGCGCTGCGCCAGGTCGACATGGACGCGCTGCTGGCGCTGTTGACCGGTATGGCGCCGGCGGAGCTGCTGGACCGGCTGCACCGGGACGGGTTCGCGCGGACCTTCGCCGTCACAGGGGGCAACAATCTCGTCTGCCTCCTCGAAACCGCAGTCCTCGACTGGCTCGGACAGCAACTCGGACTCACGGCAAGGCAGCTGCTGCCAGGGCACGGCGGTGGACCGGCCGACTGCCCGCTGCAGATCTCCCAGGTGCTCGATCTGAGCATCGACGTCGACGAGTTCCTCGACACCCGCGGCCCCTTCCATTTCGTGAAGATCAAGGCGTCCGAGGACAACGAGCGCGACGCCCGCACGGTCAAGAGGATCCGTGGGCACGTCGGCGAGCACGTCACGATCATGATCGACGCCAACATGAGCTGGACGCCCGCCACCGCGCTGCCGTACGCCTGGCGGCTCAGGGAGAGCGGAGCCGACTACGTGGAGGAGCCGCTGCCCAAGGGTTCCTGGGCCGGCCTGCGCGACCTGCGGCGGAACGGAGGCATCGGCGTCATGCTCGACGAGTCCGTGTGCGGTGAGGACGACGCCAGGATCGCCGTGGAGTCGGAGGCGTGCGACGCCGTCAACGTCCGGGTGGCGAAGAACGGCGGTGTCCTGCGCGCCGCCCGGCTCGTCGACTACGCCAGGGAAAGCGGCCTGCGTTACCAGGTCGGGGTGCAGGTCGCCGAGGTCGGCCCGCTGATCAACGCGGGGCGGGCGCTGGCCTTCAACCACCCCGGCGCGCTGACCGTGGAGGCGGGGCAGTCGGACCGCTTCTTCCCCGAGATGATCGTCTCGCCCCGCCCGGCGGTGGACCGGGGCACCAACACCATCTCGCCCGCGGAGGGCGCGGGCTGGGGCATGGCGCTCAACGCCGCCGCGGACCGCTGGCTCGTGCGGGACTTCTGACCCCCGCGGCTCCGCACCACAGGGCTCCACGCGTCGCCGCCGAACCCCTGCGGTGCCTTCCGGGCCTTCCGAGTGCGGGCGGCGCCTCGTCCTTCCTTCGTGTCGTTCTGTCTTTCTGTCTTCCTGAGGAGATTCACCATGTCCGTGTTCTTCGAATGCACCTACCGAGGCCGACGGCACATCGGGCTCGACAAGCCCGAGCCCGGCGCCCCGCTGGTGCTGTATCCGATCGGCGAGGAGACCGACCTGCGGCGGACGACCCTTGCGGCGGGGCGCGACCGTGCCGCGCTCGTGGCCGAGCTGACCTCGGGCGGGCTGGTGACCGTACCGGCCTTTGAGAGCGGGTCCGTGCGGTTCCGTCCTCCGCTCATGCCCGCGTCCGCGGGCGACGCCATGGTGAGCGGCTTCATGCAGACCCACAATGTCAAGGTCGGCCCCGACACCCAGTCCCAGCCCAACTGGTTCCTGAAGGGCATGGGCGACTGCCTGAAGGTGCCCGGCGACGACCTGGCCGTACCGTCGAGCGCGGTCGCCCTGTGCGAGGAGGCGGAGATCGTCCTCGTGTACGTGACCGACGAGGCGGGCGAACCCCGCTACGTCGGCTACACGTTCGGCAACGACCTCACCGACATCGGCCGGTTCAAGCGGCACCAGGGACATCTGTCGTACGCCAAGCTCTGCGACGCGGCGGTCGCCCCGTGGCTCTTCCTCGACGAGCCGCCGCAGCGGGTGACCGGCCGGGTCACGGTCGAGCGCGACGGCGGCCCCGGCTGGCAGGGCGACTTCACCACCGGCACAAAGGCCCTGCACTACGGCCTCGACGGCATGATGTCGGAGCTGTTCTCGTACGGCCCGCTGCGCCGGCCCGGCCTCGTGCACTACGTCTTCATCGGTGCCGACCGCAGCAGCTTCCACGCGGGCTACCGGATGGCCGACCAGGACCGGGTCACGCTCGAGTTCACCACCCATGACGTCACCCTGTCGAACCGCATCCACTGGCCGCGGCCGGTGACCGCAGCGGTCGAAGGGTGACGGCCCTCAGGGACGTGCGCCGGCTCGGCGACATCGAGGCGACCTTCGCCTACCAGCACGCGCTGATGCACGGGGACGCCCAAGTCACCACAGAGTTCACGGTGAACGCCGAGTTCTGCCCGGAGTACGTGGCGCAGGCCGTGGCCCGGTGGGTCCGGAGGTTTCCGCTGCTCTTGCTGCGGATCGGCGAGGTGCGGGGCAGCCTGTGGTTCCAGCAGGGCCCGGGTCTGTGCCCGGGTCAGCTGACTCAGGGCGAGCCGGCGGGCCCCGGTCGGCCCTCCGACCTGCTCGCCGACGAGGTCAACGACGTGCTGCCGGCGGGCGGTGGACTGTGGCGGCTCCGGGTCGTCCACGGCCGGGACACGGCCGCGACACGCTTCTGCTTCACTGTCCACCCCGCCCTCTTCGACGCGCACTCCACCGGGCGGCTGGTCCGCGGTCTGCTGGACATGCTCTTCAGCCAGGCCGCGGTGGACGGTGTCCGGCCGGCCGTCGAGTCGCTCCCGCCAGCCACGGACGAGTTGACGTACGTCGCGCCGCCCCCGGCCGCTCCGGACCTGCGAACCGCCGGCGGGCGGCCGGGCGGGGCGTGGCAGGCAGGCCCTCCGCAGGCCGCAGGCCGCCGACCGCCGTGGTCCGCACGCCGGGCCGGGGTCGTGTCCTTGTCGCTGCCGCCGCGGGAGAGTCTGCGCCTCAACCGGTGGTGTGCCGAGCGCCGGATCGCGCCGGGCCACTTCCTGGCGGCCGCCCTGGCCCGGGTCCATGCCCGTACGACGGGCCAGGAGGAGGTCGTACTGTCCAACGCGGTGTCTCTGCGCAGGCGGTACGCCGAGCACGTGGTGATGCCGGACGCCGGGTGCTGTCTCCATGAGGTGGCCGCCGCGCTGCGGATCGGGGGCGGTCCGACGGTCGACCACGCCCGTGCGTACGCCTCGTCGCTGCGGGCGGCCGATGCGGCATGGCGGCCGGCCCGCCGGGAGCACGCCCGGATCAGACGGGTGGTCGAGGCGGAGGCCGCCGGCGGAACGGGCCCGGACATCAGGGTCACCGATGCCGGCTCCGTCGATGTCGCGCTCGGTGTGCACGCGGCACGCGTGACGCGTTTCCGCACCGCCGTCAACCGCAAGGCGACGCCCGCGGTGGGCGCTCTGCATGTGTCGGCGCTCAGGGGCGCTCTGGGGCTGTCGCTCACCTACGGCATGCCGGGCGCCGACAGCGCCACGGCGGAGACGACGGCGCGGGAGCTGCGGAACGAGGCGTTGCGGCCCGCCGGTCCCGGCTGAACTCCCGGGCCCGCGCGGGCCGGTGAACTTGCCGAAGTCGCAGCAGCCCCCATCGCGGGATTGAAAACATAGAGGTCGTTCTCTATGTTTTACCTACCGGCCTACACCGCGCCGGTACCAGCGACACCAGAGGGAGGGAAACGCGCGATGGCTACGCAGCACACCACGCAGGCATGGGCATCGGTCTCCGCGTTTACCGAGGTTCTCTTCGGACGGCTGCCCCGGGCCGATCAGCGGAGATGGGCGGACGCCTACGTGCGGGGCCTGCTCACCACACCGGGCAAGAAATCGGTGCGCCGCCTGGCGGCCACCGTCTCCGACTCCAGTACGGCGCCCCAGGCCCTGCATCAGTTCGTCAACGCCAGCCCGTGGGAATGGGAACCCGTGCGTGCCGAACTGACGCGCTGGATCGGCCGGCACAGCCGCGCCCGGGCCCTGGTCATCGGGCCGGTGGTCCTCCCGAAGCGGGGCGACCGCTCCTGCGGCGTCCACCGGCGGTTCGTGCCGCAGGCGGGGCGTACGGTCAACTGCCAGGTGGCGATCGGGGCCTTCCTGTCTACGGACAGCGAGGTCGTGCCGGTGGACTGGCGGCTCCTTCTCCCCGAGGAGTGGTCACAGGACCCGCAGCAGCGCCGCCGTGCCCGGATCCCCGACACTGTTCGGCCCGGCCGGGCCGACTCGGCCGCGGTCCAGGCTGTGGACATGGTCGAGGAGTCCGGCGGACGCCGGGACCTGGCCGGCCTGCCGGTCGTCGTCGACCTGACCGGTTACGCCGGCGCCGGCGAGGTCGTCCGCGGCCTGATCTGCGAAGGACGCAACTTCGTGGTGGCCGTACCCGACTCCTTCCCGCTCGTGCCCGCCGCCCCGGACCGGCAACTGCCCGGTGGCGAGGAAGGGGCCGTCGCGGCACAGCGCTTCCTCGCCCTGCACTGCTCCCGCCGCCCGCGAAAGGAAGCGGTGGGTACGCACGGCGCCCGCCTGCCGGTCGGCACGCACGGCGCCGGGGCGCGACAGGTCACCGTCCTCACCGGACTGGTGAGGCTCCCCGGGACACGCCCCCTGCTCCGGGTGTTCGCCGAATGGGACCCGGCGGCGTGCCGTACCGGGCAGGTATGGCTCGCCGATCTCGCGCACCGCCCGGTAGCCGACCTGCTGGACCTGGCGGGGCTGCACGCCGCGACGACCGACACGCTGGAACGGCTGGAGAACGACTTCGGGCTGCGCGCCTTCGAGGGCCGCTCCTATCCGGGCTGGCACCGCCATATGACGCTGGTCTCGGCGGCCTTCGCGTACAGCAGCCTCAGCTGTACCCCCTGCCCCGTTCCGGCCGCGCCCCCACGACCGACACCACGTCCGGCGGCACGCCGGACGCCGACCCGAACGGCGTGCAACTGATGGCCCTTCCCAAGACTTTCTGGCTGCTGTGGTTCGGGCAGACGTTCAGCCGGCTCGGGACGCTGGCGCCCGCCTTCCTGATCCTCTATCTCCAGCAGGGCGATCTCGTCGACGACCGGACCACACCGCTCATCGTGGGCCTCTTCGGCGCGGGTGTCGTCATGTCCGGGCTGGTCGGCGGTGCCGTCGCCGACCTCATCGGACCGAGGCGCACGATCATCGCCGCCCAGCCGGTGACCGCGGTCTCCGCCCTGCTGTTCGTCGTCGCCGAGCATGTGGTCCTCCTCTGCGCGCTCGCCCTGATCACCGGGTTCCTGTCCGCGGTGGACCGCCCGGCAGGCGCCGGGCTGATCTCCAAGATCGTCCCGCCGGAGCAGTTCTCCCGCGCCTACAGCCTCTTCCTCGTCGGCTTCAACGTCGGAATGTCGCTCGGCCCGGTCCTCTCCGGTTTCCTGCTCGCCTTCCATCCGCCCTCCCTCTTCATCGTGTGGTCCGCGTGCAGCGCCGTCTACGCCGTGCTGATCTGCGCGCTTCCCGCCGACGAGATGCCCGCGGACGCGGACAAGGGGATCGGCGGCAGGCAGGGCGCGTCGGCGCTGCGGCGCGCGGTGGCGGGTATCGCCGAACCGTTCCGGTCGCCGGTGCTGGTCGCCTTCCTGATCCTCACGTTCCTGCTCGCCTGCATCTACCTCCAGGTCAACTCCGCGCTCCCGCTCGACATGCGGGCCAGCGGCCTGTCACCCGGCGACATCGGCATCGTGTTCGCCGCCAACGCGGTCCTCTCGATCGTGCTGCTCGCCCTGGTGCCCAGGGTCGTCAAAGGTATGAGCGACCAGACGCCGCTGGTCATGGCGGCCGTGCTGATCGCCGTCGGGTTCGGGGCCAACGCGCTGGCCGGAGACTTCGGCTCGTTCGTCGTGGCCACCGTCATCTGGACGCTCGGCGAGGTGCTGTGGGCGCCGATGTCGGCCACGTTCATCGCCAACCGGGCACCGGCCGGCCGCGTCAGCACCTACCAGGGCTCGTACTTCTTCGCCTGGAACGCCGCCTTCGTGGTCGGCGGTCCGATCGGGCTGACGGTGGCCCATGCGTACGGCTACGGGACGCTCTGGATCTCCACTCTCGTGCTGGGCCTCGGCGTGGCACTCAGCTTTGTCTTCCTGCCCCGGTTCGCCGGCTTCGGCGTGACCACCGCCGACGCCGGGTCCGCCGGGCCTCCCGACCGTGAACCCGTCGAAACGACCACAGAAACAAGGTGACCGAAGCATGACCACGAGTACCGCAGGGCCCGCGCAGACCGCACGGACCGCCCTGCTGATCGGCGCCGCGGGCGGAATCCTGCGGGAAGTGGCCCGGGGCCTGGCCGAGGAAGGCCACACGCTCGTCCTCTTCGACCGGGACGAGGAGGCCGTGAACCGGCTGGCGGACCGGCTGAGCCGGCTCACCGAGGTCGAGGTGGTGGTCGGCGACATCACCGACATACCCGCTGCAGAGCGCCTGCTCACCGGCATCGTCGAGCAGTTCGCGCCCTCGATCCTGGTCAACGGTGTCGGCGGGGACACCCGTGTCATCGGCTACGCCGACCTGACCGCCGGCCACTTCGACGCATCGTTCCTGGAGAACGTGGTCAGCAGCTGGATCGCGATCAAGGTCTGTGCTCCCCGCATGGCGCGGGACGGCTACGGACGCATCGTCAACTTCGCCTCCGCGGGCGGCCGTACCTACAGCCACTTCAACAACGCCGCCTACGTCGGAGCGAAGGCCGCCGTCATCGGCATGACGAAGCAGATGGCCTACGAACTCGCCCCGGCCGGCGTCGTCGTCAACGTCGTCGCCCACGGTCCCATCGCCACCGAGCGCGTGGCCGGCGCCTGGGAGCGGCGTGACCCGGAGCAGAAGAAGGCCGTGCTGTCCAAGCTGCCCATGGGCCGGATGGGCACCGTCGACGAGGCCGTCGGCAGCGTGCTCCATCTCTGCTCCGAGAGCGCCGGCTACTCGACCGGCGCGGTGATCGACATCAACGGCGGGCTCTACATGTGACGCGCCGCCCGTAAGCCCGAAGGAGTCTTCCCATGGCGAAATTCGTCGTCGAATTCCAGTACAACGTCGACCGCGCGGGCCGCCAGGAGCTGCACCCCGCGCACGCGGAGAACCTCCGCAGCCTCGCCGACGACGGCGTGCTGCTGCTCGCCGGGCCGCTCCCCGAAGCCAACGCCGGACTGCTGCTCTACGAGGTCGAGGACCGCGACGCACTGCAGAAGCTGTTGGACACCGAACCCTATGTCCAGGGCGGCCTCGTCGCCGAGACGCGCGTCCGCCAGTGGACGCCGGGCAAGGGCAGCTGGATCGCCGCGCTCGACCGGCCCGCCGCCTGACCGGGTCGCTCCCCTCCCGTCCCGCCCCGCCCGGACCCACACGTCGGAAGGAACAACCGGCATGACCGCCATACCCGTCCAGGAGCACCCCCCGCTCCAGCGGACACCACTGCTCCGGACCTCGCTGCACGCCGGCATCGTCGACCCGGAGATGGACTCGATGCGGTTGCTGAGCGAGACCGCGATGAAGTTCCCCGAGGCCCTGTCGTTCTCCTCGGGCGCTCCGTACGACGGCAACCACGACCTGGCGAACCTCTCGCACTACGTCGAGCGCTACCTCGGGCACCTGCGGGAGCAGGGCGTTCCCGAACAGCGCATCACCCGGCTGCTCTTCCAGTACGGACCGGTCAACGGCTTCATCCAGGACGAGGTCGCCCGGATGCTCCGGCACGACGAGGGCATCGAGGTCTCCGCCGAGTCCATCATGATCACCCACGGCTTCCAGGAGGCGACCCTGGTCGCCCTGCGCGGCCTGTTCGCCTCGCCCGACGACGTCCTGCTGTCCGTCTCCCCGGCGTACGTGGGCATCCGTGGCGCGGCCAGGATGCTGGACATCCCGGTGAAGGGCATCGTCGAGGGACCGAACGGCCTGGAGCCCGACGCCGTGGCGGCCGCCGCCCGTGCCGTACGGGCCGCCGGCAAGCGTCCGCGCGCCCTCTACCTGGTCCCGGACTTCTCCAACCCGTCGGGCACGGTCGTCCCCCTGGAGGCCAGGCAGCGGCTGCTCGACGTGGCGGCGGAGGAAGGCCTCACGATCCTGGAGGACAACCCCTACGGACTGTTCGCCCGGGACGGCGAGAAGATGCCGACGCTCAAGTCGCTCGACACCCGCGGCGACGTGATCTACCTCGGGTCGTTCGCCAAGTCGGCCTTCCCCGGCGCCCGTCTCGGCTACCTGGTCGCCGACCAGGAGGTGACCGGCGAGGACGGCACCCGGCGCAGGCTCGCGCAGGAACTGTCCAAGGCCAAGGCCATGTTCTCGGTCGGTTCCTCCTCGCTGTCCCAGGCGGCGATCGGCGGAATCCTCGTGGAGAACGACTACGACCTGACCTCCGCCACCCGTGAGCTGGCCGCTGTCTACCAGGAGCGGCTCGCGGCGACACTCGACGCGCTCGCCGGCCACTTCCCGCCCGAGCGGTACGCCGAGCACCAGGTGCGCTGGAACGTTCCGCGCGGCGGCTTCTTCCTCACCGTCGAGGTCGGCTTCGAGGCGGATCTCGCCGCCATGGAGCGCTCCGCCCGGGACTTCGGCGTCAGCTGGGCACCGATGAGCATGTTCTACCTCGACGGCGGCGGCGACCGCGCGCTGCGGCTCGGCTTCAGCAACCTCACCCCCGCCGCCATCCGCGAGGGCATCGCGCGCCTCGCCCGCTTCATCGAGTCGGAGGCCGGCGCATGAGCCCCGCCCGCAAGCCCCTCGCGGTGGTCCTCGACGGCTACTCGGCAGGCAACTTCTATCCCGCCACCTTCGCCGCACAGGGCGCCGACGTGCTCCACGTGCAGAGCACCGCCGAACTCATTCCCACGATGCAGGCACCCGACCTGTCGGCGTACGCCGAGAACATCGTGTGCACCGACGAGGACAAGCTCGTCGAGATCCTGGGCGACCACGACCCGCTCTGCGTCGTCGCGGGCCAGGAGTCCTCCGTCCAGCTCGCCGACCGGCTGAGCGAGCGGCTGGGGCTGCCGACCAACGGTTCCGAACTCTCCCCGGCTCGCCGGGACAAGTACGAGATGATCGAGGCCCTGCGCCGGGCCGGCGTACGCTGCGCCGCCCAGTTCAAGAGCGGCGACCCGGACGCGCTGGTGGCCTGGGCGGAGGACCAGGGCCGCTACCCCGTGGTCATCAAGCCGATCAGCTCGGCCGCCTCCGACGGGGTGTTCATCTGCGAGAGCGCCGGGGAGGTCCGCACCGCGGCCGAGACCGTCCTCACGTCCCAGGACATCTTCGGGACCGCCAACAGCGAGATCCTCGTACAGTCCTATCTCAAGGGCACCGAGTACATCGTCGACACCGTGAGCTGCGACGGTGAGCGGTACGCCTGCGGAGTGTGGCAGTACGAGAAGACGCTGCTGCCCTCCGGCAAGAACATCTACAACCGCGACATCCTCGTCGATCCGGACAGCGAGCTCGTGACGGCCCTCGTCTCGTACGTCGACGAGGTGCTGGCCGCCCTCGGCGTACGGTGGGGCCCCGCGCACGCCGAGGTGATCATGACGGACGAGGGTCCGGCCCTCGTCGAGATCGGCACCCGCCTCAACGGAAACATCAACGCCCCCTTCCACGACGTGTGCCTCGGCCACAACCAGGCCGACCTCGCGGCGCAGGCGTACGCGCAGCCGGAAAGCTTCCGCGCGCGCTACGGCGGCCGCGTCTACCGCAAGCTCCAGCACGCCGTCGTCTACAACACGCCCACCGAGCTCGACGGGATCGTGGCGGCCGTGGACGAGACGGCCGTGGCGGAGATCCGCGGGCTGGAGAGCGTCTTCTTCGCCGGCGTCAAGGTACGGCCGGGCTCGCCGATCCGCCCCACGGTGGACCTGCTGACCAGTTCCCTGCGGGTCTTCCTCACGGCGGCCGACGAGGAGCGGCTCGCCGCCGACTACGAGCGCGTCCGGACCCTGAAGGACGCGGTCTACCGGCTCGCGTGACCCTGCCCGCAGCGCGCCCCGCGCGCTGCGGCCGGCGCCCCACGCCCCGCGCGTGACGGCCATCCGTACGCCCCGGCTTCCGCCTCCCCGTGCCTCCACACGCCTCCCCGTGTCCGCACGCTTCCCCGTGCCTTCGCACGTCTCTCCGTGGTTCGCACGCCTCCCCGTGCTTCCGTCCGCCTTCGCACTTCCCGCCTTCCACACCTCCCAGGAGAATTGCTGTGCACAGCCGCATCGGTCTCTTCCTGTCCCCCGTCCACGAGACCGGCCAGGACCCGCACCTCGCGATACGCAGGAACCTCGATCTCGTCGAGCAGGCAGACGAACTCAACTTCGACGAGGCGTGGTTCGGCGAACACCACACCCTCGGCTGGGGGCTCGTCGGGGCTCCCGAGACTCTGATCGCCGCAGCCTCCCAGCGCACCCGGCAGATCAAGCTGGCCCACGGTGTCGTACCGCTCTCCGGCCACCACCCCTTCCACGTCGCGAGCCGCGCCGTCCACCTCGACCACCTGACCCGCGGCCGCTACATCCTGGGCGTCGGTCCGGGGGTGCCGTTCGACGCGAAAATGTTCGGCCTGGAGCAGCCGGTGCAGCGCCGGCGACTCGAGGAGGCGCTGCCGACCGTGATGGAACTGGTCAACGGCGAAGAGCGGATCACACAGCAGACGGACTGGTTCGACCTGCGTGACGCCAAGCTCCAGCTGCCCCGCTTCAGCCCCGACGGCATTGAGGTCGCCATGGCCACCTCGGGCACCTCGCAGTCCAGTCCGCGGCTGATCGGCCAGTACGGCCTGAGCATGACCTCGTTCGCGCTGCCGTTCGCGCTGATGACTCCGGGCGCGCCCGCGCACATCAACCTGGCGCACCAGTGGAAGTTCGCCGAGGAGGCCGCCGCCGAGCACGGCCGGACCCTCGACCGGGACAAATGGCGCATCGCCCTGCCGGTACACGTGGCCGAGACCCGCGAAGAGGCCTACGCGGACGTACGTGAGGGCTACGACCGCTGGCTGTTCGAGTACTTCGGCAAGGCGGCCGGCCGGGACGTCATCAGTCCCGACGTGCCCCGCGAGAAGGCCCTGGAGGCCCGTGTCGAGGCCGGTGGCGCCCTCGTCGGATCGGTCGACGACGTGGTGGAGGGCATCCGGCGGCTCCAGGAGATCACCGGCGGGTTCGGCACGCTCCTGGTGTACGTCGCGGACTGGACGTCCTGGGAGAAGACGAACCGGAGCATGGAACTGCTGGCGCGGTATGTGGCGCCCCGCATCACCGGCTCCGCCGACCGCCCGCAGGAGGCCGTCGACTGGGCGATCGCCAGTCGCGCCAAGTAGTCCGGTGCGGGTGCCGGCCGGACCGACCCGTCCGGCCGGCACCCGCGGCGAATCGACCTTCATCCACTTCTCACTTGAGCGGAAGAACAGATGCTGGAGCAGCGCTCGTTCAGAGACATACTCGGCCGCTTCACCACGGGAGTCGTGCTGATCACCGCGCAGACCGAGCAGGGCCCTGTGGGCATGGCCGTCAACTCGTTCACGTCGGTGTCGCTCGACCCGCCGCTGGTCGCCCTGTGCGCGGCGGAGACGTCGACGACGTGGCCGGCCATCCGCGAGACGGGAGGGTTCGCGGTCACCATCCTCGGCGACCGGCACGGCGACCTGTGCCGGCTGTTCAGCACCAAGGGGGCCGAGCGGTTCACCGGCCGGGAATGGTCCACCACACGCGACGGGCACCCCATCCCGGCGGACGGGCTGGGCTGGCTGGACTGCCGTATCACCACGATCCATCAGGCGGGAGACCACGAGCTCGTCATCGCGGAGGCGACGGAGGGTGCGGTCACCGACCAGATCGGGCCGCTGGTCTTCCACGCCGGCCGTCTGACGGAGCTGGCGACGGTCTGATGCCGGCCGACGGGGGCCTCACGGGCGGGCCGCCCCGCCGCCTCCTGCGCGGCCCGCCGTCTCCTTCAGCGGCCCACCGGCCATTCCCCGACCACCGGCCATTCCCCGGCCCCCCGTCTCCTTCCGCGGCGCGTCCTGCCCACCGATCGCCGAAGTCCCGGCCGTGCACCGCCCGCCCGTCCGTCCCGTGGCGTGTCGCCCTACCAGTCCGCCCATGGGAAACGCACTCCGCACCGTCGACTATCGAGAAAGGCAATCCTGCGTGTCCGTGACCGATCCCCCGCGCGCCCTCCTGGCACCGCAGTACGCCATGGACACGGCTGATCTCCGCTTTGTCAGGACAGCCCCCCGCCACCTCGTCGGCCGCAGCGCCGTCGCGGAAGTGCTGATCACCGATTGGCGGCAGCTGGGGCCCGACACCTTCCGTCTCGGTGCCCAGTGGCCACGCGGGCACACGTTCTACCCGCCGATAGCCGGCGCCTGGCACGACCCGCTGCTCGCCGCAGAGACGCTGCGGCAGGCGTCCGTACTGGTCGGCCAGATCTACTACGGCGTACCGGCGGGCCGGCGCCCGTTCATGGAGGCGCTGGACATCGAGGTCGTGCCGGGAGCGCTGCTGCTGGGCCCGAGCCCGGCCGAGATACGGCTGGAGGTCTCCGGCGCGGACGTCAGCCGTCCGCACGGCACGCTGATCGGCATGACGCTGGAGGCGGAGCTGAAGCGCGGCGACGAGTTCGTCGGCGCGGGCCGGCTGGCGTTGCGCGTACCGTCCGCCGACGGCCGGGAGCACCGGGACGGGACACGCGGGGACGGGCTGCCGCCCCGGCCGGAACCGGTCCCGGCCGCGATCGTGGGCCGGCTCGACGAGCGTGACGTCGTCCTGGGCATCCCGTCCTCCGCGGCCGCGCGCCGCGGGCACAACTGGACGCTGCGGATCGACCCCGGCCATCCGGTGCTCTTCGACCGCCCCGCCGACCACGTCCCCGGCATGATGCTGCTGGAGGCGGCCCGGCAGGCGACCCAGGCCGTGTGCGCCCCGTACCGCGTCCTCCCGCTGGAACTGCGCAGCGCCTTCCACGGATACGTGGAACTCGACATCCCGTGCCACATCGCAGCGACCAGGCTCCCTTCCCAGGACGCCGGCGAGGACGCCGTGGTGCGGGTGACCGGTTCACAGGAGGGCAAGCTGCTCTTCGACAGCCTGGTCGTGGCGGGCCTCTACGACTGACCGATCGAGTGACTGACCGGTCAGCGGTACTCGTGGACGCCGCACGGCAGTCGACGTGTCCCCGCAGATTCAGCCGGTCGGCTGTGCTGCTGACGGCGGTCACGTTTCTCGTACTGTCCGGACTGGCACGCTTCTTCGGCCAGGGGTGGGACGTGGCGTTGCGTTGGGCAGCCGTCGCCGCGGGATGTGTCACTCTCGGCTGCGCGCTGGTGTATCCGCTCGTCAGGGGCGAGCTGACGGATGCCGAGCGCGCGCGGACACAGTGACCTGGTCGGAGGTCCTCGGCAGCAGGCGGCGACTTTGCCGAGGATCTCGTCGTCGTTCCTGGCGAGGGCCCCGGCCGGGACCGCGGCCGGGGCTGTCGTCGGGCATGCCGGTTCAGAATGCGGGCACGACTCAGGACGCCTGGGCGCTGTCGTAGACCGCCTTCGCCTCGGGGCCGAAGTACGGGCCGAACATGCGGTTGGGCAGGAAGCGGTAGCCGAAGCTGTTCACCGAGACCTGGAGGCCGGTGCCGGTGGATTCGTCGAAGGACTCGAACCAGGGGCCGCCGCTGGAGCCGCCCGTCATGTTGCAGCCGAGGCTGTGGTCCTGGGAGAAGAGGAAGTCCTTCGAACTGTTGCCGCTGCAGTGGATCAGCTTGCTGCCGTCGTACGGGTCGGCCGCCGGGAAGCCGAAGGCGTACATCGCCTTGTTGTAGCCGCCGTTGAACCTCAGGCCCTGCGCCCCGACCGTCTCGGCGAGTGTCCTGCCGTTCTGCGGGGCGACGACCGCGGCGCCGACGTCGTAGTTGATGTCCTCGCTCGCCGCCCACTGCTGCGTGGCGAGGGTCCGGGTGGCGCTCCACCGGCCGTACGGGGCCTGGCCGTTGTCGTAGCCGGGGACGAAGACCCAGTCGGTGTGCCAGGAGCCCTGGTACTTCACGCAGTGGCCGGCGGTCATGACCGTGCTGCCGTTCCGGCTGGTGACGGAGTTGCCGGAGCAGGAGGCCGTACGGCCCTGGAAGGTGAAGAACACCCGGCCCGACGTCTTCACCACCGCGCCGCCGCCGGTCCACGGGCCGCCGGCCTGTGGGAAGGAGGTGGGGGCGATGACCGTCTCCTTGCCGGAGGCGGCCGGCGCGGGCGTCCGGAGGGTGGTGCCGGAAGTGGCGCGGATCAGGTCGAGCGGGGTGGCGGCGCGCATTCGCTCGGCGGTCCAGAACCCCTCGGCCGCCTGCTTCGGCGCGAAGGAGGCGGGGCGGGGTGCGGGGGAGGGGGCGGCGTCCGCCGTGGTGGCGGACAGCGCCCCGACGAGCAGGGCGCCGACGGCGGTCAGGACCGAGGCGGCTAAGCGGTGGCGTCTCACGCATGTCTCCTTCTGCCGTGCCCGCCCGCGGTCGTGTTCGGGCGGGGAGGGGGGCGAGGGTGGTGCGGATCGGCGTGCGTGAGGCAGGGTGCCACGAATCGCGAAAGAATGTCAGGGTCGCGTCAAAAGCTTCGCCATGCAGAGGCTGCTCGGGTACTCCCGGTAGTAGCCGAACTTGGCGCACGGCTCATAGCCGCTGGAGGCGTAGAGCGCGATCGCCTCCGGCTGCATGTCGCCGGTCTCCAGCACCATGCGGATCCGGCCGGCCGCGCGGGCGTCGTCCTCGAGCGCGGCGAGGATGCGGCGGGCCAGCCCCCGGCCGCGCGCCTCGGGGATCACGTACATGCGCTTGAGCTCGGCGTCGCCGTCCGAGTACCCCTCCGAGTTCTCGTCCTGGGTGCGCCAGCCGCCGGTCGCCAGCGGCCGGTCCTGGTTGTCGTAGGCGATGAGATAAAGGCCACGCGGCGGCACGAACATCGAGGGGTCGAGCGGTGTGGCGTCACCGTCGTCCCCGTAACGCTCGACGTACTCGAGCTGGACCTGGTCGTTGAGCTTCACCGCGTCCGGGTGATCGAAGCCCACTGTTCTGACATGCATGCCGGAAAGCGTACGTGTATGCGAATGGCGTCTGCCGGTAAGGTGCCGGGATGCTCACTGTGACCACCGTGAATGTGAACGGTCTCCGGGCCGCCGCGAAGAAGGGCTTCGTCGAGTGGCTCGCGACGACCGCCGCCGACGCGATCTGCCTCCAGGAGGTCCGCGCCACCGCCGACCAGCTCCCGGCCGAGGTGCGCGACCCCGACGGCTGGTACACGGTGCACGCCCCTGCCGCGGCGAAGGGCCGCGCGGGCGTCTCCCTCTACACGCGGCGTGAACCCGACGCGGTGCGGATCGGCTTCGGCTCGAGCGAGTTCGACGGCAGCGGCCGGTACGTCGAGGCGGACCTGCCGGGGGTCACGGTCGCCAGCCTCTACCTGCCGTCCGGTCAGGTGGGCACGGAGCGGCAGGACGAGAAGATCCGCTTCATGGGCGAGTTCCTGCCGTACCTGAAGGAGCTGCGGGCCCGCGCGGCGGCCGACGGCCGGGAGGTCGTCGTCTGCGGCGACTGGAACATCGCGCACCGCGAGGCCGACCTCAAGAACTGGAAGGGCAACCAGAAGCACTCCGGCTTCCTCCCCGAGGAGCGGGAGTGGCTCGGCCGGGTCTTCGACGAGGCGGAGTACGTGGACGTGGTCCGCGCCCTCCACCCCGACCAGGAGGGCCCGTACACCTGGTGGTCCTACCGCGGCCGGGCCTTCGACAACGGCACCGGCTGGCGCATCGACTACCAGGTGGCGACGGCCGGCCTGGCGAAGCGGGCCGTCAAGGCGTGGGTGGAACGGGCGGCGACGCACGACGAACGGTGGTCCGACCACGCGCCGGTGACGGCGGTCTACGAGAACTGAGCCCGCCCGCAAGGGGGTTCGCCGGCGGTCGCACACGCGCCGTGAAACGCACGGAAAGGGCGCACCCGCAACGGCGGGTGCGCCCTTCGTACGTAGGCCGGCGGCCTGCGCCGCCTCGTCAGGCTTCGTAGTCCTCGAGCCTGTCGCGGCGCTCACGCATCGCGCTCTCGCCGCGCTCCCGCATGGACTCCTTGGACCGGCCGCCCTGCTGCTGCTCGCGGTCCTGCATCCGCTCGGAGACCTCGTCCTTGGCGCGGCGTGCGCGCTGCGACGGGTCGCCCTTGCCGGACTTCTGCTTCGCCTGGTCCGCGAGCTCGTTGGCCTTGTCCTTGAACTGGTCCGAGATGCCCATGGAAGGTCACTCCTTGAAGTGTGTGGGGGGTCGGGGGCGATCACGCCCCCGGGGCTGCGACCAGCCTGGCACGCACCCGCACACCGCGCATTTCGATCAGTGACGCTCAGTGGCTCTGGGTGCGTACGGCCTCGTCAGCGGCCCCGCCGGCCCCCACGAGCCCGGTCGAGACGGACCCGAGGCGAGGCTCGAAGCGACGCATCTCGCGCTGTCCCACCGTCCCGATGAGCGCCGGCAGGTAGCCGCGGATCGACTGCATCCCGCGCAGCCACCACTGTCCGTACACATGCGCGGAACGCCGCTCGATGCCTGCCACGATCCGGTCCACCGCCGGGCCCAGCGGGTACGTGCGGTTCGACGGCCAGGGCAGCCGCTGGCGCAGTTCCCGCATCACGTCGTCCTGGTCGGCGCCGCGCACCATGTCGGTGTCGGTCCAGGAGAGATAGCCGACGCCGACCCGGACGCCCCGGTGGCCGACCTCCGCCCGCAGGCTGTGCGCGAACGCCTCCACGCCCGACTTGGACGCGCAGTACGCCGACATCATCGGGGCGGGGGTGATCGCGGCGAGGGACGCGATCTGGAGGAGGTAGCCCCGGCTCTCCATCAGCACGGGCAGAAACGCCCGCGCCGTCACGGCACTTCCGATCAGATTCACCTCGATGACGCGCCGCCAGGAGTCCGGGTCGGAGTGCAGGAACGGACCGCCGGACGCCACGCCCGCGTTGGCGACGACGATGTCGACCTTGCCGAAGCGCTCCTTGACCTCCTGTGCCACCCGCGCCATCGCCTCGTGGTCGGTGACGTCCGCGTGCCAGTGGTCGGCCTCGGTGTGCAGCCGGGCCGCGACCTTCTTCAACTCGTCGGGCTCGAGGCCGACCAGCGCCACCTTCGCGCCGCGCGCGGAGAGTTTGCGCGCCAGCAGCTCGCCGACGCCCCGCGCCGCGCCGGTGACGACCGCGACCTGTCCCTCCAGGCTCACCTTGCTCATGCGGCCTCCTCCTTCACGTCCAGGTATGTACGGACCAGCTCACGGATCTTGGCGGTGACGGTCTCCGGGGCCTCCACCGGTGTCATGTGGCCCGTCCCGGCGAGCTTCACCAGTTCGAGGCACTGGGGGAGGGCGGCGGCCAGCCGTTCGGCGTGCACGAACGGCGTGAGCCGGTCGGCCGTGCCGGCGACGACGACCGCGGGGACGTCCAGTCCCCGCACCCCCTGGTCCAGGTCGAGTTCACCGAGGACGCGCGACCAGGCGACCCGCGCGGCGCGCGGGCAGGCGTGGACGATACGGGCGCACTCGTCGACCCGTTCCGGCGCCGAACCGGGGCCCATGGTGGCGTACTTGAGGATGCGCCGGGAGACAGGCGTGACCGGGCCGAGCGGGAGGCGGGCGCCGAGGATCAGATGCGTGAGCCGGGTCCGCAGCCGCCCGGGCCGCATCGGCAGCACCAGTGACTCGTCGACGAGCCGTGCGCTGCCCGTGCTGCACAGCAGCACGGCGGCCGCGTGCTCGCGGAAGCCGGGACGCCCGGACGCGGCCATCATCGTCATGCCGCCCATGGAGTGGCCGGCGAGCACGGCCTTCTCACCCGGCGCCAGGACGGCGGCGAGCACGGCCTCCAGGTCGTCGGCGAGGCGGTCGGTGCCGACGGGCCCGGCCGGTGTGCGGCCGTGGCCGCGCTGGTCGTAGACGACGACGCGGTGGTCCGCCGCCAGGTCCCGTATCTGCGCGGCCCAGAAGAGGGTGGAGCAGGTCCAGCCGTGGGCCAGGACGACGGTGGGCGCTCCGCCGGAGCCTTCGGCCCGGGAGGTGCCTCCGTCGGGGCCGTGCACCTCGACATGGATGCGTGATCCGTCGGCGGAGACGGCGGTCAGCACGCGGTCGGGGACGGGGGCGGGGTTGCCGCGGCGCAGAAGCCGGCTCATGCGACGGCCTCCGCGTCCTTCGTACCGCTCGTGGCCTTCGCCCCGCCCGCCGCGACCGGTTTCCCGCCCGCGGCGGCCCTGATCACCTCGTACTCGGCGAGGTCCACATGCCGGGTCGCGCTGCGGAACTCGGTGGTGGTGCCGGGCCAGATCGTGGTGTTGCGGCCGCTCGCGTCCAGGTACCAGCTGGTGCAGCCGCCGGTGTTCCACACGGTCCGCTTCATCCGCTCCTGCACGCGGCGGTTCCAGGCGTGGACGGAGGACGGGCGGGCCGCGAGCGCCGAGCCCTCGCCGAGGAGGTTCAACTGCCGCAGGTAGTCGGCCAGGTAGTTCAGCTGCGACTCGATCATCAGGATCATGGAGGAGTTCCCGAGCCCGGTGTTCGGGCCGATGATCGTCATCCAGTTCGGGAAGCCGGCCGCGGTCGCGCCGCGCAGCGACTCCATGCCGTCCTTCCACGCCTCGGCGAGCGTGATCCCCTCCGCGCCGACGACCCGTTCGGCGATCGGCATGTCGGTGACGTGGAAACCGGTGCCGAAGATGATCGCGTCGACCTCGGTCTCGGTGCCGTCCGCGGCGACCAGGGTCGAGCCGCGCACCTCCTTGAGCCCGGAGGCGACGACGTCCACATTGGGCTGCGCGAGCGCCGGGTAGTAGGTGCTGGAGAGCAGGATGCGCTTGCAGCCGATGCGGTACGAGGGCGTCAGCTTGGCCCGCAGCTCCGGGTCCTTGATCGCCTTGCGCATGTTGGCCTTGGCCAGCTGCTCGACGAGGCCCAGCTCGTTCGGCCGCTTGGTGAACGCCTGGACCTGGAGTTCCCTGATGCCCCACAGCAGTCCGCGCCGGGCGGCGCCGGTGAACGGCAGTTGCCGGTGCAGCCAGCGCTCCGCCCCGGAGATCTTCCGGTCCATCCGCGGCATGACCCACGGGGGCGTGCGCTGGAAGAGGGTGAGGCTGTCGACCTTGGGCTGGATCGAGGGCACGATCTGGATCGCGGACGCGCCGGTCCCGATCATCGCGACGCGCTTGCCGGTCAGGTCGTAGTCGTGGTCCCAGCGCGCCGAGTGGAAGACCTTGCCGGGGAAGTCGGCGAGGCCGGGCACGTCGGGCATCTTCGGGTCGGACAGCGGTCCGGTCGCGGAGACGACGACATCGGCCGACAGCGTGCCCCGGGAGGTCTCGATCTCCCAGCGGAGCTTCTCCGGGTCCCAGTACATCTTCAGCACTTCGTGCTCGAGGCGCAGATGCGGGCGGAGCCGGAAGGTGTCCGTCACATGCTCCAGATACGCGCGGATGTGCTCCTGGCCGGAGAAGGTGCGGGGCCAGTCGGGGTTGGGCGCGAAGGAGAACGAGTACAGATGCGAGGGCACGTCACAGGCGCAGCCCGGGTAGCTGTTGTCCCGCCAGGTGCCGCCGACCGAGGCCGCGCGTTCGAGGACGACGAAGTCGGTGATTCCCTCGCGGCGCAGCCGGACGGCTGCCCCGAGGCCGCCGAAGCCGGATCCGATCACCGCCACCCGTACGTGTTCGTGCTGCTGCTGGCCCATGCCGCCGCCTCCCGCTGGAACGTCCTTGCCGAACCCAAAAACACTGCCAGCAATCACTGGCATGGTTGGGAAGGTAGCGCAGCGGCCTACTGAGCGGTAGGGGTTGGGCGCGACAAGTTACCGGCGGTACAACATAGGCTTCTGCTGTGACGGAAGCGCGCGAGTACCGCATGGAGGAATTGGCCAAGGAGGCCGGGATCACGGTGCGCACCCTGCGCTTCTACCGGGAGCGCGGGCTGATACCGCCGCCGCGCCGGGAGGGCAGGATCGCCTGGTACGACGAGCACCACCTGGCCAGGCTGCGGACGATCGCCGCCCTGCTGGAGCGCGGCCACACCCTCAACGGCATCGCCGACCTGGCCACCGCCTTCGAGACCGGCCGGGACGTCGGCGAGGTCCTGGGCCTCGGCGAACCGACCGAGGAGACCCCGGTCCGGCTCACCCCCGAGGCGCTCGCCGACTACTTCGAGGGCGAGGTCACCGCCGAGAATCTGGCCGCCGCGCTCGAACTCGGCTATCTCGCGACCGACGGCGACGAGATCGTCCACATCAGCCGCCGTCTGCTGGACGTCTCGGCCGCGCTGGTCCGCCAGGGCGTCCCGCTCGCGGCCGTGCTGGAGGCGGGCCGCCAGGTGCGGGTGCACGCGGAGGCCCTGGCCGAACTGTTCATCGACGTCCTGTCCGAGCACAGCGCCGACGACCAGCTGGAGAAGCTGCGCCCGCTCGCGAAGAGCGTCGTCGACGCGGAGCTGTCCATGGCGATGGACCGCCGTCTGCGCAGACCTCCCCAGCTCTGAGCCGTACCGGAAACGGACCGCGCACCCTGAAACGGACCGCGCACCCTGAAACGGACCGCGCACCCGGAAACGGACCGCGCACCCGGAAACGGGCGGCGTCCGGTCAGCGGGGCGGCAGCGGGGGCCGACGCAGGTCGGGGGCGCCCGAGTAGTCCGGCGGCACGGCGGCCGGCGCCGCCTTCAGCATGTCCAGCGCCAGCCGGATCGCGTCGTCGAGCCCCACATGACGTCCCTCGGCCCAGTCCAGCGGGGTGCGCAGCGCGTCCAGGTCCGGTTCCACGCCGTGGTTCTCGATCGACCAGCCGTACGCGTCGAACCAGGCCGCGTTCATCGGGACCGTGATCACCGTGCCGTCGCCCAGGCGGTGGCGGCCCGTCATGCCGACCACGCCGCCCCAGGTGCGGGAGCCCACGACAGGCCCGAGCCCCAGCAGCTTGAACGCCGCCGTGATCATGTCCCCGTCCGACGAGGTCGCCTCGTCGGCGATCGCGACGACCGGCCCGCGCGGGGCGTTGGAGGTGTAGGAGACGGGCTCCGCGTTGCGCGTCAGGTCCCAGCCCAGGATCTTGCGGGTGAGCGTCTCGATGACCAGTTCGCTGATGTGGCCGCCCGCGTTGCCGCGCACGTCCACGATGAGCGCGGGCCGCGAGACCTCCATGCGCAGATCGCGGTTGAACTGCGCCCAGCCGGAGCCGCCCATGTCGGGGATGTGCAGATAGCCGCACTTGCCGTCGCTCGCCTCCCGTACGACGGCCCGCCGTTTGGCGACCCAGTCCTGGTAGCGCAGCGGGCGCTCGTCGATCAGCGGGACGACGGCGACCCGGCGCGGGCGGCCCTCCCCCGGTGCGGGCAGGAACGTCAGCTCGACCGTCGTACCGCCCGCCGCGGCGAGCATCGGGTACGGCCCCCGCACCGGGTCGACCGGGCGGCCGTCCACGTGGGTGAGGACGGCGCCCTCCCTGATGCCCGTGCCGGCCAGCGGGGAGCGGGCCCTGGAGTCGGAGGACTCCCCCGGGAGGATGCGTTTGACCACCCATTCCCCGTCCCGGCACACCAGGTTGGCGCCGAGCAGCCCGATGGCCCGCTGGTAGTGCGGCGGCCCCTCGTTGCGGCGCGCCCCGGTGACGTACGCGTGGGAGGTGCCCAGTTCGCCGAGGACCTCGCGCATCAGGTCGGCGAACTCGTCGGGGGAGGCGACCCGTTCGACCAGCGGGCGGTACTGCTCCAGCACCCCGGCCCAGTCGATGCCGCACATGTCCGGTTCCCAGAAGTGGTCCCGGATGATGCGGCCGGCCTCCCCGTACGCCTGCCGCCATTCGGAGACCGGGTCCACCTCGTGCAGGATGCGGCGCATGTCGAGGAAGACGGTGGTGTCGCTGTCGCCCGACTCCGTGGCGGGCACGGCGCGCAGGTCGCCCTCGTCGACGACGACGAGCCGGGTGCCGTCGCCGCTGACCGCGAACCAGTCGAGATGGCCGACCAGTTCGGTCCTGCGCGCCTTGGAGATGTCGAAGTGCTCCAGCGTCGGCCGGCCGGAGGTGTCGGCCGGGTTGACGAACGTCTCGCCCAGGGCGCCGGAGATGGGCCAGCGCAGCCAGACGAGTCCGCCGCCGGCGACCGGGTGCAGCGCCGAGTACTTGGACGCGGCGACCGGGAACGGCGTCACCCGGCTCGCCAGACCCTCCGTCTCCACGAGGACCGTGCTGTCGGGGGACTCCGCCAGCGGGTCGAGACCGCCGGCGGCGGGGCGGCCCTCCGGCGTGAGCGCGAACGGCGAGGGGGTCGCGGAGGACAGCGGCACCAGATAGGGGCGGCAGCCGAGCGGGAAGGACAGGTCGCCGGTGTGCACGTCGTACACGGGGTCGAAGCCGCGCCAGGAGAGAAAGGCGAGATAGCGGCCGTCGCTGGTGAAGACCGGGTTCTCGTCCTCGAAACGGCCGTCGGTGACGTCCACGATCGTACGGTCGGAGATCCTGGCCATCCGGATCTGCCGCAGCGAGCGTCCGATGCCGGGCTGGGACCACGTCAGCCAGGTCCCGTCGGGCGAGAAGGCGAGGTCGCGCACGGGCCCGTTCCCGGAGCGGACCAGCTCGGTGACATCGGCCGACGGCGCAGCGGACTCCTCGGGCTCCTCGGTCCCCGCCGCCTCGGGCTCCTGCCACATCGTGGCCCCCGCGGGCGTGTCCACCGCCTCCGCGGTGTCGACCAGCAGCAGCCGGCCGTCGTGCGACGCGACGGCGATCCGTTCGCCGTCCTCGTCGGCGACCATCTCCAGCACCCGCCCGAGCCTGCCCGAGGCCAGCCGGCGCGGTTCGCGCGGTCCGGTCGCGCGCGGCAGGGAGGCGATCTCGATCGCGTCCTCGCCGTCCGCGTCGGTCACATAGGCGACCTGGCCGCCGCTGCCCAGCATCTTCGGCAGCCGTACCCGGACGCCGGGGGTGTCGGCGATGGTCCGGGCGGGACCGTCGCGGTGGGTGAGCCAGTACAGGCTGCCGCGTACGTTGACGGCGCTGGCCCGTCCGGTCTCGTCGACCGAGATCGCGTTCACGTTGCCGGCGGCCGGCACCTGGTACGCACGGCGTCCGGCGCGCGGGCCGCCGAGCCGTACCTCCAGCTTGCGCGGCACCGAGTCCGTCGAGGCCATGTCCTCGACGATCCACAGGTCGCCGGCGCACTGGTAGACGACCCGGCGGCCGTCGCTCGACGCGTGCCGGGCGTAGAAGGCGTCGTGGTCGGTGTGGCGGCGCAGGTCGGTGCCGTCGGGGCGACAGGAGTAGAGGTTGGCGACGCCCTCGTGGTCGGAGAGGAAGGCGATCCGTCCGTCGTGCTCGGACCACCGGGCGGAGCCGTCGCCGCGGATGAACATCGGGCAGTCGAGGTGGCCGTTCAGATCGGGGAGCAGCCGTTCGCCGTGCAGCCACAGCCGGCCCATCGCCCCGCCGCGGTAGCGCTTCCAGGCGGCGGGCTCGTGCGGCGGCTTGCCGGTGAGCAGCAGGGTGCGCCGCTCGCAGCCCGTGCCGCCGGCGTGGGAGGGGCCCTCCGACTCGTCGGTGACGGCGATGTCGGAGACCGGTCCCCAGGGGAGCCGGCCGCCGGGGGAGCCGTCGGTCGGGACGCTGTAGGCCCAGGAGAAGTAGGAGAACGGCTGGCCGTGCGAGGAGACCGCGAGGATCCGGCCGTCGGGCGTCCAGCCGCAGACCCGGGTGTCGGTGGAGCCCCAATAGCTGAGCCGGCGCGCCGGTCCGCCCTCGACGGGCGCCAGATGGATCTCCGGGTCGAGGCTGCGCCAGTTCGTGTACGCGATGTGGCGGCCGTCCGGGGAGAAGCGCGGGTGGCCGACTCTGGTGCGGTCCACGGTCAGCCGCCACGCCCGGCCGGGCCGGTGCCCCTCCGGCGCCAGCGGTGCGACCCACAGGTCGTCCTCGGCGGCGAAGCACAGCAAGTCGTCGTGCAGATGCGGGAAACGGAGATACGCGACGTCGTCACTCACCCCCCAATGCTTTCCGCGCGGTGGGGGTGCGGCAACTCGTGGGCCCGGGTGAATCCCCGCCGGATGCCGAACGGGGCCGCCCCGCGCCGTGCCGTGACCGAGGCCACAAGCGAAACGGTTTCGTTTCGCCGAGGGGGAGGGGTAGCCTCGTTGTGTACGAAACAGTTTCGTTCGATCGACTGCGACCCGGGAGGCCGGCATGACCCGCAGCCGGCTCACCCCGGAGCGCGAGGCGCAGCTGTACGAAGCAGTGCTCGACCTGCTCCGCGAGGTCGGTTACGACGCCCTGACCATGGACGCCGTGGCCGCCCGCACACGCTCCAGCAAGGCCACGCTCTACCGCCAGTGGAAGAGCAAACCCGAGCTGGTCGCGACGGCGCTCAAGCACAGCAAGCCCGTGCAGGTCGGTGACATCGACACCGGCACCCTGCGCGGTGACTTCCACGCCATGGTCGGACGGACCGACGACTGCCAGATGGAGAAGGACTCCGCGCTGATGCGGGGTCTGGCCCAGGCGATCCACGCCCATCCGGATCTCCACACGGCCCTGCGCGAGCTGCTGATCGAGCCGGAGATGACCGGACTCGACGCGCTGCTGCGGCGGGCCGTGGACCGGGGCGAGATCAGTGCGGACAACCCGGCGCTGGGTTACGTGCCGCACATGCTGGTCGGCGCGTTCGTCGTCCGGCATCTGATCGAGGACCGCACCCCCGACCAAGCCTTCCTCACCGACTATCTCGACGCCGTGGTCCTCCCCGCCCTCGGCGTCTGACCTCCCCGGGTCGCCCGCTCCCCGCAGCACCACCGCACCACCTGACGCGCGCCGCTCTCGTCGTCGGGCCGGCTCCCCATGCCCTGTACACCCTCATAAACGGGAGTAGCCCTCGTGGCCACGTTTCTCTACAAACTCGGACGGTCCGCCTTCAGGCGACGCCGCCTCGTCGCCCTGCTGTGGGTGGCGCTGCTCGCGATAGCCGGGGTCGGTGCGGCCACCGCCCCCACCGCCACCTCCTCGTCCTTCTCCATCCCGGGGACGGAGGCCCAGAAGGCCTTCGACCTGCTCGAGGAGCGCTTCCCGGGAGGCAGCGCCGACGGCGCCACCGCCCGGGTCGTCTTCAAGGCCCCCGACGGCGAGAAGATGACCGACGCGGGCCACAAGGCCGAGGTGGAGAAGGCCGTCTCCGAGCTGAAGGGCGGCTCCGGCCAGGTCGCCTCCGTCACCGACCCGTACGCCGTGCGGGCCGTCTCGCAGGACGGCTCCACCGCGTACATCTCGGTCACGTACAAGGTCAGCGCGATGGAGGTGACCGATGAGACGCGCGAGGCGCTCAAGGAGACGGGTGCCGGGGCGCGCGACGCGGGACTGACGGTCGAGATCGGCGGTGACGCGCTGCAGACGATGCCGGAGCAGGGCCTCGGCGAGGTCATCGGCGTGGTCGTCGCGGGCATCGTCCTGGTGATCACCTTCGGTTCGCTGGTCGCCGCCGGGCTGCCGCTGCTCACCGCGATCATCGGTGTCGGCATCGGCATCTCCACGATCACCGCGCTGGCGAACGTCCTCGACCTCGGCTCCACCACCTCGACCCTCGCGATGATGATCGGCCTCGCCGTCGGCATCGACTACGCGCTCTTCATCGTCTCCCGCTACCGCGCCGAACTCGCGGAGGGCCGGGAGCACGAGGAGGCCGCCGGGCGGGCCGTCGGCACCGCCGGCTCCGCGGTCGTCTTCGCCGGTCTGACCGTCGTCATCGCGCTGGTCGGCCTCGCCGTCGTCAACATCCCGATGCTCACCAAGATGGGCTTCGCCGCGGCCGGCACCGTCGTCATCGCCGTCCTGATCGCGCTCACCCTGATCCCGGCGCTGCTCGGCTTCGCGGGCAAGCGGGTGCTGGGCCGCAAGGTCCGCAAGGGCGAGCCGGTCCCGGACAAGCCCAACGCCGGAACCCGCTGGGCGCGCCTCGTGCTGCGCCGTCCGGTGACCGTGCTGCTCGTCGGTGTGCTGGGCCTCGGCGCCATCGCCGTGCCCGCCGCCTCGCTGGAGATGGGCCTGCCCGACGACGGCGCGAAGCCCACGAGCGCCACCGAGCGCAAGGCGTACGACCTGCTGTCCGACGGTTTCGGGCCCGGCTTCAACGGCCCGCTGCTGGTCGTCGTCGACGGCGGCAAGAGCGCCGCGGACCGCACGGCCGACGTGATCAAGGGCCTCGACGGCGCCGCCGCCGTCACCCCGCCGACGCTCAACAAGGCCGGCGACGCCGCGATGATCACGGTGATCCCCAAGGACCGCCCGTCCTCGGTCGAGACGGAGGACCTGGTCCACGACATCCGTGACCGCAGCGGTGACGAGGTGCTCGTCACCGGCGCCACCGCCATGAACATCGACTTCTCGCAGAAGATGAACGACGCGCTGCTGCCCTATCTCGCGCTCGTCGTCGGTCTCGCCTTCCTGCTGCTGATGCTGGTCTTCCGGTCCGTCCTGGTGCCGCTCAAGGCCGCCCTCGGCTTCCTGCTGTCGGTCGTCGCGGCGCTCGGCGCGGTCGTGGCCGTCTTCCAGTGGGGCTGGCTGGGCTCGCTGTTCGGAGTCGAGCAGACCGGCCCGATCATGTCGATGATGCCGATCTTCATGGTGGGCGTCGTGTTCGGTCTGGCCATGGACTACGAGGTCTTCCTGGTCACCCGGATGCGGGAGGCGTACGTGCACGGCGAGCGGCCCGGCGAGGCGATCGTCACCGGTTTCCGGCACGGGGCCCGGGTGGTCACCGCCGCCGCCGTCATCATGATCGCCGTCTTCTCGGGCTTCATCGGGTCCAGCGAGCAGATGGTCAAGATGATCGGCTTCGGTCTCGCGATCGCCGTCTTCTTCGACGCGTTCGTGGTCCGGATGGCGATCGTGCCCGCCGTGCTCGCGCTGCTGGGCCACAAGGCCTGGTGGCTGCCCCGCTGGCTCGACCGGGCGCTGCCCGACGTCGACGTGGAGGGCGAGAAGCTCCGCAAGGAGCTCGCGGAGGGCCGGGGCGACCAGGACGAGGACCGCGAACTGGTCCGCGTCTGAGATTCCGAAGACCCCGGGGGTCCCCGGTGGCGCGGCACGGCCGCGTCATCGGGAGAGCGGGCCCCCGGCGTCCGTGACGGCAGCGTGGGGACGGGGACCGGCACGGGACAGCGGCCGTATCCGCCGGGCATGGGGCCGGCGGATACGGCCGCCTTGTGCAGGTGCGGGGCGTGCCTCAGAGCGCCGGGGTCGCCACCGCGTAGGTGTGCCGGAGGAACCGGATCAGCGTCTTCGCGTCGAACTGGACGACGGCGACGCCGTCCGACGTGTGGAACTCGATGATCGCCTGGACCCGGCCGCACGGCCAGATGCCGATGTCGCCGTCCCTGGCCGGCTGGCGCAGCCCCGATTCGAGGAGCTCGCGCGGGAAGGTCCACTCCCTGCCGCTGGGGAAGGCGAAGCTGACGGCTCCGGGGTCCTCGGCGGGGTCGTACGTCAGGAAGACCCGGACCGGCCGGTGCTGAGGAGCGTCGGTGACGATCCGGCCACTTGCCTGCTCTTTGACGGCGTGCGACATCGGCAAGCTCCTCACCTTCATCCTCTTTGTCTCTAATGTCCCATATTTCGGGAGTGGTGCTCCGTCTTCAGGTGTCGGCTCAGGTGTGAACCATGCGCTCTTGCAAGTCGTTCGCAGCCGGCCACTATCATTGAGCAGTTGTTCGTCTGTCCGAAGCGGAGCTCTCCATGCATGTCCCCGACGGATTCATCAATGCGCCCGTCTCGGTGGCCGCCGGGGTCGTGGCCGCCGGAGCGGTCGCCGTCAGCCTCCGCGGCGCCCGCCGCGAGCTGGGCGGATCACCGGCCGCGCTGCCCGGCGCCGACCGTACGGCGCCGCTCGCGGGCCTGGTCGCCGCGTTCGTCTTCGCCGTGCAGATGCTCAACTTCCCCGTCGCCGCCGGCACCAGCGGGCATCTGCTCGGCGGTGCGCTGGCGGCCATCCTCGTCGGGCCGTTCACCGGCGTGCTCTGCATCGCGGTCGTGCTGCTGATGCAGGGCATCCTCTTCGCGGACGGCGGCCTCACCGCGCTCGGCGTCAACATCACCGTCATGGGCGTCGTCACCGTGCTCGTCGCGTACGGCCTCTTCCGCGGTCTGGTCAAGGTCCTGCCGCGCACCCGCCGCTCGGTGACCGGCGCGTCGTTCGTCGCCGCGCTGGTCTCCGTGCCCGCGTCGGCCGCCGCCTTCACCCTCGTCTACGCGGTCGGCGGGGTCACCGAGGTCCCCGTCGGCTCGGTCCTCACCGCGATGGTCGGCGTCCATGTCCTCATCGGCGTCGGCGAGGCCGTGATCACCATGCTGACCGTGGGCGCCGTCGTCGCCGTGCGGCCCGACCTCGTGTACGGGGCCCGCGGCCTGTCCGTGCCGCTCAAGCTCCGCGTCGGCGGCGAACTGGTGGACGCTCCCCCTACGGCCCGGCGGCCGTGGGAGGTGCCCCCAGCCGCGGAGCCCGTGCCGGCCGCCGCCCGGTCACCGCGCCGGCTGTGGCTGGGCGGCCTGGTCACCAGCCTCGCCCTCGCCGGCTTCGTCTCCTTCTACGCCTCCGCCAGCCCCGACGGCCTGGAGAAGGTCGCCTCCGACAAGGGCTTCGACAAGTCGGCCGAGGAGCACGCGGCCGCCGACTCCCCGCTCGCGGACTACGGCGTCAAGGACATCGGGGACGAGCGGCTCTCCGGCGGCCTCGCCGGGGTGATCGGCGTCGGCGCGACCGTGGCCGCCGGCAGCGGCGTCTTCTACGTGGTGCGCCGGCGGCGCGGCGACGACGCCAGGCCCGAATCCGTCCAGAGCTCCGTCGGATAGGCGGCCGCCGACATGGGCGCGGGACACGCGCACAAGCTCTACCGCCACGGCCACTCGCCGGTGCACGCGCTGCCGGCGCACTGCAAGCTGCTCGCCGTCCTCTGCTTCGTCCTGGTCGTCGTCTCCACCCCGCGGGAGGCCGTCTGGGCCTTCGGGCTGTACGCGGTGCTGCTCGGCGCGGTCGCGGCCGTGGCGCGCATCCCGGCGGGCTTCCTGCTGAAGCGGCTGCTGATCGAGATCCCGTTCGTGGCCTTCGCGCTGCTGATGCCCTTCGTGGTGCCCGGCGAGCACACCGAGGTGCTGGGGATCTCCCTCTCCGTCCCCGGCCTGTGGGGCGCCTGGAACATCCTCGCCAAGGGGACGCTGGGCGTCGCCGCCTCCGTGATCCTCGCCTCGACCACCGAGCTGCGCTCGCTGCTGCTCGGCCTCCAGCGGCTGCGGCTGCCGTCGCTGCTGGTCCAGATCGCCTCCTTCATGATCCGCTACGGCGACGTCATCGCCGACGAGATGCGCCGGATGTCGATCGCCCGCCGCTCGCGCGGCTTCGAGGCGCGCGGCGTGCGCCACTGGGGCGTGCTCGCCAAGTCCGCCGGCGCGCTGTTCATCCGCTCCTACGAGCGCGGCGAGCGGGTGCACCTCGCGATGGTCAGCCGGGGCTACACCGGGACGATGCCGGTCCTCGACGAGACGCGGGCGACCCGGGCCCAGTGGTCCTCCGCCGCCGCACTGCCCGTGACCGCGCTCGCGGTCTGTCTGCTGGGATGGACGCTATGACTGCCCGTACCGACTCCCCGGAGGGCACCCCGCCCCCCTCCCTCGACGTGCGCGGGCTCGCGTACGCCTATCCCGACGGCCACCAGGCCCTGTTCGGCGTCGACCTGACCGTCGGACGCGGCGAACGGGTCGCCATCCTCGGCCCCAACGGCGCGGGCAAGACCACGCTCGTCCTGCACCTCAACGGCATCCTGACCGGCGGCGTCGGCTCCGTCGCCGTGGCCGGGCTGCCCGTCGGCCGCAGGAACCTCGCGGAGATCCGCCGCCGCGTCGGCATCGTCTTCCAGGACCCGGACGACCAGCTGTTCATGCCGTCGGTCCGCGAGGACGTGGCCTTCGGCCCGGCGGCGGCCGGGATGCGCGGCGCCGAGCTGGAGGCCCGCGTCATGACCGCGCTGGAGCGCGTCGGGATGGCCGCCTTCGCCGACCGGCCCCCGCACCACCTGTCCTTCGGGCAGCGCCGCCGGGTCGCCGTCGCGACCGTGCTCTCGATGGAGCCGGAGATCCTGGTGCTCGACGAGCCCTCGTCCAACCTGGACCCGGCCTCGCGCCGCGAACTGGCCGACATCCTGCGCTCCTTGGACGTCACCGTGCTGATGGTCACGCACGACCTGCCGTACGCCCTGGAGCTGTGCCCCAGGTCGGTGATCCTCAGCGACGGCGTGATCGCCGCCGACGGCCCCACCCAGGAACTGCTGGGCGACGACGAGCTGATGCGCGCGCACCGGCTGGAGCTGCCCTTCGGCTTCGACCCGAGGTCCGTGACAATAGGCGCGTGAACATGGAGCGCGGACATGAGGACCGGAGCGGGGCGGCGGCGACAGCGTCCCTGCTGCTCGACGACCAGCTGTGCTTCGCGCTGTACGCGGCGCAGCGGGCGGTCACGGCCGCCTACCGGCCGCTGCTCGCCGAGCTCGGCCTGACCTACCCGCAGTACCTCGCGATGCTCGTGCTGTGGGAGCGCGGCGAGATCCCGGTCAAGGAGCTGGGCTCGGCGCTGCGGCTCGACTACGGCACGGTCTCGCCGCTGCTCAAGCGGCTGGAGGCGGCGGGCCTGGTGCGGCGGGAGCGTTCGGCGGCCGACGAGCGCTCGGTGCGGCTGGTGCTCACGGACGAGGGGGAGGCGCTGCGGGAGCGGGCCGGGAAGGTGCCCGAGCAGCTGCTGGTCAGCACCGGTCTGGAGGGGCCGGAGATCGTCCGGCTCCGCGCCGACCTGCACCGGCTGGCGGAGACGGCCGCGAAGGCCACACCGGAGCAGCAATTGGCTACCCCGGAGTAATAAAGCCGTCCGGCCTCCGATACGTTGTGCGCGATGTAAATTCCGTTATTCCGCGAAGAAACCACGCGCCGGGCCACGCGATGCGGATCCGCCGGCGCACGCACCTCGGGGACGCAGCATGAGCGAACAGGCCGTCGACACGAACGACTCGGTGGACACCCGCCCGACCAAGATCATGTACGTGGCGGAGGCCACCGCCCACGGCGGCCGCGACGGCTATGTGACCAGCCACGACGGGCAGATCGAGCTACGGGTGGCCATGCCGCCCGCCCTCGGTGGCGACGGCCGCGGCACCAACCCGGAACAGCTCTTCGCCGCCGGCTACAGCGCCTGCTTCCACAACGCCCTGGTGCTCGTCGGCCGCCGCGCCGGCCTCGACCTCAGCGGCTCGACCGTCGCCGCCAAGGTCGGCATCGGCCCCAACGAGGCGCGCGGTTACGGCCTCGCGGTGGCTCTCAACGTCTCGCTGCCGCTCGTCGACCAGGACCTCGCCTCGCGGCTCGTGGGCGCCGCCCACCAGGTCTGCCCCTACTCCAACGCCACCCGCGACAACATCGACGTCTCCATCGTGCTCAGCTGACCGCCCCGGCCGCCCCGGGCGCTCGGTGGTCTGCACCACGTTGCACCATGGGGGGATGGATCGCAGCGAAGGAGCAGACGTGGTGGACGTCCGGGGCACGGTGGCGGACGGCTTCGAGGCGGTCGCGGACGCCTTCGCGCGGAACTTCGAACAGCGGGGCGAGCGCGGCGCGGCCGTCGCCGTCTACCGGGACGGGCGCAAGGTCGTCGACCTGTGGGCCGGCGCCCGGGACGTCGACGGGCACGAACCGTGGGTGCTCGACACCGCGCAGGTCGTCCGCTCGGCCACCAAGGGCATTGCCGCGGCCGTCGTCCTGCTGCTCCACCAGCGCGGCCAGATCGACCTGGACGCCCCGGTCGGCACGTACTGGCCCGAGTTCAAGGCGGCCGGCAAGGAGCGGGTCCTCGTACGCCACCTGCTCTCCCACCGCGCCGGACTGCCGGTGCTGGACCGGCCGCTCACCCCGGCCCGGGCGCAGGACGGCGTCAGCGGACCGGCCGCGCTGGCCGCGCAGGCGCCCGCGTGGGAGCCCGGCGCCGAACACGGCTACCACGCGCAGACCTACAGCTGGCTCATCGGCGAACTGGTGCGCCGCGTCACCGGACGCACCCTGGGCCGCTGGGTCGCGGAGGAGATCGCCCGCCCCCTCGGCCTCGATCTGTGGATCGGGCTGCCCGCGGAAGAGGCCCACCGGGTGGGGCGGCTCGGGCAGATCACGGAGCCGCCGACCGCCGAGGGCGGCGGGCTCAAGCTGCGGCCCAAGCGGGCCGTGGCCGAGGCGTACCGCGACCCCGGTTCGCTGACCCGCCGCGCCTTCGAGGCCATCGACCCGCTGCCCGACGAGAACGACCCGGCCTACCGGGCCGCCGAACTCCCGGCGTCCGGCGGGATATCCACGGCCCGCGCGCTCGCCCGTTTCTACGCCGCGACCATCGGGGCCGTCGACGGCGGGCCCCGGCTCTTCGCCCCGGCCACGCTCACCCTCGCCCGCACCGAGGAGTCCGCCGGACCCGACCGGGTCCTGGTCGTGCCCACCCGCTTCGGACTCGGCTACATGCTGCACGGTCCCGCGTCGCCGCTGCTCGGCCCCGGCTCCTTCGGCCACCCCGGCCGCGGCGGCTCCCTCGGCTTCGCCGACGGCGAGTCGGGCATCGCGCTCGGCTACACAACGAACGGGATGCGCAAGGGCGTTACCGCCGATCCCCGTGCCCAGGCGCTGATCCGGGCGGTACGTTCGGCCCTATGACACGTTTCGAGGGCTGCGGCGCACTGGTCACGGGCGGGGCACGGGGCATCGGCGAGGCCACGGCACGGCGGCTGGCGTCCGAGGGCGCCCGGGTGCTCATCGCCGACGTCGGCACTCAGGCGGCCGAGGCGGCCGCGGCCCGGATCGAGGGCGCGGCCCTCGTCCGCTGCGACGTCGGCGACCGGGCGTCGGCGGAGGCGGCCGTCGCGTACGCGGTGGAACGCTTCCGGAAGCGGCGTACGGGGACGTCGAGGCCGAGCTCGCGCAGGGCCTCGGCGAAACGGGGATGCGCGCCGGCGGTGTCGTGAGTGCTCATGGCCCGCACGCCGGCGGGGCCGTGCGGGCCATGAGCACTCATTGACCCCAAAGGGTCAGCGTGCGTTCAGCACCTGTGCGACCGTCTCGCCCGCCTTGTCGCCGCCGTGCCCGCCGGACTGCACGACCGCCGCCGCGGCCAGGTCGTCGGCGTACCCGGTGAACCAGCTGTTGGAGTCGCCCTGGCCGTCCACCTCGGCCGAGCCGGTCTTCGCGCCCTTGTCCCCGCCGACGGAGGCCATGGCCCCGACGGCGGTGCCTTTGCCGGCCGTGGCGGCGCGCATCATCTGCCGCAGCGAGGCGGCGATGCCGTCGGGCAGCCGCGTGGCTTGGGCCAGTTCACGGTTGTCCAGACTCTTCGGAACGATGATCGGCTGCTTGAACCCACCGTTTTTCGCCGTCGCGGCGATGGACGCCACATTGAGCGCGTTCATCTGGATCCGGCCCTGGCCGATGTACGACGCGGCGGTCTCGGAGCCCGTGGACTCCGGCACCTTCCCGTCGACGGTGACGACGCCCGACTGCCAGTTGAGACCTATGCCGAAGTACTTGCGGGCGGTCTCGCCGAGCGCGGTGCCCGCGACGCCCTTGGCGCTGAGCGGTTTGACCGGCTTGATGAAGGTGGTGTTGCAGGAGCGTGCGAAGGCCTCCTGGAACGTCGCACCGGGAATCGAGAAGTCGTTGAGGTTGTGGAAGACGCGCTCCCAGGGGACCGTCGACGGGCACTCGACCGGCGAGTTCGGCCCGTTCACCAGGCCCCGGTCCATCATCATCGCCGCCGTGACGATCTTCATCGTGGACCCGGGAGCCTGGGCGCCCTGCAGCGCCGGGTTGAACTCGCCGGTCTTGGTGTTGGCGACCGCCTTGATCTCACCCGTGCTGGGCTGGATCGCCACGACGGACGCCGCGGAGTACTTCTTCACGGCCTTCTCCGCGGCGGCCTGGACCCCCGCGTCGAGGGTCGTGCGCAGGGTGCCCGCCTTGCCCTCGCTCAGTGTGAGCAGCGTCCGGTCCGGCACGCCCTCCGACGCGGAGGTGATCGCCAGCTCGATCCCCGGCGTGCCGCCCACGTCGGCGCCGTACTTCTTGCGCAGCTGGTCCAGGACCGGGCCGAGCGAGGGGTACTTCTCCCGCGTCAGCTCGACACCGTCGTCGTCCACCGCCTTGATCTGCGGGGCCGACGCCTCCGACGTCACCAGCGACGTGCCCTCCGTGAGCTCCGGGTGGACCACGGACGGCTGCCAGTCCACCAGCGCCTTCCCCGTCGTCACCCCGCGGACCACGGTCAGTGAGGAGGCGTACGACCAGGGGCTGCTCTTCCCCTGGTAGCTCACTGTTCCCTTGACCGTGAACGGCACGTTCGCGCCCATCGCCGGACCGGGCTCGATGACCGCGTCGGTGACGTGGGCCTTCTCGCTGAAACCGGTCAGCAGCGGTTCGGCCGCTGCCTGGTTGTTCGTCAGCTGCGCCGCTTCGAGGCCCCTGCCCTCGGCCCAGGCGGTCAGGAAGTCCTTCGCGGTCTGCTCGATCTCGTCCGCGCTCGGCGGTCCGGTTCTCTTCTCCGTCGACTCCGACTTGGTGCTGGAACCGCTCCCACCGGAACCGGTCAGCCCGTTGTACAGGTTGTAGCCCCCGTATCCGACGCCGCTCGCGACCACCGCGAAGACGCCGCCGACGATGGCGACCTTTGCTCCACTGCGCATGAACGCAGCCCCCTCCCCAGAGTTGCATGCCCTTGAACGCGTTCAAGGGCATGAGTCAGGGCAAACTTTACGTGACAGGAGTGTCGGAGTCTGCGGTCGTTATCGGACCGGGACGCGGCCGAACCGGACAGGCGCCGCAGGCGTCCCAGCACCCATGGGAACCCTCTCCTACTGGATACGCCAGCTGCTCCGCTTCGGGCTGCTCGAACTGCGCTGCTGCGCCTTCGCCATGGCCCTGATCGGCGGCATCGCCGTCTCCACCGCCTTGCCGCAGCTGCCGATCGCCCGCTACGACCTGCTGCTGGTCTACGGCGTCGGACTCGCGGTACTCGCGAGGAAGGCCGGCTGGGACAGCGCCCGCGACACCGCGGTGATCGCCGCGTGCCATCTGATCGGACTGCTCTTCGAGCTGGTCAAGGTGCGGATGGGCTCGTGGAGCTACCCGGAGGAGGCGGTGACCAAGATCGCGGGGGTCCCGCTGTACGGAGGCTTCCTCTACGCGGCCGTCGGCAGTTACGTCTGCCGCGCCTGGCACCTGTTCCAGCTGCGCCTGGACGGCTACCGGCCCGGGGCCATGGCGGTCCTGGCCGGCGCCGTCTATCTGAACTTCTTCACCCACCACTGGCTGCCCGACGCCCGCTGGATACTGGCGGCGCTGCTGCTCTGCGCGACCGCGGGCACGTGGGTGCGGTTCAGGGTGGGGGATCGGGACCACCGGATGCCGCTCGCCCTGTCCTTCGTGCTGATCGGGTTCTTCCTGTGGATCGCGGAGAACATCTCCACCTACGTGGGCGCCTGGAGCTACCCGGACCAACTGGGCGGCTGGCAGCCGGTGTCGGTGGCCAAGTTCGGCGCGTGGGCCCTGCTGATCACGGTCACCTTCGTGATGGTGGCCAGGTCCCGCCCCGGCCACCGGCCACAAAGCGCGTAGCCGTACGGCCCCGCGCTCACCGCCCGCGGGGCTGGCTGAAGCGCAGCATGTTGCCCGACGGGTCGCGGAAGGCGCAGTCGCGGACGCCGTACGGCTGGTCGACCGGCTCCTGCAGCACCTCGCCACCCGCCGCGCGGATGCGCTCGAAGGTGGCGTCGCAGTCCTCGGTGTCGAAGATGACGCCGCGCAGCAGGCCCTTCGCCATGAGCTCCGCCATGGCCTGCCGGTCGGCCTGCGAGGCGTTCGGGTCGGCCACGGGCGGCTCCAGGACGATGTTCACCTCCGGCTGCGAGGGCGACCCGACGGTCACCCAGCGCATCCCCTCGAACCCGACGTCGTTGCGCACCTCCAGGCCCAGTACGTCCCGGTAGAAGGCGAGCGCCTTGTCGTGGTCGTCGACGGCGATGAAGCACTGTGCAAGCTTGATGTCCATGCGTTTCACGCTACGGGTGGGGGAGCCGGTCCCGCTTCTCCGTTCCTGACCGGTCGCGTGTGGATCTTCGCGATGCAGGCCGGGACGGCGGCGCCGCTCTCATGGTCGCGGGCCCGGTACGAGCTCGGGCTCTCGCCGACCAGCTCGGTGAACCGCGAGCTGAACGACCCCAGCGACGTACAGCCGACCGCGAAGCAGACGTCCGTCACCGACATGTCGCCCCGCCGCAGCAGCGCCTTCGCCCGCTCGATCCGGCGCGTCATCAGATAGCTGTACGGCGTCTCCCCGAACGCGGCGCGGAAGCTGCGGGAGAAATGGCCCGGCGACATGAGGGCGAAGCGCGCCAGCGCCGCGACGTCGAGCGGCTTCGCGTAGTCGCGGTCCATCAGGTCACGGGCCCGGCGCAGCCGGACGAGGTCCTCCAACGTCACCCGATCACCATCCCACAGCGCCGCCCACCACGGTCTAGACCCAGGTGTCCAGCCACATGCGGCCCCGCCACTCGTCGACCGGGATCGGGGTGCCGGTGTAGATGGGCCAGAAGTAGATGAAGTTCCAGATGATCAGCAGCACCAGCACGCCCGCGCCGATCGCGCCGACCGCGCGGCGGCGTTCGTCGGAGCCGGGTGGGCCGAGGATCGCGCCGATCATCATGGCCACCGCAAGACACAGGAACGGGACGAACACGACCGCGTAGAAGAGGAAGATCGTGCGTTCCTGGTAGTGCAGCCACGGCAGCCAGCCCGCCAGGATGCCGCACAGGATCGCGCCCGCCCGCCAGTCGCGGCGGAAGAGCCAGCGCCAGGCGAGGTAGCAGATCGCGAAGCAGGCGGCCCACCACAGGAGCGGGGTGCCGAGGGCCAGGACCTCGGAGGCGCACTTGTCGACCGTGTCCGTCGGGCAGCCGTCGACGCCGGGCTTCGGGTCCTCGTAGTAGTACGAGACGGGGCGGCCGAGGACCAGCCAGCTCCAGGCGTTCGACTCGTAGGTGTGACCGGAGGTGAGGCCCACATGGAAGTCGAACACCTGGTTCTCGTAGTGCCAGAAGCTGCGCCACCAGTCGGGGAAGAGCCAGCTCCAGTTGCTGTCCCTGCCCGCGCCGGTGGACGCCCAGTCCCGGTAGTAGCCCTTGTCCGTGACCAGCCAGCCGGACCACGAGGCCATGTACGTCGCGAAGGCGACCGGGACGGTGGAGACGAACGCCGGCACGAGGTCCTTCTTCAGGACGGCCAGGTACGGGCTGACCGCGCCGGCGGTGCGGCGCGAGCCCACGTCCCACAGCACGGTCATCAGCCCGAACGCCGCCAGGATGAACAGGCCGTTCCACTTGGTGCCGGCCGCCAGCCCCAGCATCACCCCGGCCGTCAGCCGCCACGGCCGCCGGCCCAGGCGCAGCGTCTCCGCCACCCGCGCGTCCGGCCGCAGCGTGCCGTCCGCCGCCACGGGCAGCGCCGCCGCGAGCCGCGACCGGGCCCGGTCACGGTCGAGGACCAGCGCCCCGAAGGCCGCCAGCACGAAGAACATCAGCACCAGGTCGAGCAGCGCGGTGCGGCTCATCACGAAGTGCAGACCGTCCACGGCCAGCAGCAGCCCCGCGAGACAGCCCAGGAACGTCGAGCGGAACAGCCGCCGGCCGATACGGCAGAGCATCAGCACGGACAGCGTGCCGAGCACGGCGACCATGAACCGCCAGCCGAAGGGGGTGAAGTCGAACAGCCACTCGCCGAGGCCGATCACCCACTTGCCGACCGGCGGGTGCACCACATACCCGGGATCGGTGGGGACCGCGACGGCCGAGGGGTCGGCGAGGATCGACTTGTCGACGTCCTTCGGCCAGCTCCCCTCGTACCCCTGGTTGATCAGCGCCCAGGCGTCCTTGGCGTAGTACGTCTCGTCGAATATCACCGCGTGGGGCCGGCCCAGGTTCCAGAACCGCAGCACCCCCGCGACCAGCGCGACCAGCAGCGGCCCGCCCCAGGCGGCGGCGCGCAGCAGCGGCCCGGCGGCCTGCGGCGGGATGCCGAACACCTGCCACACCTGCCGGGTGTACGGCGGCACCAGGCGGTCCCGCAGCCCGATCACTGGCCGGGGCGCGTAGCCGAAGCGGCGCAACCGCCTCTCCCAGCCGGGCGGCTGCTGGTCGGCGTCGTCCTTGCCCCGCAGGGGCTGTGGCACGGTACTGGTCACCGCGCCATCGTAAGGAACACGGCTGTGCGATCGGTGCTCCACGTCCTGGGAGGATGGCGTGTGTGACTGGAACGCTGGTACTCGCAGGGACCCCCATCGGCGACGTGGCGGACGCGCCGCCCCGGCTCGCCGCCGAGCTCGAGGGCGCCGACGTCGTCGCCGCCGAGGACACCCGGCGGCTGCGCCGGCTCACCCAGGCGCTGGGGGTGCACACCAAGGGAAGGGTCGTCTCCTACTTCGAGGGGAACGAGGCCGCCCGCACGCCGGAGCTGGTGGAGGCGCTGGCCGGCGGGGCCCGGGTGCTGCTGGTGACCGACGCGGGCATGCCGTCCGTGTCCGATCCCGGCTACCGGCTGGTCGCCGCCGCCGTGGAGCAGGACATCAAGGTCACCGCGGTGCCCGGCCCCTCCGCCGTGCTGACCGCGCTCGCCCTGTCCGGGCTGCCCGTGGACCGCTTCTGCTTCGAGGGCTTCCTGCCGCGCAAGGCGGGCGAGCGGCTCGGCAGGCTCCGCGAGGTCGAGCGCGAGCGCCGCACCCTCGTCTACTTCGAGGCCCCCCACCGGCTGGACGACGCGCTCGCCGCCATGGCCGAGGTCTTCGGACCGGACCGCAGGGCCGCCGTGTGCCGGGAACTGACCAAGACGTACGAGGAAGTGAAGCGGGGCGGCCTCGGCGAACTGGCGGCCTGGGCGGCCGAGGGCGTACGCGGCGAGATCACCGTCGTCGTCGAGGGCGCGCCGGAGACCGGGCCCGAGGAGCTGGACGCCGAGGAACTGGTGCGCCGGGTGCGGGTGCGCGAGGAGGCGGGGGAGCGGCGCAAGGAGGCCATCGCGGCCGTCGCCGCCGACGTGGGGCTGCCCAAACGCGAGGTGTTCGACGCGGTCGTGGCGGCGAAGAACGCGGCACGCCCGGCGTCCGGCGAGGGTAAAGGTCTATCGTAAAAGGCAAAGCGCAGACCGTGTGCTGCCCTGTTTACGTATGGAAAAACCAAAGACCGCACAATCAATCGACAGGCGCTGATGCGCTCCCGCCCGAAAAGGCGTCCACTGGACCCAGGTGGAGAGGAGCTGGCATGAGTGAGACCACAGGCGCTGCCAAGGTCCATGAGGCGTATTCCTTTGCCTGCATGCGCTGCGGGCACGGGTGGGAGCAGTCCTACGAGATCGAGCACCACACCGACCCGGCGGGCGGTGACTTTGTCGTGTACAAGGCGGACGGCAAGCGTGTTCCGTCCCCCCTGTCCAGCCCGACCTGCGCCAACTGCGGCGGACACGTCGTGCGGATCATGCGGGCGGGACGGGTCTCCACGGTGCGGACCCTGATGGGGCTGGGCGAGAAGGACGGCGACTCGCCCGTGTCAGCCGTCTCCCCGGCGGGTCCGGTGGCACCGGTGACGCCTCCCGCGGCGTCCGCGCCGGAACCGGCCGAGGGCGGATCCACAGAGGCCGGGTCCGCCGAGGGCGGAGCGACCGCCGACGGGTCGACCATGGACCGTGAGGCCGAGGCCAAACGGGCGGAGGGGGCGGAGGGGGCGCCCGAGGACGGTCACTGGCACCTCTCCCATCTGCTGCACCCCTTCCACCACCGCAAATGATCCGCCGGGCGCGGCTTCCGTAGGATCGCGCCCATGAGTTCGAAATCCGCCCCGCCGCCGCTGCCCGAGCCGCTCGGTGTCGCGGTCGCCGATTCGCACACCCACCTGGACATGCAGGAAGGCACCGTCGAGGAGGCCCTGGCCAGGGCCGCCGCGGTCGGTGTGGAGACCGTCGTCCAGGTGGGCTGCGACATCAAGGGCTCCCGCTGGGCGGCGGAGACCGCCGCCGCGCACCGGGGCGTCCACGCCGCGGTCGCCCTGCACCCCAACGAAGCGCCGCGCATCGTGCTCGGGGACCCTGGGGGCACCTCCCAGCCCCCCGGGGCTGGGGGAGGCCGGTCGCGGCAGGGGGCGCGGGACGCGGGCGGGGACGCCGCGCTCGACGACGCGCTCGCCGAGATCGACCGGCTCGCCGCGCTCGACGAGGTCAAGGCCGTCGGCGAGACCGGCCTCGATCATTTCCGCACCGGGCCCGAGGGAATCGCCGCACAGGAACGGTCTTTCCGCGCCCATATCGAGATCGCCAAACGGCACGGCAAAGCACTCGTCATCCACGATCGCGACGCACACGCGGATGTGCTGCGGATTCTGGCCGAGGAAGGCGCACCGGAGCGCACCGTCTTCCACTGCTATTCCGGCGACGCCGAAATGGCCCAAGTCTACGCGGCCGCAGGCTACTTCATGTCGTTCGCGGGAAACGTGACCTTCAAGAACGCCCAACCGCTGCGCGACGCGCTCGCGGTGGCGCCCGCGGAACTCGTACTCGTCGAGACGGACGCACCCTTCCTCACCCCGGCGCCGTACCGCGGACGGCCCAACGCCCCGTATCTGATCCCGGTCACGCTCCGTGCCATGGCGGCGGTCAAGGGGATGGACGAGGACGCCCTGGCAGGGGCGGTCGCGGCCAATACCGCGCGCGCATTCGGCTACTGACCGGATCGGGCCGTCTTTCCGTATGGGTGACGCCGCGTGTCCGCGCCGCTTTGGAGAGTGACGACCGCTCCGCTACTGTCCGTTGCCACGTGGCTGACCGGACCTTACGGAGCGTCGTTGAGCGTGAGTCATTCGCAGGGCAGTCACCGCGCGGTGCGCGGCGCGCGGCGCGCGGGTACGAAACCGGCCGGTGACGCCGCCGCACCGGCCGCACCGCCGTACGACTGGCCGGCCCCGCAGCCCACCGTCATCGCCGCCCGGCTCACGGCGGCCTACACGCCCACCCTGCCGTACCTGGACCTCCGCGCCGACACCGCCGACACCGCCGACTCCGCCGACTCCGCCGGGGTGCGCCGCCGCCGGCACGCCGTGGCCCAGGCGCCGACCGTGCCGTACCTGGACCTCACCGAGACCGTCCGCGCCCGGCTCCCGTGGCAGTGGTCACCGGCGGGCGGGACCCGCCGGCGCGACGGAGGCACGGACGACGCGCCCCCGCCCGCAGTGCCCGGACCCCGGACGGCGCGGCGCGGCGCCCGGCGCCGCCGGTCCGCGCAGCGGCCGGAGGCGCTGCGCCGGCTCCTCCCCCGGGCCCTCGTCGTCGCCTTCCTCGCCGGCGGGACGTCCGCCTTCGTCGCCGACGACAAGGACGTCCGCCTCACCGTCGACGGCGTCCCGCGGACCACGCACACCTTCGCCGACGACGTACGCGAACTCCTCGAAGAGGAGGGCCTGGAGCTGGGCGCGCACGACGTCGTCGCCCCCGGCCCCGACGCCGCGCTCGACAGCGGCGACGAGATCACCGTGCGCCACGGCAGGCCCCTCACCCTCACGCTCGACGGCCGCCGGGTCCAGGTCTGGACGACGGCCGGCACCGTGGCGGGCGCCCTGCGCGAACTCGGCGTGCGCGCCCAGGGCGCGTACCTCTCCGTGCCCCGCTCCACCCCGATCCCGCGCACCGGCCTCGTCCTGGACGTCCGCACCGAGCGGGCCGTGACCTTCATGGCCGACGGACGTGAACGCACCGTCCGCACCAACGCAGCCACCGTGGGCCAGGCGCTCACCGAGGCGGGCATCGTGCTGCGCGGCCAGGACACCACCTCCGTGGCGGCCACCGGCTTCCCGCGCGACGGCCAGAGCATCACGGTCATGCGGATCACCGACGGGCGGAAGGTGCGGGACGAGCCGATCCCCTTCGCCGTCGTCAGAACCCCGGACCCCGAGCTGTTCCAGGGCACCGAGGTCGTCGACCGGCAGGGCGAGCCGGGCGTACGCCGGGTCACCTACGCCCTGCGGACGGTCAACGGCGTACGTCAGAAGCCGCGGCGGATCGACGAGGACGTCGTCCGCGAACCCGTCACCGAGCGGGTGCGGGTCGGCACCCGGCAGCCGCCGTCCTCCGTGCGCGGAGCGGACGGCCTCGACTGGGCCGCGCTCGCCGCCTGCGAGTCGGGCGGCCGGCCCGACGCCGTCGACCCCTCCGGCACCTACGGCGGGCTGTACCAGTTCGACACCGCGACCTGGCGCTCCCTGGGCGGCACCGGACGCCCGCAGGACGCACCCGCGGAAGAGCAGACGTACCGGGCGAAGAAACTCTATGTGCAACGGGGGGCGAGTCCGTGGCCGCACTGCGGCCGTAGGCTGTATCGGTGAGCACCACTGATCCCGACGCACTCCTCGGCCCCGCCGACATCCGCGAGCTGGCCGCCGCGCTGGGCGTACGCCCCACCAAGCAGCGCGGCCAGAACTTCGTCATCGACGCCAACACCGTCCGCCGGATCGTCCGCACGGCCGAGGTGAAGCCCGACGACGTCGTCGTCGAGATCGGGCCGGGACTCGGCTCGCTGACCCTCGGACTGCTCGAGGCGGCCGACCGGGTCGTCGCCGTCGAGATCGACGACGTGCTCGCCGGCGCGCTGCCGGCGACGGTCGCGGCGCGCCTGCCCGAACGGGCCCCGCGCTTCTCGCTGGTGCACTCGGACGCCATGCACGTGCGGGAGCTGCCCGGACCGCCGCCGACCGCGCTCGTCGCGAACCTGCCGTACAACGTCGCCGTCCCGGTGCTGCTGCACATGCTCGAGCACTTCCCGACGATCGAGCGCACCCTCGTCATGGTCCAGGCCGAGGTCGCCGACCGGCTGGCCGCCCGGCCCGGGAACAAGGTGTACGGAGTGCCGTCCGTGAAGGCCAACTGGTACACCGGCGTCAAGCGGGCCGGCTCCATCGGCCGCAACGTCTTCTGGCCCGCGCCGAACGTGGACTCCGGGCTGGTCTCCCTGGTGCGTCGGACCTCCCCGGTGGCCACGACCGCGACCAGGGCCGAGGTCTTCGCCGTCGTCGACGCGGCCTTCGCGCAGCGGCGCAAGACCCTGCGGGCCGCGCTCGCCGGATGGGCCGGCTCGCCGGCCGCGGCGGAGGCGGCGCTCGTCGCGGCCGGCGTGTCGCCGCAGGCACGGGGCGAGGCCCTGACGGTGGAGGAGTTCGCGCGGATCGCGGAGGCGAAGCAGTGAGCGTCACGGTACGGGTGCCGGCCAAGGTCAACGTCCAGCTCGCGGTCGGCGGGGCCCGCCCCGACGGCTTCCACGACCTGGCCAACGTCTTCCTGGCGGTGGGGCTCTACGACGAGGTGACGGTACGTCCCGCCCCGTCGCTGACGATCACCTGCGACGGGCCGGACGCGGACCAGGTGCCCCTGGACCGTACGAACCTGGCCGCCCGCGCCGCCGAACTGCTCGCCGCCCGGCACGGCATCGCGCCCGACGTCCACATCCACATCGCCAAGGACATCCCCGTCGCCGGCGGCATGGCCGGCGGCAGCGCGGACGGCGCGGGCGCGCTGCTCGCGTGCGACATGCTGTGGGGGCTGGGGTCGACGCGGGACGAACTGCTCTTCCTCTGCGCGCAGTTGGGGTCCGACGTGCCGTTCAGCCTGGTCGGCGGGGCGGCGCTCGGCACCGGGCGCGGGGAGCGGCTGACCGAGCTCGAGGTCGGCGGCGGCTTCTCCTGGGTGTTCGCGGTCGCGGACGGCGGGCTGTCCACCCCCGCGGTCTACGGCGAGTTCGACCGGCTGAACGAGGGCGTGGCCGTGCCGGAACCGGTCGCCTCGCCGCGGCTGCTGGACGCGCTGCGCACGGGCGACGTCCTCGCGCTGGCGGACACCGTCTCCAACGACCTCCAGCCTGCGGCCCTCTCCCTGCGCCCGTCCCTCGCGGACACGCTCGCCGTGGGCGCGTCGGCGGGCGCGCTCGCCTCCCTCGTCTCGGGCTCGGGCCCGACGACGGCGTTCCTCACGAAGGACGAGGACGCGGCGGAGGCGGTGGCGTCGGCGCTGACGTCGTCGGGCACCTGCCGGACCGCACGGGTTGCGGGGGCGCCGGCGGGGGGCGCGCGGCGCGTGTCCTGACCCGGGGGCACTGCCCCCGGTCCGCCCTGCGCCTCAGTCTCCCCCTACGGCCTGGCGGCCGTGGGAGGTGCCCCTGACGGGGCTTGGTTGGCCGTCTTGTCGGGGCGTTGCCTCGAGCCCCGCGCCTCAATCGCCGGCGGGGCTGGAGTTGCCGGTTCTTTGCCGGGCCCGCCGCGTCGAGCACCGGCGGGGCCGGGTGGCCCCGTGGGCGCCCTGTTCCGCGCAGCGAGGTCAGGGTTGCCCGGCGGCCGGGTCGCCGCGCAGCGGCACATCGAGCCCGGCCTGGGGCCGCCCGCGGCCGCCAGGCCGCAGGGGGGGAGGGCAGGGGCAAGCCCGCCGCAGGCGCCAACGCGCCCACCGCCCGCGTACTCAGGTCCCGACCTGAGTACGAGCGCTCTCCCGCACCCACCCCGCCGCCCGGCACCGTACCCCCATGGGAACAACCGCTCGTGAGCTCGACGCCGGCACTCCCGACGCCCGGGACCGGTACGTCGACCTGTTGAGGGTCGCCTCGCTCGGGGTCGTCGTCGGCGGGCACTGGCTGATGGCCGCCGTCACCGGCGACGGCGTCGGGAATCTGCTCGCCGTCGTGCCGGAGCTGCAGCCGCTCACCTGGGTGCTGCAGGTCATGCCCGTGTTCTTCTTCGTCGGCGGGTTCTCGCACGCCCTCTCCTACCGGTCCCTGAGCCGGCGGCACCAGGACCGGCCCGTCTACGCCGTCTTTCTGCGCGGCCGGCTGCAGCGGCTGCTGCGGCCCACCATGGCGTTCGTCCTCGTGTGGGGCGCCGCCGCGCTCGTCGTGCAGGTGTTCGGCGGGGGCGGCGGGATGACGGGCGTCGCGCTGCGGCTGGTGGCGCAGCCGCTGTGGTTCATCGGGATCTATCTCGCGATGGTCGCGGTCACGCCACCGCTGCTGAGGCTGCACGAGCGCTTCGGCTGGGGCGCCTTCGGCGGGCTCGTCGCGGCGGCGGCCGCCGTGGACGTGCTGCGGTTCGCCGCCGGCGTCCCCTTCGTCGAGTTCCTGAACTTCGCCTTCGTCTGGCTCGCCGTCCACCAGCTGGGCTTCCTTCGTGCCGACGGGCGCATCCGGATGCCCGCCGCTCTCGCGGCGACCGGTCTGGCCGGGGCCGCCGCGCTGGTCGCCGTCGGGCCGTATCCGCTGTCCATGGTCGGGATGCCGGGCGAGAAGGTCTCGAACATGGCCCCGCCGACGCTCGCCCTGCTGTTCCACGGCCTGTGGCTGGTCGGCGCGGTGGAGCTGCTGAAGGGCCCCGGCACCCGGTTCGTGCGACGGGCCCGGGTGTGGCGCGGGGTCGTGGCCGCCAACGGGATCGCCATGACCGCGTTCCTGTGGCACCTCACGGCGATGCTGGGCGTCTACGGGGTGATGATCGCCGCCGGCGTCGCGCTGCCGGAGCCGGCGACGGCGGCCTGGTGGGCGCAGACGCCGCTGCGTCTGGCCGTCGCGGCCGGGGTGACGGCGCTGCTCGTCGCCGCGTTCCGGCGGTTCGAACGCCCCGCGCGCCGGAGTGCCGCCCCGGTCCCCGGCACCGGGCCGGTCGCCGCCGTGGGGATCGCGCTCTGTCTGTTCGGCATCCTCGGCCTGTCCATGGTCGGCTTCGGCGGGCTGCTCGAAGGCAGGACGGCGATGCTGGTCGCCGTGCACGTCAGCGCGCCCGCCGCCGTGGCCATGGCGCTCGTCGGCTGGCTGCTGGTGGAACGCGCCGGACGGGGCAGCCGTACCTGACAAGTAGGCTGGGAGGTCGATCGTTCCCCCTGTCAGGAGAGAAATGGCCGTCAACCTGGTCAATGTCGAGGCAGTCAGCAAGGTGTACGGAACACGCGCCCTGCTCGACGGGGTCTCCCTCGGCGTCTCGGAGGGAGACCGTATCGGCGTCGTCGGCCGTAACGGCGACGGGAAGACCACCCTGATCCGGCTGCTCGCCAAGCTGGAGGAGCCCGACACCGGGCGGGTCACCCAGAGCGGCGGGCTGCGGCTCGGTGTCCTCACGCAGCACGACTCGCTCGACCCGGAGGCGACGATCCGGCACGAGGTCATCGGCGACCTCGCGGACCACGAGTGGGCGGGCAACGCCAAGATCCGCGACGTGCTGACGGGGCTGTTCGACGGGCTGGACCTGTCCGGTTTCCCGCAGGGCCTCGACACCGTCATCGGCCCGCTGTCCGGCGGCGAGCGCCGCCGTATCGCGCTGGCGAAGCTGCTGATCGACGAGCAGGACCTGCTCGTCCTCGACGAGCCGACCAACCACCTCGACGTGGAGGGCATCGCCTGGCTGGCGAAGCACCTGCAGGCGCGGCGCTCCGCCCTCGTCTGCGTCACCCACGACCGCTGGTTCCTCGACCAGGTCTGCACCCGGATGTGGGACGTGCAGCGCGGTGACGTGTACGAGTACGAGGGCGGCTACTCGGACTACGTCTTCGCCCGCGCCGAGCGCGAGCGCATCGCCGCGACCGAGGAGAGCAAGCGGCAGAACCTGATGCGCAAGGAGCTGGCCTGGCTGCGGCGCGGCGCCCCCGCCCGTACGTCCAAGCCGCGCTACCGCATCGAGGCGGCGAACGAGCTGATCGCCGACGTGCCGCCGCCGCGCGACTCGTCCGAGCTGATGAAGTTCGCCTCCGCCCGGCTCGGCAGATCGGTCTTCGACCTGGAGGACGTGACGGTCCAGGCCGGGCCGAAGGTGCTGCTGAAGCATCTGACCTGGCAGATCGGCCCGGGCGACCGCATCGGTCTGGTCGGCGTCAACGGCGCGGGCAAGACCTCGCTGCTGCGTACGCTCGCCTCCGCGGCCTTCTCGCAGGGCGAGGAGCAGCCGGTGGCGGGCCGGGTCGTCGTCGGCCGGACCGTACGGCTCGCGTACCTCTCGCAGGACGTCACCGAGCTGCCGCCCGCGATGCGGGTGCTGGAGGCGGTCCAGCAGATCCGCGACCGGGTCGATCTCGGCAAGGGCCGGGAGATGACCGCCGGCCAGCTGTGCGAGCAGTTCGGCTTCGGCAAGGAGAAGCAGTGGACGCCGGTCGGCGACCTGTCCGGCGGCGAGCGGCGCCGGCTCCAGCTGCTGCGGCTGCTGATGGACGAGCCGAACGTGCTGTTCCTCGACGAGCCCACCAACGACCTCGACATCGAGACGCTGACGCAGCTCGAGGACGTCCTCGACAGCTGGCCCGGTTCGCTGGTGGTCATCTCGCACGACCGGTTCTTCCTCGAGCGGACCACGGACCGCACGTTCGCGCTGCTCGGCGACGGCACGCTGCGGATGCTGCCGCGCGGCATCGAGGAGTACCTGGAGCGCAGGGCCCGGCTGGTCGAGGCCGCCGTGCCGGCGAGCCCGCCGCCCGCCCCGGCCGGGGCGGGCGGGGAGAAGTCGGCGGCCGACTCCCGGGCGGCGAAGAAGGAACTGCAGCGCATCGAGCGCCGGCTCGACAAGGTCTCCGACAAGGAGAGCAGGCTCCATGCGCAAATCGCTGAAAACGCGACGGACTTCGGTAAAGTGGCCAAACTGGACGCGGAGCTCCGCGAACTGGTGGGCGAGCGCGAAGAGTTGGAGACGCGCTGGCTGGAACTGGCGGAGGACGCCTGACCGAGAGCCTCCGCCCGAGCCGTAGAGAAGGCGTGCAGAGCGCGTAACAACCCCATCACGGGCCGGTCCTCCCTTGGGAACAGGGAAGGGCCGAGCCCGTTCGGTGTGCGTCACCAGTGATACAAAGAAGGCCCGCTCGACTGACGTACAACAACGGGGTTCATGTCCGATTCACTCCTTCCGGTCGATGCGCTTGCCGGAGGAGCGGGGGGAGTTCGTCCGGGCAGCAGACCGTACGAAGGGGGAAGCGCAGATGGGGCAGTCGCCGCCGTCCGTTCCGCCGTGCCCGCAGGGCCGGCGGCAGGGCGCTCCCCGGCCGTCCGTACCGCCCCAGGCCGCCCCGCGCGGGCACCCGCACCCGCCGTCCCCGCCGCGAGGCCGGGGCGCTCACGCGCCGGCGGCGGTGAGGCCGGGTGCATCCGACCGGCCCGGGCCCGACTGGCAACGAACACCATGACGGCTCTCGGCAGATGAGCGCGGTCCGGGTCGTCCGGACATCCCCGACTCCCACTCGCATCTCCCACCCCACGAGGTAGCAGGCCATGACGCAGCCCCCGAACCAGCCCCCGCAGGGAGGCTTCGGAGCCCCACAGGATCCTCAGCAGGGAACTCCCCAGCAGCCCCAGCCGCCCGCCCAGCCGCCGCAGATGCCGCAGGGCCCGCCGCAGACGCCGCCCCCGGCGGCGCCTCCCGGCGCCCCCGCGCCCGGTTACGGCTACCCCCAGCAGCCCCCGGCCCAGCCCGGTTACGGCTACCCGGCGCAGCCTCCGGGCCAGCCGGGCCCGTACAACCAGCCGGCGGGGCCGTACGGCCAGCAGGCGGGCCCGTACAACCAGCCCGGTCCCTACGGGGGTTACCCGACGCAGCCGCAGTACCCGGGCGCGCCGGCCCCCGGAGGCGGCGGCGCGGGCGGCTTCTTCAAGGGGAAGACGGGGATCGTCGTGGCCGCGTCGGCCGCCGCGCTGCTCGTCGTCGGCGGCGGCACCTGGTTCGCCCTGAGCGGCGACGACGAGAAGGACGACAAGCCGAGCGTCAGCAAGTCCAGCGAGGATCCCAAGCCCACCGGCTCCGCCTCCGTCGACCAGGGCGACGGCACCGGCACCGGCCGTGAGGACGACGGCGACCTCAACGCCGGGCGCAAGGACGGCGAGGCCAAGGTCCTCTTCCTGACGAAGAACGACGTCGACCTGCCCCGTAACGGCGCGGAGGTCTTCGGCCCGTGGATCACCGGTGACACGGTCGTCAAGGCCATGTACCGGGAGGTCGCCGGCTACTCGGTGACCGACGGCACGAAGAAGTGGAGCGTCCCGGTCAAGACCGAGGTGTGCTCCGCGACGGTGCAGCCCTCCGCCGACGGCAAGATCGTCATCGGTGTGATGGACGGCCTCACCGACAAGGCCAAGTGCAACGACATGCAGATGATCGACACGAAGGCGGGCAAGGCCGGCTGGACGAAGTCGATCCCCAAGCCGACCGGTATCTTCGCCGGCCTCGCCGACTACACGCTGTCCATCTCGGGCAAGACCCTCGCGGTCGGCGGCGGCAGCAACTCGTACGGCTTCGACCTGGCCACCGGCAAGCAGATCTTCAGCAAGCCGAAGAGCGGCTGCGAGCCGTTCGCCTTCGCCGGCGGGCCGAAGCTGATCGCCGGCGCCCGCTGCGACTCCGACCCGGAGAAGCCCAAGCACCAGATCCAGCAGATCGACCCGGCGACCGGCAAGCCCCAGTGGACGTACAACACGCCGGAGGGCTGGGAGGTCACCAAGGTCTACTCCGTCAGCCCGCTGGTCGTCTCCATCACCCAGCGTGAGCCGGAGAAGAAGTGGTCGATCATCGCGCTGACCGACAACGGCAAGCTGCGCTCGCAGATCTCGGGCGGCAAGAACGACAAGTTCCAGCCGCGCTGCGGCGGCGGGCTCATCATCTGGGGCAAGAACCTCCAGGGCTGCACCGGTGTCGCCGCCGACGCGAAGCACTTCTACATGGCCACGGAGACCGACTACGGCAAGGCCAACGAGCTCGTCGCCTTCGACCTCGACACCGGCAAGGAGGCCTGGCGCGCGCCGGCCGGCGGTGAGCGCAAGATGACGCCGCTGCGCATGGAGGGCGGCAAGGTCCTCGTCTACCTGCAGCCGTCGTACGACACGGGCGGCGGCGTGGCCGTCGTCGAGCCGACCGGCGGGGCGCCGAAGACGCTGCTCCAGCACCCGGCCTCGACGGCGCAGATCGAGAACTCCTTCTACTCGCCGCAGATGGCCTTCGCCGACGGGCGGTTCTTCATCGCCAGCGGTCGTGTGAGCGCCAGCAAGGACTCGGAGGAGAAGGAGACGAAGACCATGATGGGCTTCGGCCAGTGACAGACTCCTTCACCGCCGCAGGACCCACCTTCCGCTCCCCAGGGGTAATCACGCCATGACGCAGCCGCCGCCACCGCCGAACCAGCCGCCCGGCCCGCCGCCGGGACAGCCGCCGAACCCGCCGCAGCAGCCCGCCGGCGGGTACGGCACCCCGCCGCCTCCGCAGAGCGGGCCCCCGGGGTACCCGCAGACGCCGCCGCCGGCCGAGCCCGGCTACGGTTATCCGCAGGCCGCGCCGCAGACCCCGCCGCCGGCCGCGCCGTACGGCTACCCGCAGCAGGGCGCGCCCGGCCAGCCGGCCTACAGCGCGCCGACCCAGCCGATGCAGGCGCAGCCCGCCCCGCCGGAGGGCGGCGGCGGGTTCCTGAACAAGACGCAGCTGCAGATCGTCGTCGCCGCGTGCCTCGCCATCGTCCTGATCATCGGCGGCGGCTTCTGGTACTCCACCACCAAGGACGACGGCGGCAAGCAGGACCAGGCCAAGACCGGCACGGACGGCTCGGGCGGCGAGGACGGCGAGGACGGCAAGGACGGCGAGGAGCCGGCCGCCGCCGACGGCCCGGGCACGGAGAAGGCCCCGGCCGACCCCGCGTCCAAGGTCAACTTCCAGCTGCCGATCCCGCCGCGCATCGACGTGACCGGCGTGCCCGGCTCCTGGGTCACCGACAAGGCGTACGTCAAGACGGGCGTGAACACGATCGACGCGTACGACGTCGCCAACGGTTCGAAGCTCTGGAGCCTGCCGCTGCCCGGCCAGGTGTGCGCCGCCTCCCGCCGGACGACGGAGGACGACAAGACCGCCGTCGTGTTCGAGGCCAGGAAGCGGACGAAGAGCGACAAGGGCTATCCGACGTGCTCCGAGGTCGGCGTCGTCGACCTCACCGCCGGCAAGCTGCTGTGGAGCAAGTCCGTCACCGGTGGCTCGAGCGGTGACGGCAAGTCCCGCTTCGACCAGGTCACCATCAGCGGCAACACGGTGGCCGCGGGCTACCTCGGCGGCAGCGCCGCCTTCGACCTGGCCACCGGCGCCGTCCGCTGGAAGCCCACCGTCGACGCCGACCAGTGCAAGGACATCGGCTACGGCGGCGGCAAGGCGCTCATCGCGGTGCGCCAGTGCGGTTCGTACGACGACCGGCAGGTGACCATCCAGGCGCTCAACCCCGAGAACGGCACCCCGCTCTCGTCGTTCAAGATGCCCGCGGGCGTCGACGACGCGCGGGTCGTCTCCTCCGACCCGCTGGTCGTCGCGGCCGACGTCGGCGACACGGGGACCTTCGGCATCTCGGACTTCTTCTCGATCGACATCAAGACCGGGAAGCTGCGGGCCAAGATCGCCGCGCCGGGCGACAAGTACCTCGCGCGGTGCCCGGCCAGCGACGGTGTCGAGGGCTGCCAGTTCGTGGTCGTCGGCAACGACCGGCTCTATCTGCCGACGGAGGAGCACGAGGGCACCGGGGAGTCGTACTCGCGGACCAACGAGATCGTCGCCTTCGACCTCGCCACCGGAAAGTCCGTCAGCGGCCGCGCCGACGCCGGCGAGGGCTACCACCTGCTGCCGCTGCGCATGGACGGCGGCGACATCATCGCCTACAAGTGGCCCCCGTACGACAAGGGCGGCCAGGTCGTCAGCATCAACGGCGCCACGCTCAAGGAGACCCTCCTGCTGAACAACCCGGGCGACAAGACGGTGCGGGAGGCGGAGACGAGCTTCGTCGAGTCCGGGTCCGAGTACCACTTCAGGAACGGGCGGCTGTTCATCGCGGACGACACCCTGAGCGATCCGAACAGCAGCAGCACCAGCTCGAAGTACCTGGCGATCTCCTTCGCCCCCAAGGGCTGAGGCCCGCCGGCGGTACAGCGCGCACCGCGGCCCGGTCCCTCGCTTCGGCGAGGGACCGGGCCGTCGCCGTTTCCAGTGCCGGACGGCGCCGTACAGCAGGTTCGCCACGCCTTGTCGAGCAAGTGGGCCTGTTTGGAGAGGAATTCGGCATTCTGGGGGGCTTCTGCGGAGATAGGGGCGCGCACCGTCGAACGAGCGTGTAACTTGCCGGGACTGACGGGGTAGCGGGGAGGGCCGGGGGGCCGGGCCGGCGGGACGGGGATGGGTCTATGGGCGTTCGGCTCATGGTGGTCGACGACCACAGACTGCTCGCGGAGGCGCTCGCCTCCGCGCTGAAACTGCGCGGGCACCGGGTGCTCGCGGCGGCGGCGCCGGCGGCCGGAGCGGCCGAGCTGGTGATCGCCCGGTCGCCCGAGGTGTGCCTGCTGGGCACGGCGACGCCCGCGGAGCCGGGCGCTTTCGACCCGGTCGTACGGATCAAGCGGGAGCGGCCGCAGGTGGCGGTCGTGGTGCTCGGCCCGGTGCCCAGCCCCCGCGGGATAGCCGCGGCGTTCGCCGCGGGCGCGTCCGGCTACGTGCGCCACGACGAACGCATCGAGGGCGTCGAGCGGGCGCTGGTGAAGGCGCGGGCGGGCGAGGCGGCGGTGGCCCCGCAGCTGCTGCAGGGCGCCTTCGCGGAGCTGCTCAACCCGGCCGCCCAGCCGGACGACGAGGGCCGGCGGCTGCTCCAGCTGCTGACGCCGCGCGAGGTCGAGGTGCTGGTGCGGGTCGCGGAGGGCGAGGACACCCGGCTGATCGCGGTCGGCATGGGGATCGCGCCGAGCACGGCCCGTACGCATGTGCAGCGGGTGCTGATGAAGCTGGGCGTCGGCTCCCGGCTGGAGGCGGCGGCGCTGGCCGCCCGGACCGGTCTGCTGGACCGGGCGGCGTACGGGACGGGGCGGCCCGGCCCGGCTTAACAGCGGCTCCCGGCTCACTCACATTGACTCCACCTGTTGAGTCGTGGTTTCTTGTGTTCGGTTCTGTTGGAATGGGAGTGGTTGAGGGAGCTCCGTGTGAAGAAGACGTCGATCCGGCTCGCCGACGGCCGTGAGCTCATCTACTACGACTCGCGCGACGACGCCGTGCGCGACGCGGTGGACAGCCGCCCCCTCGACGCCGTCGCCACCACCGCCGAGATCAGACGCGACGCGCTGCTCGGCGACTCGGTCGCGATCGCCTCGCACCGCCAGGCCCGCACCTACCACCCGCCGGCCGACGAGTGCCCGCTCTGCCCCTCGCGCGACGGCCGCCTCAGCGAGGTGCCGGCCGCCGACTACGACGTCGCCGTCTTCGAGAACCGCTTCCCCTCCCTCGCCGGCGACGCGGGCCGCTGCGAGGTCGTCTGCTTCACCTCCGACCACGACGCGTCCTTCGCCGACCTCACCGAGGAGCAGGCCGGTCTCGTCCTCGACGCGTGGACGGACCGGACCGCGGAACTCGCCGAACTGCCCCAGGTCGAGCAGGTCTTCTGCTTCGAGAACCGCGGCGCGGAGATCGGTGTCACCCTCGGCCACCCGCACGGGCAGATCTACGGCTACCCGTTCGTGACCCCGCGCACCGGGCTGATGCTCCGCTCCCTCGCCGCCCACCACGAGAAGACCGGCCGCAACCTCTTCGACGACGTCGTCGCACGCGAACGCGAGGAGGGCGAGCGGGTGGTGCTGGAGGGCGAGCACTGGATCGCCTTCGTGCCGTACGCGGCGCACTGGCCGTACGAGGTGCACCTCCACCCCAAGCGGCGGGTGCCGGACCTGCGGGGGCTCGACGACGCGGCGCGCGCCGAGTTCCCGGGGCTCTACCTGGAGCTGCTCAGGCGCTTCGACCGGATCTTCGGCCCGGGTGAACCGCCGACCCCCTACATCGCCGCCTGGCACCAGGCGCCGTTCCGGGCCGGGGGGCGGGACGCCTTCGGTCTCCATCTCGAGCTTTTCACCATCCGCCGCACTGCCGGCAAGCTGAAATTCCTCGCGGGTTCCGAATCCGGTATGAACGTGTTCATCAACGATGTGCCGCCGGAGGCCGCGGCGCGGCGACTGCGAGAGGTAGCGAGCTAAGTGAGCAACAAGTACCTGGTCACCGGCGGTGCGGGATACGTCGGCAGTGTGGTGGCGCGGCATCTGCTGGAGGCCGGCCACCGGGTGACCGTGCTGGACGACCTCTCCACCGGCTTCCGGGAAGGGGTCCCGGCGGGCGCCGAGTTCATCGAGGGACGGATCCAGGACGCCGCCAGGTGGCTGGACTCCTCGTACGACGGGGTGCTGCACTTCGCCGCCTTCTCGCAGGTCGGCGAGTCGGTCGCGAAGCCGGAGAAGTACTGGGCGAACAACGTCGGCGGCACCATGGAGCTGCTGGCCGCCATGCGCGGCGCCGGTGTGCGCACGCTGGTCTTCTCCTCCACCGCGGCCACCTACGGCGAGCCGGTCTCCACCCCCATCACCGAGTCCGACCCGACCGCGCCGACCAGCCCGTACGGCGCGACGAAGCTCGCCGTCGACCACATGATCTCCGGCGAGGCGGCGGCCCACGGGCTCGCGGCGGTCTCCCTGCGGTACTTCAACGTCGCGGGCGCCTACGGCGAATGCGGCGAGCGCCACGACCCCGAGTCGCACCTCATCCCGCTGGTCCTCCAGGTCGCCCTCGGCCGGCGCGAGTCGATCTCCGTCTACGGCGACGACTACCCGACGCCGGACGGCACCTGCGTACGCGACTACATCCACGTAGCCGACCTGGCGGAGGCCCATCTCCTCGCCCTGCGGGCGGCCACCGCGGGCGAGCACCTGATCTGCAACCTCGGCAACGGCAACGGCTTCTCGGTGCGCGAGGTCATCGAGACCGTCCGCGAGGTCACCGGCCACCCGGTGCCCGAGGTGGTCGCGGAGCGCCGGGGCGGCGACCCCGCCGTACTGGTCGCCTCCGCGGCGACGGCCCAGGAACGCCTGGGCTGGAAGCCGAGCCGCGCCGACCTGGCCGGCATCGTGTCCGACGCCTGGGCATTCGCCCGCAGGAGGGAGAACGGTTCATGAGCTTCACGGGCGAGGGTGTGTGGGCGGCACCCGGCAGGGTGAACCTGATCGGTGAACACACCGACTACAACGACGGCTTCGTGATGCCCTTCGCGCTGCCGCACACCACCGTGGCGACCGTCGCCCGCCGCGACGACGGCGTCCTGCGGCTGTCCTCCGCCGACATGGAGGGCGGCCCGGTCGAGCTGCGCGTCGACGACCTCGCCCCCGGTGGCCCCGGCGGCTGGACCGACTACCCGGCGGGCGTCGTCTGGGCGCTGCGCGACGCCGGCCACCCGGTCGGCGGCGCGGACATCCACTACGAGTCGACCGTGCCCACCGGCGCCGGCCTCTCCTCGTCCGCGGCGATCGAGGTCGTCACCGCCCTCGCCTTCAACGACCTGTACGCATTGGGCCTGGAGCCCTGGCGCACGGCCCGCCTGTGCCAGCGCGCGGAGAACGTCTACGTCGGCGCCCCGACCGGGATCATGGACCAGACGGCAGCCGCCTGCTGCACCGAGGGCCACGCCCTGCACCTGGACACCCGGGACCTCTCCCAGCGGCAGATCCCCTTCGACCTGGCCGCCCACGGTCTCGAACTCCTCGTCGTCGACACCCGCGTCAAGCACGCCCACAGCGACGGCGAGTACGGCAAGCGGCGCGCGGGCTGCGAGGCGGGTGCGGCGGCGCTCGGCGTGGACGCGCTGCGGGACGTGCCGTACGACGGGCTGGACGCGGCTCTCGCCCGGATCGAGGACCCCGAGGTGCGGCCCCTGGTGCGGCACATCGTGACCGAGAACCACCGGGTGGAGCGGGTGATCGACCGTCTGGAGGCGGGCGAGGTCCGGGCCATCGGCCCCGTGCTGACCGAGGGGCACGCCTCGCTGCGGGACGACTTCCGGGTCTCCTGCCCGGAGCTGGACCTGGTCGTGGACACGGCGCTGGCGGCCGGCGCGCTGGGCGCGCGGATGACGGGCGGCGGCTTCGGCGGCTCGGCGATCGTGCTGACGGAGACGTCCGCGTCGGCGACCGTGACCAAGTCGGTCCTGGCGGCCTTCGAGGCCTCCTCGCTCCTGGCCCCGCGGGTCTTCGCCGCGACCCCGTCCCAGGGCGCGCGCCGGCTCTCCTGAGGCGCCGCGACGCCCCAGCAGACACAGGGATCACACCATGAACACCGCGGCCGGCCAGTTCCGCGAATAGCCTTCCGCCGCCGCCCCGCGTCCGTACTCTGAACCACAGCACCGGTGGGGGCCGGTGTCGATCAGGGGGCGAAACAGCCGGGTACGGCGCCCGGGGCGGGGGTATCGGTCACAGCACGGCGGCGGCCGTGCGCGTGCCGGATCCTCCGTCCCCCCGGGCGGCGTGCCCGTGCCGGTCTGTCCTTGGAGACTGGGGGTGTCCTGTGGTCCGTATCCGGGTTCTGGTCGTGGACGACCACCGGATTTTCGCCGAATCGCTCGCCGCGGCCCTCGCGGCGGAGCCCGACGTCGAGGTCGCCGCGGCCGGCAGCGGCCCCGCCGCGCTGCGCTGCCTGGAGCGCGCCGCGGCGGAGAGCCGCAGATTCGACGTGATGCTCGTCGACGCCGACCTGGGAGCCGCCGCCGCTGTGCCGCGGCCCGGGTCCGTCGCGCTCGCCCGCGCGGTGCCCGACGGCGCGGCCGACGGTCTTGTCGACGGCATCTCGCTGGTCGCGGGCGTCCGCTCCGTCCAGCCCGCGGTGCGCTCCGTGGTGCTCGCGCAGAAGGACGACGCCCGCCGGGCGGCGCTCGCGCTGCAGGCAGGCGCCTGGGGCTGGGTGGCCAAGGACTGCTCGCTGCAGCGCCTGCTCGCGGTGGTGCGCGGGGTGCTGCGCGACGAGACGCATCTGGCGCCGGCCCTGCTCACCGGCGTGCTGCGCGAGATGACGGCGGCCCGCAAGCACCGCACCGAGAGCGAGCGGCTGGTGGAGTCGCTGACGCCGCGCGAGCAGGAGGTGCTGCGCTGCATGGTCGCGGGCCTGGGGCGCAAAGCCGTCGCCGAGCGCCTCTTCCTGTCCCCGCACACCGTCCGGACCCATATGCAGAACGTGCTGGGGAAGCTGGGCGTCCACTCCACCCTCGCCGCCGTCGCCCTGGCCCGCCGGGCGGGCGTGGGGCCCGCCGACCTATCCGGGGATGTTGTCGAACGGGGCGGTCAACTGGCGTAGCAGCGCGGCCAGCTCGGCCCGCTGCGCGCGGGACAGCTCGGAGAGGATCGCGCGCTCCTGGGCGAGCAGTCCGGCCAGCGCCTGGTCCGCCCGGTCGCGGCCCTCGGCCGTCAGCCGGACCAGGACCCCGCGCCGGTCAGTGGGGTCGGGCAGCCGCTCCACCAGGTTCTTCTTGGCCAGCCGGTCGATGCGGTTGGTCATCGTGCCGGAGGTGACCAGCGTCTGGGTGAGCAGCTGGCCGGGGGAGAGCTGGTACGGCGCCCCGGCGCGGCGCAGCGAGGTGAGCACGTCGAACTCCCACGGCTCGAGCTGATGCTCGGAGAAGGCGATGCGCCGGGCGCGGTCGAGATGGCGGGCCAGTCTGGAGACGCGGCTGAGCACCTCGAGTGGTTCCACGTCGAGGTCCGGGCGCTCACGGCGCCATGCTGCGACCAGTCGATCGACCTCGTCCTCCATGTCGATCAGTGTAGAGGGTCTGTCGACGTGAAGTCTCTTGATGTCAAGATATAGTCGGCTGGACTATTGGGCATGGTCGGCCCCGGAGCACGTTCCGTTTCGGACTTCCGTTCCTGCGAGGGGGACTCGAACATGTATTCCGCACCCACTTGGGACCCAGAGCAGTACCTGCGCCACGCCGGGCACCGCACCCGTCCCTTCCTGGACATGCTCGCCCGTATACCCACGCTGCCCTCCGGCAGCCGCCCCGCCCGGATCGCCGACCTCGGCTGCGGTCCCGGCAATGTCACCGCCCTGCTCGCCGACCGCTGGCCCGACGCCCGCATCACCGGCTTCGACCTCTCGCCCCAGATGCTCGCCCAGGCCGAGAAGGCGTACGCCGGCACCACCGCGGGCGGCGGCCTGCTCGACTTCCGGCCCGCCGACGCCGCGCACTGGACCCCGGAGGAGCCGTACGACCTGATCGTGTCCAACGCAGCCCTCCAATGGGTGCCCAACCACCCCGAGTCGTTCCCCGTCTGGATCGACGGACTCGCCCCCGGCGGCACCCTCGCCTTCCAGGTCCCCGGCAACTTCACCGCCCCCAGCCACGCGCTCCTCGGCGAACTGTGCGAGACCCCCCGGTGGCGCGCCCGCCTCGGCGACCACGGCCGGCGCTACGTCCACATCCTGGAGCCCGCCGACTACCTGTGCCGCCTCGCCGACCTCGGCTGCGACGCCGACGCCTGGGAGACGACCTACTTCCAGCTCCTCGGCGGCGAGGACCCCGTACTGGAATGGGTCAAGGGCACGGCCCTGCGGCCCGTGCTCACCGAACTCGCCGACGACCCGGAGGCCCGGGCGGAGTTCCTCGGCCAGTACCGGGACCTGCTCCGCAAGGCGTACCCGCCGGGCCCGCACGGCACGGTGTTCCCCTTCCGGCGGATCTTCGCCGTCGCGCGCAAGGTGTCGTGACGCCGCGCCGGTGACAGCGGACCGGTGGCAACGGAAAAGCGCCCCGCGGCCTGCGGGGCGCCCTTGCGTTCTCCGGTGCCGGCGCTTGCTCGCGCCGGGAGAGACCCTAGCTCTTGCGGTGCCCTATGAGCCGCGGCTTCTGCTCCAGACCGTCCAGCCCGTGCCAGGCCAGATTCACCAGATGCGCCGCGACCTCCGCCTTCTTCGGACGGCGCGCGTCCAGCCACCACTGGCCCGTCAGCGCCACCATCCCGACCAGCGCCTGCGCGTACAGCGGAGCCAGCTTCGGATCGAAGCCCCGGTTCTTGAACTCCATGCCCAGGATGTCCTCGACCTGAGTGGCGATGTCGCTGATCAGGGACGCGAACGTGCCCGTCGACTGGGCGACCGGCGAATCACGCACCAGGATGCGGAAACCGTCCGTGTACGTCTCGATGTAGTCCAGCAGGGCGAAGGCCGCCTGCTCCAGCAGCTCACGCGGATGACCGGCGGTCAGCGCCCCCGTCACCATGTCGAGCAGCTGGCGCATCTCACGGTCCACGACGACCGCGTACAGCCCCTCCTTGCCGCCGAAGTGCTCGTACACGACCGGCTTGGAGACGCCCGCCTTGGCGGCGATCTCCTCGACGGACGTGCCCTCGAAGCCCTTCTCCGCGAACAGCGCACGGCCGATGTCCAACAGCTGCTCACGGCGCTCGGCGCCCGTCATGCGGACGCGGCGGGCACGCCTGCCGCCGGGCACCCTGGTCTTGTCCGGACTGCCGATACTTCCGTCACTCGCCACGACGTCAATCATGCCGTCTTCGCGGCATCATCCTCGCGGCGGGTTTCATCGGCCTCGGAGCCGGTGCGCCGGGCGTCGATGCGGGACTGCTGCGGCCAGCGCACGTCGTACGCCCAGCCGGCCTTCTCGAACCAGCGGATCAGCCGCGCGCTGGAGTCGAGCTGCCCGCGCAGCACACCGTGCCGGGCGCTCGTCGGCTCGGCGTGGTGCAGGTTGTGCCACGACTCGCCGCACGACAGGACCGCCAGCCACCACACGTTGCCCGAGCGGTCGCGCGACTTGAAGGGGCGCTTGCCCACCGCGTGGCAGATCGAGTTGATCGACCAGGTCACATGGTGCAGCAGCGCCACCCGGACCAGCGAGCCCCAGAAGAACGCGGTGAACGCGCCCCACCACGACATCGTCACCAGCCCGCCGACCAGCGGGGGGATCGCCAGCGAGAGCGCCGTCCAGTAGATGAAGTCGCGCGAGATCCGGCGGAGCGCCGGGTCCTTGATCAGATCCGGGGCGTACTTGTGCTGCGGCGTCCGCTCCTCGTCGAACATCCACCCGATGTGGGCCCACCACAGGCCCTTCATCAGCGCGGGCACGCTCTCGCCGAACCGCCACGGCGAATGCGGGTCGCCCTCCGCGTCGGAGAACTTGTGGTGCTTGCGGTGGTCGGCCACCCAGCGCACCAGCGGCCCCTCGACCGCGAGGGAGCCCATGATCGCCAGTGCGATGCGCAGCGGCCGCCTGGCCTTGAAGGAACCGTGCGTGAAGTACCGGTGGAAACCGATCGTGATGCCGTGGCAGCCGATGTAGTACATCGCCACCAGCAGTCCGAGGTCCAGCCAGCTCACCCCCCATCCCCAGGCCAGCGGCACCGCCGCGAGAACGGCCAGGAACGGGACCGTGATGAACAGCAGCAGGGCGATCTGCTCGATCGACCGCTTGCTGTCACCACTGAGGGTCGCGTAGGCGACGTCGGGGTCAGGGGTCTTCGGGGCATCGTCCAGCAGATCGGGACTTGTGGTCATGTGGCTTCCCTGGGGGTGGGGAGAGAGGGGACGGGCGCCTGGCTACGGGTGCGTAACCTACGGCATCGTAAGTATGGCAGTGCCCGGCGGCGCGGCAAGAGACCTGCGGACCACGCGGAGGAAATGGACACCTATCCTGGGTGACGTCGGACAGCGCGGTCCGCAAGCCTCCAGTACCCCTCCAGACGTGCTCAAACACTGCAAGGAGCCGCACCTGTGAGCAGTGCCGACCAGACACCCACCGCCAGTGCAGAACTGCGCGCCGACATCCGCCGACTGGGCGATCTTCTCGGCGAGACCCTCGTCCGCCAGGAAGGTCCCGAACTCCTCGACCTCGTCGAGCGGGTCCGCGCGCTGACACGCACCGACGGTGCCGCAGCAGCAGAGCTGCTGGGCGACACCGACCTGGAGACCGCGGCCAAGCTGGTCCGCGCCTTCTCCACCTACTTCCACCTCGCCAACGTCACCGAGCAGGTGCACCGCGGCCACGAGATGCGCGAGAAGCGCGCCGCCGAGGGCGGCCTGCTGGCCCGCACCGCCGACCGGCTCAAGGACGCGGACCCGCAGCACCTGCGCGAGACCGTGAAGAACCTGAACGTACGGCCCGTCTTCACCGCCCACCCCACCGAAGCGGCCCGCCGCTCCGTGCTCAACAAGCTGCGCCGCATCGCCGAACTGCTGGAGAACCCGGGCCTCGCGGCCGACCGCCGCCGCCACGACCTGCGGCTCGCCGAGCACATCGACCTCATCTGGCAGACCGACGAACTGCGCGTCGTCCGCCCGGAGCCCGCCGACGAGGCCCGCAACGCGATCTACTACCTCGACGAGCTGCACACCGGCGCCGTCGGCGACGTCCTCGAGGACCTCGCCGCCGAGCTCGAGCGCGTCGGCGTCGAGCTGCCCCCGGGCACCCGGCCGCTCACCTTCGGCACCTGGATCGGCGGCGACCGCGACGGCAACCCGAACGTCACCCCCGCCGTCACCTGGGACGTGCTGATCCTCCAGCACGAGCACGGCATCACCGACGCCATCGAGGTCATCGACTACCTCCGCGGCCTGCTGTCGAACTCGATCCGCTACGCCGGGGCCACCGAGGAACTGCTCGCCTCCCTCCAGACCGACCTGGAGCGGCTGCCCGAGATCAGCCCCCGCTACAAGCGCCTCAACGCGGAGGAGCCCTACCGGCTCAAGGCCACCTGCATCCGCCAGAAGCTGGTCAACACCCGCGAACGCCTCGCCAAGGGCACCCCGCACGAGGAAGGCCGCGACTACCTCGGCACCGCCGAGCTCATCGCCGACCTCACCCTCGTCCAGACCTCGCTGCGCGCCCACCGCGGCGGCCTGTTCGCCGACGGCCGGATGGACCGCGTCATCCGCACCCTGTCCGCCTTCGGCCTCCAGCTCGCCACCATGGACGTACGCGAGCACGCCGACGCCCACCACCACGCACTCGGCCAGCTCTTCGACCGGCTCGGCGAGGAGTCCTGGCGGTACGCCGACATGCCGCGCGACTACCGGCAGAAGCTGCTCGCCAAGGAGCTCCGCTCCCGCCGCCCGCTCGCCCCGACCCCGGCCCCGCTGGACGCCGCGGGCGAGAAGACCCTCGGCGTCTTCCACACCGTCAAGGAAGCCTTCGAACGGTTCGGGCCCGAGGTCATCGAGTCGTACATCATCTCGATGTGCCAGGGCGCCGACGACGTCTTCGCCGCCGCCGTCCTCGCCCGCGAGGCCGGCCTCGTCGACCTGCACGCCGGCTGGGCCAAGATCGGCATCGTGCCGCTGCTGGAGACCACCGACGAGCTCAAGGCCGCCGACGTCATCCTCGACGACATGCTCGCCGACCCCTCCTACCGCCGGCTCGTCTCGCTCCGCGGCGACGTCCAGGAGGTCATGCTCGGCTACTCGGACTCCTCCAAGTTCGGCGGCATCACCACCAGCCAGTGGGAGATCCACCGCGCCCAGCGCAGGCTGCGCGACGTGGCCCACCGCTACGGCGTCCGTCTGCGGCTCTTCCACGGCCGCGGCGGAACCGTCGGCCGCGGCGGCGGCCCCTCGCACGACGCGATCCTCGCCCAGCCCTGGGGCACCCTCGAGGGCGAGATCAAGGTGACCGAGCAGGGTGAGGTCATCTCCGACAAGTATCTGATCCCGTCCCTGGCCAGGGAGAACCTCGAGCTGACGGTCGCCGCCACGCTCCAGGCCTCCGCCCTGCACACCGCGCCGCGCCAGTCCGACGAGTCGCTCGCCCGCTGGGACGCGGCCATGGACACCGTCTCCGACGCCGCGCACGCCGCGTACCGCAGACTGGTCGAGGACCCGGACCTGCCGGCGTACTTCCTCGCCTCCACCCCCGTCGACCAGCTCGCCGAGCTCCACCTCGGCTCGCGGCCCTCCCGCCGCCCCGGCTCGGGCGTCTCGCTCGACGGACTGCGGGCCATCCCGTGGGTGTTCGGCTGGACCCAGTCACGGCAGATCGTGCCCGGCTGGTTCGGCGTCGGCTCCGGTCTCAGGGCGCTGCGCGAAGCGGGTCTCGACACCGTCCTGACCGAGATGCACGAGCGGTGGCACTTCTTCCGCAACTTCCTCGACAACGTCGAGATGACGCTGGCCAAGACGGACCTGCGGATCGCCCGCCACTACGTCGACACCCTGGTGCCCGGTCATCTGAAGCACGTCTTCGAGACCATCGAGGCCGAACACGCCCTCACCGTCAGCGAGGTGCTGAAGGTGACCGGGCACGAAGAACTGCTCGGCTCCAACCCGGTGCTCCAGCAGACGTTCGCCATCCGCGACGCCTACCTGGACCCGATCTCCTACCTCCAGGTCGCGCTGCTCAAGCGCCAGCGCGACACCGCCGCACGCGGCGAGGAGCCGGACCCGCTGCTGTCCCGCGCCCTGCTGCTCACCGTCAACGGAGTGGCCGCCGGACTGCGCAACACCGGCTGAACCACGGCGACGCGGCAGTGCCCCCCACCTTCAGCGAAGGTGGGGGGCACTGCCGTTCATCGGTGCGTCAGTGCTGACGGGCCGTACGGCGCCGCGCCACCAGGTAGCCGCCACCGGCGACCAGCGCGGCCGCGACCGCGGCGAGCACGCCGATCGGCGCGCCGTTGCCGGTCTCGGCCAGGTCGCCCGCGACGTCGGCCGCGGGGCTCTCCGAAGCCGCCGGGTCCGTGGCGTCGCCCGACTCCGCCGGGGCGGACGGCGTGCTGCCGGCGTCCTCACCGGACTTGTCGCCGTCGTCGCCCGGCTTGTCGTCACCCGGCTTGTCACCCGGCTTGTCGTCACCCGGCTTGTCGCCACCCGGAGTCTCGGCGTCCGGGCAGTCGACCTTGAAGACCTTGTGCTTGGCGCGGCCGTTCTCGCCGTCGAAGTTCCAGAACAGTTTGTACTGGCCGTCGGCCAGAGTCATGACCTCGGTGCGCTCGTGGCCGGAGCCGTCGAGGGTGAGCGATCCGGACTTCACGACCTCGCCCTTTTCGAGTTCGTTCTTCGCCCAGGCCTCGATGTGCCAGTCGACCTTCTGAGCGTCGTCGAACTTGAAGCCGTCGAGGTAGAAAGTGCAGACCTTCGGCACGTTCCGCTGGTCGAACTCACCGGTCACGGCATCGTGAATCTTCACGTTGCCGTTGTCGCCGTTGGTCGCGAAGGCGGCGGGAGCGGCCGTCAGCGAAAGCGCCGCTGCGGCTACCACGGCGCCGGTGGAACGAAGAATGCGCATAGGGGAGTCCATGGGTGAGAGGGAGGAAGCCGTGGGGGGCGGCTAAGCGTCATCATGAACGGGAGGGCAGGTCAAGCCTCGCGCGCCGCTTCTGTAACAAGGGTGCCGACTCATCCCGATAGTCCCTGATAACGATAAGGTGAATGCGCCCGTCCGGTAAGAAGATTGGCCGCTCACAGCGCCAGGAACGACGCCAGCAGCAGTGCGCCGCCCGCACCTGCCGCACCCCAGGCGGTCCGCGTCAGCCGCAGCCCGCCGCCGAGCACCGGGGCCGCCAGCAGCAGCGCCCCGCCCAGCGGCACCCAGGCGTACAGACCGCCCCCCGGTCCCGTACGCACCGCCTCGGTGGTCCCCGGCTTCAGCACGACGGCCAGCGTCGTGCCCTTCTTCACCGCGACCGACCTCTCGATCGTCACCTTCGCACGCTCGGGCGCCGGAGCCCGCGGCGCGTACGCACCCGTGCAGACGTCCTCGTCGCAGCGCGAGACGGCGAGCGTGCCGTGCTCACGGCCCTTGGACAGCAGGATGTGCTGCGCGGTGCCCCACGACGCCCACACGCCCGCGATCAGCAGCAGCAGGGCGACGAGCGTCATCGCCGCGTTGCGGGCGTGGACCAGTATCCGGCCGGACGAGTTCCGCTTCATGGGCCGCGATCCTTGGCCATGGGACTACGCGCGGTCAACCGCTGGTTTCGATGCACGTCACATAGTAGTCAAATTGGTCAATTTTTCGATCCAGGTGCTGAAATGCGGACAAGACGCTCGCAGGTCAGCCAGCCCGAGGTCCGTCACCGCGGCCGGTCCGTGAAACGTCTTTATGTATTCGGGGTAGAGCTTCAACAGCCTTTTGGACGGTGCTGTTTCAGGCTTCTCGTTGACCTGTTCCGGCCCCCCGAGAGCATCGGCGACGCCTTGCACCTTCTGCCCGAGTGCCGGGTCCTCTGTCCAGTAGGCCAACTGTTCCGCAGCTGCGAAAACCCAGGCCTCCGTCTCATGCAGGGCCAGATACGGGATGAAACGGGGATGGCCGATGTGCTCGGCGATCCGGCGTTCCACATGCTCGACCTTGGCCCGTGCCGTCGTGGCGGGGCGGTCGGCCATGCCGGGAGTGTCCTGAGGTAAGCCGTAGTAGTCGAGCAGAGTGGTGACTGCAGCCCAGTGAGGGCTGCTGTTGAGGCGGTTTCGGAGGTCCTTTTCGATCTTGGACCATTTACTGACCCCGCCACGCCCGGTCGTCCCCCCGGCAGCGGTCCTGGTCAGAAGAATCGTGGGCACCAAACTGATGCCGAACTGGAAGAGCTCAGGGCCAAGGAAGTCGTTGACCATGTTCTCTTCGGTCTGCCCCTCGCACAGCACCCCCACTGTGATCATGCCGGGCGGCTCCGAAAGGGGAGCTCCGGCGAGGGGCGGCCACCGAGGACGTTCTTCTCCCACAACTCACCGAGCGAATAGTCCTCCAGCCATTCCTGGAGGGCTTCACGCTCCGGTCGCCTGAGCACGCTTGCCCCGTCCTCCCGCTCCACTACCACGACATCGTCGAGTGAGAACTGGTTGAGAAGGGTCACAGACTGCGTGGCGATGACGATCTGGCACCGTACCGCGGTCGCTCGCAGCATGTCGGCCAGCTGGACCACCGCGAATGGATGCAGTCCCAACTCCGGTTCGTCGAGCGTGAGGAGCGCCGGCGGATCGGGTTGCAGGAGCAGGACACACAGGCAGATGTACCGCAGCGTGCCATCCGACAGTGCCTCGGCAGGGAAGACCGCGTCCACGCCCTCCTGCGTCCAGCGCAGCCGGATTCTTCCTCCTGGCTCCTCGGCCAGCACGAAGTCCCGGAAGAACGGCGCGACCGACTTCACAGCCCGGACGATGCGCCGGTATGCCCTTGGCTCTCCCTCGCGCATGCGCAGCAGAAACGCCGCAAGGTTCTCCGCGTCCGGCCGCAGCGACTCGTTGTCCGCGGTGTGGCTGAAACGCTTGACGGGTGCTTCCCGCCCTGTGTCCTGGAAGTGGAAGACACGGCAGCCCGCAAGGATGGAGCGCACCGGGCCCGCCAGCCTGGACAGCTGTTCCTCTTCCTTCTCCCGCAGCAGTGACTCTCGGTGGCCGCGCCCGAAGTCCTCGACCAGGGGGTGGCCCCACTCGTTGAAGTGGCCCTTCTCCTCGCCAAAGACGAACGTGTCGTTCGCCGCTGGGAGCAGGTGTGCCTCATAGCGGTACGGAGAAGCGCTGACCTTCAGCCGGATGCCCTTGTCCGCACCCGGCCCGGCGAACTGCAGAGCCTGGGCCCCGCCCCGCAGCCCCACCTCGAGTGCAAGATCGCCGTCCGCCATCCGGCCGAGCAGCTCCAGCGCCCCGACGACATTGCTCTTGCCCGCACCGTTGGCCCCCACGAGCACGGTGACACCGTCCCCCAGCTCCAGAGTGCTGGACCGGATGGAGGCATACCCTTCGACGGTCACCTCAGAGAGCTTGTACGGCGGCATGGGCCCAACCCTAGGCCAGGCGCGGCGGCAAACGGCCTGCACAGTGCCAACACGTGATCTGTTGCCACGCACGCGTAAATGCAGCGTGCAGCCGCCCGCCGACGTGTCCGTCGTGGCCGATACGCTGGTACGTCGGCTGATAGGCAGCCACAGGACCTGAACAAGGAGAGGGGCGATCGCGGCAATGCGAGACGGCCGGTGGACCACACTCACCGAGTCGCAGTTCCAGCACGAGCGCAGCGGGCTGCTGCATCTCAAGGAGCTGCTGCCCGACGACGAGCCCTATCGCGCCTGGTCGAACTTCACCTTCACCGCGCACAGCGGGCATGTCCGCGAAGTCGATCTGCTGGTCGCCGCCCCCTCCGCGCTGTACCTGGTCGAGCTGAAGAGCTGGCAGGGCACGGTCGCCTCGTCCGGCTCCAGCTGGGTGCAGACGCTGTCAGACGGCCGCACCCGTGTGCACCGCAACCCCCGCCACCTCGCCAACCAGAAGGCGAAGGAGCTCAAAGGGCTGATCAAAGACGCGATGGACCGGGCGGGCATCCGCCGCCCCGCCCCGTACGTCCAGGAGATCGTCTACTTCACCAATCCCGGCCTGCGTGTCCGCCTCGCGCCCAACGACCTCGCAGGCGTCTTCGGGAAGGAAGGCCACACCGGCCTGCCCGACATCCTCCGCGAGCTGAAGCGCCCGGCACGCGATCTCCACGGGGGGGTCGACCCGCAGTTCTCCCGGCAGCTCGGCAAGATCCTCGACAGCGTCGGCATCGGCCGCTCCGACGCGGAGTACCACCTCGGCCCCTACAAGCTCGACCGCACACCGTTCGACACCGGCCCGAACTGGGCCGACTACCTGGGCCGCCACGAGTCGCTGCGCCGGACCCGCCGCGTACGCATCTATCTGCGCGAGCGCGGCGCCGACCTCCCGACCCGTCAGTCGATCAGCCACACCGCCGAGCGTGAGGCCAAGGCACTCGACGGCCTCGGCCACCCCGGACTCGTCGCCTTGGAGAACTTCGACGAGAACGGGCACAGCGCGGGCCCCGCTCTGCTCTACGAGTACGACCCGCAGACCCTGCGCCTGGACGACTACCTCCTCCAGTACGGCGACCGCCTCGACGCCCAGGCCCGCTCTGCTCTGCTGCGCCAGCTTGCCGAGACAGTGCACTACGCACACCGTCACCGCCTCTACCACCGAGCCCTGCACGCCCGGGCCGTCCACGTCCTGCCCGGCCCGCGCCGCCGGGGCGGCAGCGACGAGGACCGCTGGCTGCGGCCCGTCCTGCAGCTCGCCGAATGGCAGACGGCTGTGCGACGGCCCCGCACCACAGGAGGCCAGGGCGGCTCCGGAGGCACGCTGAGCACCGGCCACGAGATAGTCCCCTCGCACAGCCTGGCCGCCTACGTGTCAGAGGCCGCCGACCCGTATCTTGCGCCCGAGCTGACCGCCCGCACCCCTGACCCCGTCGCCCTCGACATGTTCGGCCTCGGTGTCCTCGCCTACCTGATCTTCACCGGACGACCGCCGGCCCCGAGCCAGGCCGAACTCGGCGCCCGACTGCAACAGGGCAACGGCCTGACCCCCTCGGCCCTCGTCGACGGCCTGTCCGGTTACGTCGACGAGCTCGTGCAGAACGCGACGAACTACAACCCCCTTCTCCGCCCGCGCACCGCCGCGGAGTTCCTGGAGTCGCTCGACGCCGTCGACCTCGACCTCGCCCCCCACGCCGTCGGTGCGCCGCTCACCGAGCCGGCCGCCGTCGAGGAGGGCGACCCGCTGGACGCCGCACCCGGCGATGTCATCGGCGGGGGGCGTTTCGAGATCCTTCGCAGCCTCGGTCAGGGCTCCACCTCCCGTGCGCTGCTCGCCAAGGACCTCACCCGCGAGGACAAGGACGGCAAGAACAAGGTCGTCCTCAAGATCGCCCGGGCCGACAAGTACTCCGAGGCGTTGCGCCGCGAGGCCGACGTCCTGTCCAAGCTCCGCAACGACTCCAAGGTCATCCACCTCGCCGTGGACGAGCCGATCCGCATCGGCCCGCGCACCGTCCTCGTCCTCGACCACGCCGGCGACTCCACCGTCGCCCGTCAGCTCCGCGAACGGGGCCGTCTCCTCACCGACCAGCTGGAGACCTACGCCACCTACCTCTTCGCGGCCGTCGACTTCCTCGACGGCGAGGGCATCTGGCACCGCGACCTGAAGCCGGACAACATCGCCATCCGGGTGCGGACCAACAACACCCGCCAGCTCGTCCTCTTCGACTTCTCCCTGGCCGGCATCGACGTCCGCGCCACCAAGGCGGGCACCGAGGGATACCTCGACCCGTTCGTCGACAAGGACATCACCCGCGGCCGCTACGACGCCCACGCCGAGTGCTACGCCCTGGCCGCGACGCTCCACGAGATGGCCTCCGGCGAACTGCCCCAGTGGGGGGACGGCTCGGTCCGGCCGCAGGACACCGACCCGAAGCAGTGGCCCTACCCGAAGATCGCCTCGGACGGTTTCGACTCCGCCGTGCGCGAGGGCCTCACGGACTTCTTCCGCACCGCGCTCCACCGTGACGCCCGCAAGCGCTTCGCCGACCTCCACGAGATGCAGCGTGCCTGGCAGCGCGTGTTCGCCCTCGCCGACCAGCCCGTCCCGGCCCGCTCCAGTGGCCACCCCGAGGACGGCACCGACGAGACCGGGCAGGCTGTGGGCATCCTGCCCCCGGACGAGACGGCCGACGACGCCTCCCGCCTGGACGCGGACGCCGCAAAGGCCGACCGCGACACCCGGCTGCTCGTCGCAGGTCTCACCCCTCGTGCGGTGTCGTTCCTCAACGGTCTCGACCTCAACACCGTCGGCGACCTCCTCGACTACTCCACCCGCCGCCTGGTCAACCAGCCCGGCCTCGGCCACCGAACCCGTGATGAGATCAACCGCCGCATCAAGCAGTGGCGACTGGCTCTCGACGCCCCCGAACCGTCCCCACTGTCCGCGGGCGAACGCTCCGACTCGGCCGACGAGATCGCCGAGGCCCTTGCCGACCGGGAGGAGGGCGACGACCGCGCCCTGCGCCGCGTCACCCTCGACGCCCTCGTCTCGCTCCTCGTACCGAAGCCCGCTCCCAAGGGCCGCAACGCCACCGAGATCGAAGCCGTCCGACTGCTGCTGCGCCTGCCCGATGAAACGGGTGGCCCGGTCCCCAGTCAGTTGCCGGACTGGCCACTGAACAAGTCGGTCGCCCCGCTCACCAGCGAGCAGGTCACCGAGGGCCGCATCGCCCAGATCCTCGGCGCGCAGCGCAAGCGCTGGGCCAAGAACCCCGTCCTGGTCGCGCTGCGCGACGAGGCGGTGGAAATACTGGCGACGCTCGGCCGAGTCGCTTCCGTCACCGAACTAGGCGAAGCCCTCGTCGGCCGCCGCGGTGTCACCCAGCGCGCCCCCGAAATCCGCCGCGCCCTCGGCTTCGCCGCCGCCCGCGCCGCCTACGAGGTCGACTGGGCACTCACCCCCAGACGGATGCGCAGCCGCCGGCACGGCGACGCCGGTGCCAACCGGATGCTGCTCGCCCTGGAGGTCGACGAGGGCAACGATGCCCCGGACACCCCGTCGGGCCCTGCGCTCCTCAACTACGCCGACCGACTCGGCAAGGCGGCCGACCAGCTCGCCGCCCGTGACGTACTGGCAAGCCCAGCCACCGTGCTGGAACAGATCGTGGCCGCCGACGCAGCCTTCCACAACCTCGTACCGGGTACCCACATCTCCTTGGACGAGGCGCGCATGGTCACCCTGGCGGCAGCCGCCTCCGAGGATGCAGCGGTCAATCCACGCTTGGAGATCTACAGCCGCGGCCTTGAACCGGTGCGCGCCCTGCGCCTCACCCAGGCGGGGTTGTTCCTTCCGCTCGCGGGCAAGTCCTGGGCAGAGCAGGACGGGCTGACCATCGAAACCGTCCATGAGCGCGTCCGCACCCGCTTCCCCGACCTGACGACCCGACTGCCCGACACCCCCAAGCCTCTCGGCGACCTGCTGCGCGAGGCGGGCTTCCCACTCACGTGGCAGACCCGCCGCAAGCCGCGTAGAGGCGTGTTCCTGCCGGAGCGGGGCGAGAGCACCGCGGACCGCACCTCGGCCGTCACCCGGCGCCGCCTCACGGGGGCCCCCGTCACCGACCACTGGACGGTGCGGGATCCGGAGCAGCGGCTCCGCCTGCGGGCCAACGCCCAGCTCGTCGAATCGGCCACGCGTCCCGGCTTCCGGCTCCTGACCGTCCGCTACGACGATCAGCGCATGGCCCTGGAGACCCTCACCGAACCGGGACGCGAGTGGCGGGCCGAGCCGGTGGACGTCAGCGTCCTGTTCCTCACCTCGCTGCGCCGCCTGGTGGAGGCGCGTCCCAGACCGACCTGGGAGACCATCCTGGAGGCCGACAACGCAGAGCCGGGGTCACGCGACGCGATGAAGTTCGGCGAGTACACGGCGGCAGCCTGGGGCGACGTCGAGAAGGAGTTGCTGCGCCGACTGGCGGCGGAGCCCGCTGACGACGGCGACGGAGTCGGCCCCCGCCGGCCGGGACCGGGTACAGGCGCAAGGCCCCTTCTCCTGCACGACGGGTCCGTCATGGCCCGCTACGGCGGCATGGGTGTCCTGCAACGCATCGCGGACCGGGCCCGGCGGAGCGGCAGTGCCGGCGGACGCGGTCTGTGGCTGCTCAGCCCGCTGTCGGATCCGACCGCCGCGCCACGGCTGGACGACGCGACGGTCGCACTCGAGGACCGCGAGGAGTGGATCCGCCTCAACCACGCATGGGTGGTCAACGACCCGGGGCAGGACCAGGCGGCATAGCCGACGGCGGAGGCGGCAGCGGGAGGAGCGGGCCGCGGCTGCTTCGGGCATTGATCACGGAGAGCGCGGCGCGCAGTCGCTCCTCGGGCGACGCCGGACGGACCGCCTCCGGCGTCGCGTCCCACTCCCGGCCGCCCCCGAGGGGCCGTAGCTGTACGTACGGCCCCACGAAGCCCATGACCTCGCCGATCCGGCCGGTCCGCCCGTCCACGGCGACGGAGCCGACCGGGACCGGCGGGGGGCACCCGCTCACACGGAGCCGCCCGCCTCCGGGCCGGTGTTCGCGTCGGCTGCCGTGGACGCCGTATGCGCGGTGCGCAGGGCGGCGGTCAGCAGCGCGGCGGTGTAGAGATTGACCCGTCCCAGCTCGATGAGCGGGCGCGGGGCCGTGGTCGTGGTGCACGAGGCGAGGTCCGGCCTGAGCGACGGCAGCGTGATGCCGAGTCGGTGCAGCACCTCGGCGAGCTCGTCCACGGCGACGAGCGCGGTGGCCAGTGGGTTGGCCGCGATGGCCGACTCGGTGGAGGAGACGTGATCGGCGGCAGCGTCGGCGGACGGACGGGGTTGGGTGTTTCGGTTCATGCTCACAGCGTGACCGCATCGCGCTACGCTCAGTAGGGGGTGCGCGCCAACAACAGCGTTGCGGGCAGGCGTTCGCCCCGGCACGAGGACGTGGCGGCGCGGGGAACGCGCATGCCCGTGGGCACACCGAGGGGACGCGGCCGATGACCATCCAGAACCAGCTCGACCCGTACGCATCGCCGCGGACCTTCTACGGCTCCGAACTGCGCCGCAAACGTGAGGCCGGCGGCTTCTCGCAGGACCAGCTGGGGGAGCGGGTCTTCTGCTCCGGCACGTACATCGGCCAGTTCGAGGCCGCGAAGCGGCTGCCCCAGCCGGACGTGTCGAGGCTGCTGGACGAGGTCTTCGAGTCGGGCGAGCACTTCCAGCGCCTGTGCCACCTGGCGCGTAAGTCCAAGCACGCGGAGTACTTCGCGGACGCGGCGGAGCTTGAGCAACAGGCGCGCACGATCAGCGAGTACGCGCCGATGCTGGTGCCGGGGCTGTTGCAGACAGAGGGGTACGCGCGGGCCTTGGTGAGCGCTGCCCAGCGCTTCGAAGCCCAGGAGGTGGTGGAGCGCTTGGTCCGCACCCGCATGGACCGACAAGCTCTTCTCGACAGCCCAACGGCGCCGTTGTTGTGGGTCGTCCTGCACGAGTCTGCGCTTCGGGTCCGCGTCGGCGACTGCGACGTCATGGCTGAGCAGCTCACGACACTGGTAGGAGTGGCTCGAACCAGTCGGCGCCTGCTGGTGCAGGTGCTCCCCTTCGAGGCAGGTGCGGCAGCCTTCCTCAACGGAACGACCATCCACATGACCTTTGACGAGGCGCCGCGGGTCGTCTATACGGAGAGCGCCTTTACCGGACAACTGGTGGAGGAACCGGCTCTAGCCTCCGCTTTTCAGTTGGGATGATGAGACGTCGCTGGTCGTCAGCTTTCGGGTAGGGGACGCGGTTTCGGTGCTTGGGCATGGTGAGGGCCCGGC